>CAZEZI010000071.1:0-11619 GCA_964516315.1 uncultured Thioalkalispiraceae bacterium
AAAAATTATTGACGACACCGAACCCGAGTGAGAATACGGATAAGGCATTATTTGATCGTTTAGGGATTGAAGCAGTTTAAAGTAAGTCGTCATTCCCGCGAAGGCGGGAATCCAGGTAAGCTTGATTTTACGGTGCTAGATTCCCGTCCCCGTCTACACTAGGGACAGGCTCTTCGCGGGAATGACAGAATAAATAGTCTTCTAAATTAGAAATGACATTTAATAAAAAACTAAATGACAAACTTCAAAACCTGCAACAACAGCGGTTGTACCGGTCTCGACGTTTAGTTGAAACACCGCAAGGCGTAACACTAAACATAAATGGTAAAAAACTTGTTAATTTTTGCAGTAATGACTATTTAGGGCTGGCCAATCACCCTGACGTTAAACAAGTCTTTAAAAAAGCAGTGGATGAATACGGTGTAGGTAGTGGAGCATCGCAACTGGTGACGGGCCACCAAAAACCACACCATGCATTAGAAGAAGAACTGGCAGATTTTTTTGGCCGGGAGCGTGCGTTACTTTTTTCAACCGGTTATATGGCCAATCTCGGTGTACTCAGTGCATTAACTGAGCGTAAGGATGAAATTTTTGAAGACAAGCTCAACCATGCGTCACTCATTGATGCTGCATTGTTGTCACGTGCCGAGCTCACACGCTTTGCACATAAAGATAACCAGGTGTTAGCAACTCAGTTAGTCATGTCAAAAGCAAAAACAAAATTTGTTATTAGTGATGGTGTATTCAGTATGGACGGTGATAAAGCAGATTTAATGGCATTGGTTAACATCACAAAAAAAAATAATGCGGTACTTATGATTGATGATGCGCATGGTATTGGCGTACTGGGAAAAAGTGGCCGTGGAATTATTGAAGAGGTAGACGCTGACATATCGCAGTCTGATTTGCCTGTATTAGTTGGCACATTCGGTAAAGCGTTTGGCACCTTCGGTGCGTTCGTTGCAGGTAGCGAAGCATTAATAGAAAATTTGATTAACTTCTCACGGAGCTATATTTATACAACGGCCATGCCTGCCGCGGTAGCCGAAGCAACTCATGCCAGCTTAAAACTGATTAAACAGGGTGACGGGTTAAGAGAAAAATTACAGGCGCGTATTACCCAGTTCCGAAATGGTTGTGATGAGCTGGGTATACCGGTTGCGGCTGCTCCCGAGTACGGTGACCATACCGCTATTCAGCCGCTTATTGTGGGGTCGGCAGATAGAGCAATAAAGTTGAGTGAAGTATTGCAGAAAAAAAGTTTATTGATCAGTGCTATCCGTCCACCAACGGTGCCACAAAATACCTCGCGTTTACGTATCACTTTTTCAGCGAATCATACAAAAGAGCATGTTAATGCGTTGTTATCTGCTTTAAGCGATTGTCACTGCGAGCGAATAACATGAGCGTGGCAATCTGCCTGGTCAGTGGTAATAGATACAAGATTGCCGCGTCAGAATTAAAAAATGGATATTTTTTAATTCCTTCTCGCAATGACAAGGGGTGTTGTTAGTTTATGCTTGCTGTGACTGAGTCAGGTTCAGGTACGCCCTTGGTACTGCTTCATGGCTGGGGTTTGCACAGCGGTGTATGGCAAAGCATCTTACCTGAACTCAATAAGCGGTTTCATTGCTATGCTGTGGACATGCCTGGCCATGGTGAATCGCAAGCAGGTAACAGTAAGTCATTTGATTTGAATAATATGCGTGAAGTATTGCATCTGCTGATTAATAGTATTGAATCAGACAATATTATTTTAGCCGGCTGGTCATTGGGCGGGCTGGTTGCAATGGATTATTTAAGTTATTTCCCCGTTAAGATAAAAAAATTAATTTTAATAACAGCGAATGCCTGCTTTTGTAAACAGCCAGACTGGCCATATGCTTTAGATGCGACGGTATTAGATAGTTTCGCACAACAACTGGAACAGGATTATAAAAAAACAGTTGATAAATTTATGGCCTTACAAATGTTCGGTACAGATGATTACAAAAATTCACTTAAAGTGTTAAAAAGCTCAATTGCCAGTCGCCCTGAACCGTCAATGCAGGCATTACGTAGTGGCCTGGGTATTTTAAAAAAAACCGATTTAAGAGAAAAGCTACAAACATTATCGCAATCCACCTTAATGATAAGCGGTGAACATGACCGGCTCATGCCGTATCAGGCAGCAGACGCGATGCAGGTGTTATTTAGCAATGCACAAAGCACGATGATTAAAGGTGCGGGGCATGCACCTTTTATTTCCCATCCAGATGAATTTATACAGGCGATCAACGAATTTACTCATGAGTAAAGCGCCAGAACAATCTATGTCTGAACCCGATTTTTATGTTGATAAAAAGTTATTACGGCGTGCTTTTGAAAAAGCGGCTCAGGCCTATGATGAAGCCGCAGTTTTACAACGTGAAGTTGCAAGCCGAATGTTAGAACGCCTGAATTATATGTTGATCGAACCACAGGTTGTTCTGGATGCCGGTGCCGGAACCGGTTATTGCACGTTAGATGTTGCGCAGCGTTATCCAGCTGCGCAGATCATTGCGCTGGATATTGCATCAGGTATGTTGCAGCAAACGCGTAGTAAAACAGAACTTGATAATAATATAAGTTATGTTAGCAGCGATGTAGAAAAGATAGCATTAGCCGATAACAGTGTCGATTTAATTGTTTCCAGTTTGACGGTGCAATGGTGTAACGATTATATAAAAGCTTTTACAGAATTTAAGCGGGTTTTAAAACCAGGTGGTTGTTTATTGTTTACCAGCTTTGGTCCCGATGCTTTAAAAGAATTAAGGCACTGCTGGCATAAAGTGGATAACAATAACCATGTGAACAGTTTTATTGATATGCATCATATTGGCGATGCTTTGCTGCAAGCCGGTTTTAAGGATCCTGTTATGGATACTGAGACTATTACCGTTACTTACAAAGACGTGTATCAAATTATGCGCGATTTAAAAACCATTGGAGCACACAATGTTTTAAATGGTCGCCGCCATAGTTTAACCGGTAAAAAACGGTTGCAGGCAATGGTGGCAGAGTATGAAACGTTCCGCAATGAAGGTGTACTACCCATGACCTATGAAATTGTTTATGGACATGCGTGGGAAGTTATAGGTAGTGTCAATGTTAGCTTCAATAAAAAATAAAATGCTATGCATAAACTGTGTATAGCAGTCTGTTTTGTAAATTAAAAATATTACCATCTATTAATATATCTAATCTACTTATAAATTTTATTGCTTTCGCTCATTAAGTTGTTATATTGGGACAGTTGATAATTGTTGGTGGTTAGCAAGCAGATCTTTTATTTTCTGTCGAACTAACTTTTGTTTAGTCACCTGAGGAGTAAATAATGAATAATAATACTGGCTATTGGAAGGAGAACTTGCGGCTTGTTTCAATATTGCTTGCAATATGGTTTACCGTCTCATTTCTGTTTGGCATTATTCTGGTCGAGCCCTTAAATACAATTCGTATCGGCGGTGTCGGGCTGGGTTTCTGGTTTGCGCAGCAAGGATCTATTTATACGTTTCTGGTATTGATTTTTGTTTATACAAAAAAAATGAATACACTTGATCGTAAATACAACGTACACGAAGACTAGGGGAGACGCTCGATGGATTTACAAACAGTCACATATATGTTTGTTGGTGCGACGTTTGCCTTATATATAGGTATTGCCTTCTGGGCACGTGCATCAACAACTGGTGAATTCTATGTTGCAGGAAAAGGGATTCATCCTGTTGCAAATGGTATGGCGACCGCCGCAGACTGGATGTCGGCTGCCTCCTTTATTTCCATGGCCGGGCTTATTGCCTTTAACGGTTATGGTGCCTCAGTTTTCCTGATGGGCTGGACCGGCGGTTATGTTTTACTCGCTTTATTACTTGCCCCTTACTTACGTAAGTTTGGCAAGTTTACCGTGCCGGAATTTATCGGCGAGCGTTACTACTCGCGTACTGCACGCGTGGTGGCGGTTATCTGTTTAATTTTGGCTTCGATTACTTATGTAATTGGTCAGATGAAAGGTATCGGTGTGGCTTTCTCGCGCTTCCTTGAAACCGATTATGACACCGGCCTTTACATTGGCATGGGTATCGTCTTTATCTATTCGGTTATGGGTGGCATGAAGGGTATTACCTATACACAAATAGCACAGTATTGCGTACTGATTTTTGCGTATACGGTTCCGGCTATTTTTATCTCACTTAATATCACCGGTAATCCGGTTCCGCAACTGGGTATTTTAAGCACCATGGCCGATGGTAGTACCTATATGATGGACAAGTTAAATCTGGTGGTCTCCGAACTGGGGTTTAATGAATACACCACCCAGGTGATGGGTAGCAAACTGAATATGTTTGCCTATACCCTGACATTAATGATTGGCACAGCCGGTTTACCGCACGTTATTATTCGTTTCTTCACTGTACCTAAAGTGAAAGATGCACGTGCAACAGCGGGTTGGGCATTGGTCTTTATTGCTATTCTTTACACGACCGCACCTGCAGTTGGTTCAATGGCACGTTTGAATTTAATGAACACCATTCAAACCGGCCCGGTAGGCGAAGTAACAGCCAATCTTGAATACGATAAACGTCCGCAGTGGTTTAAAAACTGGGAAGCGACAGGTCTTTTGAAATTTGAAGACAAGAACGGTGATGGTCGTATTCAATACTACAATGACAAAAACAAGGACTTTGCCGAAAAAGCTGACTCATACGGCTGGAAAGGCAATGAAATGGTCAAGGTGGATCGTGACATTATGGTATTGGCAAACCCGGAAATTGCTAACTTGCCTAACTGGGTGATAGCACTGGTGGTTGCCGGTGGTTTAGCGGCGGCACTGTCAACGGCAGCCGGCTTGTTACTTGCCATTGCGTCCTCTATATCGCATGACTTGCTTAAAGGTATATTTAAACCTGACATTTCTGAGCGTGACGAGTTGATGGCTGGGCGTATTGCGATGGCCGGTGCGATTGCGCTGGCGGGTTACTTTGGCTTGCATCCACCTGATTTTGCAGCAGGTACGGTTGCGATTGCATTTGGTTTAGCGGCATCCTCTATCTTCCCGGCGTTGATGATGGGGATCTTTAATAAAAAGGTAAATCGCACGGGTGCAGTCGCCGGTATGGTAACGGGTATTAGTATTACTATGCTGTATGTGTTCCAGCATAAAGGTATTATGTTTATACCCGGTACTTCGTTCCTGGGCGGCATGTCACCTAACTGGTTCTTTGGTATTTCACCAAATGCCTTTGGTTGCATTGGCGCTCTGGCTAACTTTGCCGTTGCAATTGGTGTTTCTAAAATGACTGCGCCACCACCGGAACATATTCAACATCTTGTTGAAGATATTCGTATTCCTGCGGGATCGGCGGCAGCAGCAGAACATTAATAAGCTTCTATGACGTATAAAAACCCTGCCTGATATAAGCCAGGCAGGGTTTTTTATATTGGATAATATAATTTTTAACCTATTTCAGTTATAAATACAGTATGGAAATCGAACTTCTTGAAATCCAGAATTTTATCAAGCGTTACTCTCCGTTTGATGTACTGGATGATTCTGTACTTGATACCCTGCCAAAAAATTTAACCATCCGTTATTTTCGCCGTGGCCATGCTTTCCCTGAGTCGCATGTGGATAAAAAAAACCTTTATATGATTCGCTCCGGTGCAGTCGAATTTCGTGACAGGGAAGCTCTGTTAATAGACAAACTGGCAGAAGGTGATATTTATTCACAGCAATGCATGACGGCTGACGATGCGGCTGAGTCTGATATTAGCGGACAGGGTATTTGTGTTGAAGATACGCTGGTTTATATGTTGCCGTGTGAGACATTGGCACAGTTACGAAAAAACTCGGTTACTTTTGATCGCCACTTTAATTGCTCAATCAATGAACGTCTTCGTGATGCGGTAGAACATACCCATACCGAGAATATGCGTGACTTAAGCGCAATGAAGCTGGAAGTTAGTGGTTTAACCGACCGGCTTCCGGTTATTATTGACAAGGCAACCAGCATTCAGCAAGCCGCAAAAATAATGACTGAAGAGCAAGTATCCTCAATTCTGGTTACCGTAGACAGCCAACTTATCGGCTTGTTAACCGATCGGGACATTCGTTCACGTTGTGTTGCACAAGGGATAGCACTGGAAAAACCTGTTAGTTTGATTATGAGTACCGATCTGGAAACGGTATCGGATTCGACCTTATTATCCGAAGCGCTGCTGGTGATGACTCGCAAACAGATCCAGCATTTACCGGTATTAAAAAATAACCAGCCCATCGGTATTTTAACCACCGCCGATGTGGTTCGGCATTTAAGTACCAGCCCGGCATTAATTGCCACGGATATTGTTAAAGCTCATTCACTTGAGGCACTGGAAAAAATAAGTAGCCGCCTGCCAGAACTGCAATTACAGTTATCTTTATCGAGTGCCACAGCTAAACATATTGGTGAAGTTATTTCTTCGATTACCGATTCTATAACCTGCCGCCTGCTTGAATTAGCCGAAGCACAATACGGTGCACCACCGGTCGATTATGTTTGGGCAGCAGGCGGCTCGCAGGCGAGAAATGAACAAACCTCACACTCTGATCAGGACAGTGCACTAATTATCTCCAACGACTTTAAACCCGAACATGCTGCCTACTTTAAAACATTAACAAAATTTGTTAGTGACGGTCTCAATGCCTGTGGTTATGTTTATTGCCCAGGCAATGCGATGGCGACTAACCCTGAATGGTGTCAGCCACTGAATGTCTGGCAGCAGACATTTACTCACTGGATTAATAGCCCTGAGCCAAAAGCATTGATGTTGTCGAGTATCTTTTTTGATTTGCGTTCGGTGTATGGCGATTTTTCATTATTAACCGAGTTACAACATGCCGTACTTAAGCGCACTAAAGATAACCAGCTTTTTATTTCTCATATGGTTGCCAATGCTTTAAAGCACCAGCCTCCGTTAGGTTTCTTCCGAAACTTTGTGATGGTGCAGGACGATATACATAAAAATACTTTAAATTTAAAGCAGCGCGGCATTATCCCCATCGTTGATATTGCGCGGGTACTTGCTTTAAAAAAAGGGATAAGTGCTACAAATACAGTAGAAAGGCTCAATGCTGCTTTTGAGAACAAGGCTTTAAGTGCTGAAATGCGTGATAACTTACTCGATGCACTGGAATTTATTGGCTCGTTACGTATCCGGCATCAGGCCGAACAAATACGTACAGGTGTGAGTGTTGATAATTATGTTTCACCAAAAGAACTGTCTGGCCTTGAGAAAAGTCATTTAAAAGATTCCTTTTCTATTATTAAAACAATGCAGCACTTTTTTGAAAGTCGTTATCCTTCTACATGAAACTCCTAAACCATTTTTATTCTCTGCTGGGTAAGGATTTTGTGCGGCGACGCTTATTGGCAACAGCAAGCTCTTCGGTGATGCAGCATTTTTTAAACAAGCCTTTTCCCGACAGGAAAAGTTTTATTGCAGATGTGGATATTGTTTCCATTGATCTTGAAACCACAGGGCTTGACCCCGGTAAAGATAAAATAGTCAGTATTGGTCTGGTTGAAATTAAGCGTTCAGGAATAAATCTGGGTTCCTGCTGGCACCAGATTATTCAGACTAAAAAAAATATTTCCAAGCAAAGTGTCGTTATACATCAAATTACAGATGACCAGATTAAAACAGGAATGAGTATTGAGCAGGCTATGCCGTTACTACTGGAGCGTTTAGCAGGCAAAGTGATGCTGGTTCATAATGCAAAAGTAGAGCAGGGGTTTATTGGCAAGATATGTCAGGCATTATATGTGAGTGATTTTGTTATACCGGTTATTGATACACAGGTTTTGGCCAAACGCAGTTTAGAGCGTTGTAATTTACCGTATAACAATAATGACTTACGACTGTTTAATTTGCGCCGTGCACGTAATATGCCGGCTTACAAAGCACATAATGCACTTATGGATGCGATAGCCACGGCAGAATTATTTTTAGCAATGCTGAATGAGATTGTACCCCATGGCGATACTGAAAAGCACAAGGCACGTCTGGTTGATTTTTTATCCTAGCTGTTGTTCTTGCGTTTATCGACAAGGTTTAATACACGCTCTGCTATTCTGAAAGAAAAAAGGTAGCGATAGACGTTCCCTTTGAAAGCTTGATAAATAGCGGTGGCAAGCGAGACGACAAATATTGCTAAAATAATAATCGTTGCCAGCCCCATCATTTGCCGTACATCACCTGTTACGACAAGATCCATTGAAATAGCCAGCATAAATGCCAAACTGATTAGCACCAGCCAAAGCTGAATACTGAATGCGAGATCAGCGGTTCGCAATGCAATCGTGCCCACATCCGGCCGTTTATCACGAAAAATAAAATACAGTACCAGGGGTGCAAGGGTACTGGCCATCGGGTTAATAAATATTCCTGCCAGCGATAGCAAGGGTGCTAATGCCATATACTGGCGTTGTTTCATATTGTGGATTTTATTCATAATCCAAAGTGTACTTGTATTACAATCAATATAGAATAGAAATTTCAGTATGATTTAAGCTAAGGGTATAAATGAAAAAAGGCTATTTTATAACAGGTACGGATACCAGTGTAGGTAAAACCCATTTTAGTGTTGCTCTGGTGCATGCTTTACGCGATCAAGGTAAAACGGTTGCGGTGATGAAGCCGGTAGCCAGCGGTGGAAATTATGACAGTGGTGAATTACGCAATGACGATGCGCAACAATTACTGGATGCCTGTGGTCTGGATATACCCTATGAGCTGGTTAACCCTTACGTATTTGAGGCACCAGTGGCGCCACACATTGCAGCACAGGAAAACAATATTGAAATATCGCTCCCCTATATAGTAGATACCTACCAACAGCTTTCAGCCAAAGCGGATGTGGTTGTGGTAGAAGGGGCGGGTGGCTGGCAAGTACCTTTGGCGGCGGGTACTGAAAAATTACAGCAGTATTCGCTGGCAGATTTAGCTCGGCAATTAAAATTACCGGTGATCATGGTGGTTGGAATGCGGCTGGGTTGTTTGAACCATGCTCTACTAACCGCACAAGCGATAAAAGATACCAGACTAAAGTTTTATGGTTGGGTAGCGAATACTCTGGAAGATGAAATGCCGCGCTATTCAGAAAACATTGCCACACTTAAAACATTTATACAAGAACCACTTGTAGCCGAAATTCCCTTCAACGCAACTACACAATTTATTAGCCAACTCTTGCACAAAAATAATTTATAGCGAAAAAAAATTTTTAATTTAGTTTGAGCTCTAGACCCTTCTATATGAAGGGTTTTTGTTTATTTTGTAATCAGCCCTATTTTCTAACTATTTGTAATTACAGTCATTAATCTTTAGTCAAACATTATTATATTAATAAACCAGTATATTAGTATATTAGTATATGTTATTGATTCACAAAGATTTTTTAAAATTTTCAGTTGCGGTTCATACCCTGCTTGGGTAGGATGCGCGTCAATGATCTATATCAATAATACCTGACTAAAATAATGATCTAAATCAAGAACATTTGATTTAAATGCAAAAATGATAAGAATTTATTTTTTAAGCCAAGCTAAATTTTGATTTAAAAAAATAACAATAATGTTCTCAGGCCACTATCAACTTGAGTCATTAAATGAGGGTGTTATAGCAAACTATAAAAATAATTGCTTTAACATAAAGATAAAGTTTTTTTATTTAACTTTGAAAATTCCAAACCAAGAGGTAATGGTATGTCAGCAAGTCACATTACGAAAAAGCTAACAGTGCTGCTCGGGTTATTACTCGTGCCGGGCATTGCATTAGCTGATTACGCGCTGAATATGACACAAGGTGTTACTGAGATCAGTAAAGATATATATGACTTACATCAACTGGTCATGTGGATCTGCACAGTTGCAGGTATCCTTGTATTTGCAGTGATGATCTATTCACTTATCAATCATCGTAAATCAAAAGGTGCGGTTGCAGCGCAGTTTCATGAAAGTGCGACAGTAGAAGTTGTCTGGACAGTTATTCCGCTAGTCATTCTGGTTGCGATTGCGGTCCCAGCAACGGGTGTGTTGCTGGATATTGAAGACCCTTCAAAATCAGATGTGACAATTCAGGTAACGGGTTGGCAATGGAAGTGGCAATACAATTACCGGGATGAAGATTTAAGCTTCTTTAGTAATTTATCGACAGACAGTAATGAAGCCCGTCAATTAGGTGCTGACCCTTCTTTGATGGTAAAGGCGGATAACTACTTATTAAATGTTGATAAGCCCATCGTTGTACCGGTAAACAAAAAAATTCGTTTGTTACTGACATCAAATGATGTAATACATGCCTGGTGGGTGCCCGAGTTTGCAGTCAAACGTGATGCCATTCCCGGTTTTATAAATGAAAGTCATTTCACTGCAACTAAAACAGGTATCTATCGTGGGCAATGTGCAGAGCTTTGTGGTAAAGACCACGGCTTTATGCCCATCGTTGTAAAAGTGGTTGAGCAAGCCGAATATAATGCCTGGCTAAAAACCGAGAAAGCGGCCATTGCAGCTGCAGCTGGTGATTCAAACAAAACGTTCACCCACGACGAGTTAATGGCAAAAGGTGAAACAGTTTATAAAGCGAATTGTGCAGCTTGCCATCAGGTAGATGGTTCAGGTGGCGGGCCATTCCCGGGACTTGTCGGTTCTAAAGTGGCAACAACCGGATCGATAGAAAACCATCTGAAATTAATTATTGCCGGTAAAGGCATTATGCCTCCATTCGGAGCGCAATTATCAGACGCAGACATCGCTGCCGTTACTACCTATGAGCGTAATGCCTGGGGTAATAACACCGGCGATACCGTTCAACCAGTAGCAGCTAAAGCTGCGCGTTAATTGGGAGATTAAAAAATGAGCGATCATCCTACAGGTATTAAACGCTGGTTGTTTACAACCAATCACAAAGACATCGGTACTATGTACTTATGGTTTGCATTCACCATGTTATTCGTCGGTGGTGCAATGGCCATGGTTATTCGTGCTGAATTATTCCAGCCCGGCATGCAAGTTGTTAATCCTAACTTCTTTAACATGATGACAACGTTGCACGGTTTAATCATGGTGTTTGGTGCCATCATGCCAGCGATGGTGGGCTTTGCTAACTGGCAAGTGCCTCTTATGATTGGTGCACCCGATATGGCTTTACCACGCATGAATAACTGGAGCTTCTGGATACTTCCATTTGCAGCCATCATGCTCGTTGCACCTATGTTTATGGGTGGTGACTTTATGGCAGGGCAGGGGCCGGCATTTGGCTGGACTTTCTATGAGCCATTGTCAGGTCAGTACGACAAGCTTGCGTTCTTTATCTTTGCAGTGCACTTGTTAGGCTTCTCTTCCATTATGGGCTCCATTAACATAATTGCAACTATCCTCAACATGCGTGCACCTGGCATGACGTTAATGAAAATGCCATTATTCGTATGGACATGGTTAATTACAGCTTTCTTATTGATTGCGGTAATGCCAGTACTGGCTGGTGTGGTAACCATGATGTTGACGGATAAATACTTCGGTACCAGCTTCTTTGATGCAGCCGGTGGTGGTGACCCAGTGT
>CAZEZI010000072.1:0-11619 GCA_964516315.1 uncultured Thioalkalispiraceae bacterium
ACATATAAGGTGAAGGGTTCAAACTACGCAATGAACGATACAAATCGAGAGGGGGGGCAGAATAAGGTATCGACATGCGCTGCGATAACACCACTTGCATCACATCGCCTTCGACAATGTATTCTTTTGCTTTAAGCACCGCCTGTTTAAATTTTTCTTCGGTAAAGCCAGATTTAAAATCTGACTCTTTAACAGTAGACGGCTTCGCCAACGGTATCCGTGGCAAACTGTTTTGCAACTGTGCAATGAGTTCTTCTAATCGTGTGCAACCCTTTTTATAGGCGTTATCATTTTCCGGATTCGCATAGTGAATTAAAAAAAGTTTTCCGGCCAGATTATCAAACACCAGTACTTCGTCTGATACCATTAATAAAATATCGGGCACAGCCAGTGGATCGTCGTTCGGGCAGTCACCTAAGCGCGGTTCGATATAGCGAATGGTATCGTAACCAAAGTAACCCACCAGGCCACCGGTAAATCTTGGCAACTCAGGCAGCTCGGCTACTTTAAATTTTTTATGGAAGTTTTCTATCCATGCCAGTGGATCGTCCTGCTCGATTGTATCGATGCAGTTGTTGTCTTCATAAATATGGATTGTTTTACCAAAGATGCGGATCTGCTGGCGGCAGGGTAAGCCAATAATCGAGTAGCGGCCAAATTTTTCACCACCCTGAACAGATTCAAATAAATAGGAGTACGAGCCATTGGCAAGTTTTAGATAAGTACTTAAAGGCGTATCTAAATCGGCAAGTACCTGACGTACCAGCGGGATGCGGTTAAAACCCTGTTGAACAAGGTCAGCAAAAATGGATTCTGTTATTTGTTGTTGTTCCATAATGTTGAAATCCTGAAAGAGAATAATTACACATAAAAAAAGTATTGGCCGTTAATATGTGCCTCGCCAATATCCATTATTGTGTAAATATTTAATCTTCATTTTATTCAACTATTTATATCTGGATTCCCATCCCCGCCTTCGCCGGGGACAAGCTCTGTGTGGGAATGAGACTATTTAACTATTTTCAAGTAAACCTTGCAGTTCAACCATGCTGTCAATCACCGCATCAGGGTTCGAGTCTCGAATATCCACACCATGATTATAACCATACGACATACATACTATCTGAAAGCCTGCTGCGCGGGAAGCCTTAACATCACTCACTGAGTCACCCAGCATCATGGCATTTTCAGGTTTGACATTAAAAAACTCGGCACCGTGCAATAAAGGCATTGGATCGGGTTTTTTCTTTGCCAGCGTATCGCCACTGATAACAATTTCAAATTTATCGTGAATACCCAGGTCTTTTAATAGCGGAACGGTAAACTGCGCAGCTTTATTGGTAACACAACCCAGTTTAATACCCGAAGTTTCCAGATACGCAAGACCTTCGGCCACACCCGGATACAACATACTGCGCTTACTGGTATTTTCTGCATAGAGATCCATAAAGATGGGATAGGCTTTTTCAAATAGTGCCTCATCCGGTTCACCGTTTAACTGACCGATTAATGCGCGACGCGTTAAACGCTCAACACCGTTACCCACCCACTCACGAACTTTTGCTTCACCGTGTACAGGCATATCGAGTTGCTTCATCATTTCATCTACGCAATAGGCGAGATCGGGGACACTGTCGACCAGAGTGCCATCGACATCAATCAGGATCATTTCTGGTTTTTTAATCATGCTACGTTCTATTTGGAAAGAGTTCATTAGGACTGTTTCATCCTATGTTTTAAAATATATTTCCGTCATTCCCGCGAAGGCGGGAATCTAGATAAGATAAAATAAAATTTTATTCTAAATAGTCTGGATACCCGCCTTCGCGGGTATGACAGATTAGTGAGTCATTCGCCTATGCTTTAGCCAACTCATCACGCATCTGTTTAATCACAGTGTCATAAACATTGGCGTCTTTATCGTTCCTGGCATTAAAAATAGCAGAGCCAGCAACAAAGGTATCGGCTCCCGCTGCAGCAATTTCACGGATATTGTCGACTTTAACACCGCCATCAATTTCCAGACGAATGTCATAGCCGCTGTCATCAATAATTTTGCGTGCTTCACGTAATTTATTGAGTGTTTCAGGAATAAAGCTCTGGCCACCAAAACCGGGGTTAACCGACATCAATAACACCATGTCGACTTTATCCAGCACATGCTTTAAGCAATCAAGCGGTGTAGCCGGGTTGAATACCAGGCCAGACTTACAACCAAGTTCACGGATCATTTGTAATGAACGGTCAATATGTTCTGAGGCTTCCGGATGGAAAGTAATATAACTTGCACCCGCGGCAGCAAAATCAGGAATAATGCGATCCACAGGTTTTACCATTAAGTGCACATCAATTTCTGCTGTTACGCCATGCTTGCGCAATGCATCGCAAACCAGTGGTCCAATGGTTAGATTGGGCACATAGTGATTGTCCATCACATCAAAATGCACAATGTCAGCACCGGATTTAAGAACGTTATCAACTTCAGGGCCCAGGATCGCAAAGTCTGCTGATAAGATGGATGGGGCAATTTTAAAGTCTGCCATAGTATTCGCCTCTAAATAATTATGCTGTCACAGCCATAGTGTTTAACCGAAATGTTCCAAAACCTGAATATTGGAAGGTTTTTAGCACGGCTCCGGTCACGAAAAAATTGGAAGCGCCACTTTACCTGATTGTGCGAACTATTTCAGCCTTTCAGCAGCTCATTTTAGATGAACGATTGCACCGCAGAATGGACATATATATAGTATAAAAATAACGGATAACGCTAATGGTGGCAAAAATGTTTAATTTAAAGACGCGTAACCATCTGATTTTATTAATAAATGCTGTATTTTTACTAGTTTTTAGCTCAACCTTGCTGGCCTCAAATTTAGCCAAAGAGAAACGCTGGGCCGATCAGATAGTTGACAGCATTATGACCGGAGATGCTATTTGGCTGGAAGACGGCAAAAACAAGTTTCTGGGGCTTTTTACCGAAAGCGCGACCCCGAAAACCGAGGGAGCCATTATTGTTGTTCATGGTATTGGTGTTCACCCTAACTGGCCAGACGTGATCCTGCCCATCCGGGCTGAATTCCCCGATCATGGTTGGGCAACACTCAGCATTCAAATGCCCATTTTAGGCAACGACAAAACCGGCAAAGACTACATTCCGCTGCTCAAAGAAGTAAACAGCCGTTTTGATGCCGCGGTGCAATTCTTAAAAACAAAAAATATACAAAACATTGTTATTGCAGCACATAGCATGGGAACAACAATGGCAAACCGCTACCTGACAACAAAGCCCGACCCTGCAATACGCGCCTATATTGCGATTAGTATGTCCAGCGACCCAAAAACTAAAGAACTTGATAATGTAAAAAAACTTCGCCTGATAAAAGATATACCGGTACTCGATATTTACGGCAATCAGGATCTGGATCCGGTACTTCGGTTTGCAAAAAACCGTTTGAAAGCAGGACAAAAATCCAATCCAAAATACAAACAAATCATGATAAAAGGTGCAGATCACTTTTATCAAAGTAAAAATAAGCAACTTATAAAAATAATACGCCTGTGGCTTTTAAAAAATGCACCGGGGAAAGAAATAAACAGCCCCTCCACAAACGCGCAAGGGCTTACACCATCAACTAATTAACCACGGCGAGAGCCTGTCCGCAAAGTGGTTATAAAAATAAACTTACTCTTCAAACTATTTGGGAAAATAAAATGCCATCATATCTGTTACTTGCACTACACGTACTCGCCGCTGTTATCTGGGTTGGAGGAATGTTTTTCGCCTATGTTGTATTACGCCCCACAGCAGCAGCGCAACTCGAACCACCGGTTCGACTTAAATTGTGGGCAGGGGTGTTTAGCCGATTTTTTCCATACGTATGGATAGCCGTTATATTACTTCCATTAACGGGCTACCCTATGATGTTTACGTTTTATCAGGGGTTTGAAAATGCACCTAAATTTATCCATACCATGAATGGGTTGGGTATTGTAATGATTTTAATTTATATACATGTTTTCTTCGTACCCTATAAACGTCTTAAACAGGCGGTTGCCAGTGAAAACTGGCCTGAAGCAGGCAACTGGTTAAACCAGATCCGTATGCTGGTTGGCATTAATACTGTGCTTGGTTTGATTGTTGTTAGTGTGGCGGCAGCCGGGCGTTATTTGTAACTAATTAAAAACACCCGATATTAACCAATTATATAGTCAACGGGGTATGCACCCCGCTAACGACCAAAGGGGATAGCTTTGCTTCTCCCCTTTGGAAACCCCAACGGTTTTGTGCCCACCTCAAGTGGACGGGAAATCTGAATTTATACTGCCCTGTGTTTTTAAATATTATTAACCATTTTGTGCTCAGCTGATTTAATAGATAGTGCTGACATTACGCACTGTTACTTTCTGGATTTCTTAATCAACTCATAAGCCGCTTTAATTTCCTGTGTTTTTTCGGTTGCCATTTTTACCATTTCTTCCGGCATTCCTTTCGAAACCAGCTTGTCCGGGTGATGTTGATTCATCAGGCGACGATAGGACTTTTTAATTTCAGCATCGGTAGATGATTCGGATACATTTAACATTGCATATGCATCCTTGAGCATGTCGCGTGTAGGAGCTTGCTGGTATGCCTGCCCACCACCCTGGTGAAAACTACGTTGTGCACGCACCATATCATCAAGCTGCTGAAACTTGATTGATGAAAAACCAAGTGTAATTGTAATGTGTTTAAGTAATTCTTTTTCTTTTGGATGCATCACACCATCAGCATAAGCCGCATGCAATAGCACTTCGACAAACATTTGCAGTAGCGTAGCGTGACGACGGCACTCCTGTTTAAACTGGTGTAATACGCCGTCTAAATCAAAGTCACTTTGTTTGCCCTGGTTAAAGAGCTCAATCGCAACCTGCTTTTGCTGCTCATCCAGCGACATTTGCTGCATCATTGTGCGTGCCACTTCTATTTCGTCAGGGGTAACACGCCCATCTGACTTGGCAATATGACCCATAACAGAAAAGACGCTACTAAAAAAGGCAAGTTGGGTACGTTCCTGCGCCTGATAACCGAGCCCGTCAAAATCCTGATTCAGACCTTTATCAAACTGGTGGCCAAAAGCAGCCCCCATCACTGCACCCAATGGCCCACCCATTAAAAAACCAAAACCACCACCGACTATTTTTCCCCACCAGGACATATTGATACCTTAATTTAAATTAAACCTAAGCTTTACCCGACATCCAGAACCACCAGACAATCATCGCTATTAATATAAAACCACTGATGTTAACTATTATATCCATTAACCTTCTCCACTGGTTTAAAAAAACGCAAGCGATTTGCATTTGTTACCACTGTTACCGATGACATTGCCATTGCCGCGCCAGCTATCATTGGATTTAACAATATACCAATAACAGGGAATAATACACCGGCGGCCACAGGAATACCCAGAATATTATAAATAAAGGCACCAAACAAATTCTGCCAGATATTTTTAATTGTTGCCCTTGAAATTAGAATTGCATCCATCACACTATTTAATGAACCTCGCATTAATGCAATATCTGCACTTTCTATTGCGACATCGGTTCCGGTTCCAATTGCAAAACCAACATCGGCTTGCGCCAGTGCAGGCGCATCATTAATACCATCACCCACCATTGCAACTATTTTACCCTGCTGCTGTAACTCGGTAACTTTTGCCTGTTTGTCTGCCGGTAAAATTTCGGCGATGACTTCGTCAATACCTACTTGTTTAGCGATTACATCGGCAGTCCGCTTGTGGTCACCCGTTAACATCACCACTTTCAAGCCCGCCTGATGGAAACGTTCAATTGCATCTTTTGAATCCTCTTTAATCGGATCTGCAATCCCTAACAAACCCAATAGTTCATTTTCACGGGCAACAAAAACCGGTGTTTGTGCCTGTGCAGTTAAATCTATAATTTCCTGCTGCCAGTTTGATAATGATATATTTTCCCTAAACATTAACTTTTCATTGCCGAGAAAAACAATGTTGCCATTTACCTTTGCCTTTATCCCAAAACCTTCTATTGCTTCAAAATTTTCAACGGTTAATAATTCCAGTTTTTTTGCCACCGCCTTTTCCAATACAGCCTGTGCCAGCGGATGTTCCGAACCTGCTTCCATACTTGCGGCTAACTGCAAAAGTTCTGAAGAATCCAGTTTAGCTGTTGGTAATATCTGCAATAGTTCTGGCTTACCCAACGTTACTGTACCGGTTTTATCCAGCACAATCGTATCAATCTTGCCGGCCATCTGTAAGGCGTCACCATTACGAATTAGAATGCCATGTTCGGCAGCCTTGCCTACCCCCACCATAATAGAAATAGGTGTCGCCAGGCCAAGTGCACAAGGGCAGGCGATAATTAATACGGTCATCATCGCAACAACAGCATAGCTTACCGATAAACCCGAAAAGTTATACCAGGTTAAAAATGTTAGTACTGCAAAAATCATTACTACAGGAACAAAGTAGGATGATATTTTATCAACCAGACGGCCAATAGCCGGTTTTGAATTTTGTGCCTTGCGCACCAGTTCGATAATTTGTGCAAGTGCGGTATCTTTACCAATTTTTTTAGTCTGGAATAAAAATGAACCACGGGTATTTAATGTACCACCAATAACATTATCACCACTTTGTTTGCTAACCGGTAAGGGTTCACCTGTTAACATGGATTCGTCAACACTCGAATGACCGTCTATCACCACACCGTCTAATGGAATTTTCTCACCCGGCCGAACCCGAATGGTTTCGTTGAGCCCTACTTTTGCTATTTCAATGTCCTGCTCAATACCGTCACGTATTACCCGGGCAGTTTTAGGTTGCAAACCAATTAAACGTTTAATTGCTTCGGATGTTTTACCTCGGGCTTTAATTTCCAGTGCCGAGCCAAAGTTAATCAACGCAATAATAATAGCAGCCGCTTCAAAATAAGCGTGTTGTGCCAGAGCCGGGACAATATCGGGGAAAAATACAATTACCATTGAATACAGCCAGGCTGTTCCGGTGCCTAAAGCAATGAGCGTGTCCATATTCGCACTGTGGTGCCTGAATGACTTCCATGCACCTGTAAAAAAATGGCCACCGGAATACCACATTACAAAAGCGGTGATAATGCCAATAATAAACCAGATAACCTGGCCACTACTGGTGGTTAATTCTGGCAATAAACCACTTAAGCCTAAAACAAAAAGTGGTACACCAACTAACGCTGCCAGTGTGTATTTTTTTACCAGTGAACGGTAATACTCAAACTCGGCGGCCTCTTTTTCTGCATCATCTTCTTCAGACTCAAGCAAGGCTGCATCATAACCTGCATCCTGAACCGTCCTGATTAAATCATCGACTGAAAAATTGCCCTCAATATCTGCCGTATGCTCGGCAAAATTAACCACAGAGGATTCAACACCTGCAACGGCTTGCAATGCTTTTTCAACACTGGCAACACAACCGGCACAACTCATTCCACCAATTGAAAAACGTTTTACCGACATTCGGCTCTCCTGGTTACCTCGGAAATTTATACAACAGTTGCAGGAAACCCGGCTGCGGTAATTGCTTGCGCAATTTCTTCGGCCGGTCGGGAAGATGAAACGGTTGCCTGATGTTGTTCAAGGCTTACATTAATATCATCAACATTAGCGAGTTCATTTAAGACTGTCTCAATTGCCGAGACACAACCTGCGCATTTCATTCCTTCAATTGAAAAGGTAAGTGATGTGTTTGTCATTTCTAATCCTCTGTTAGTAATTTATTCAGTTGCATGTAGGTAAAAACTTACAAATATATTAAAACGAGTGCTTATCTAAACCCAATTTTATATTTTTGGGTTTTCTGTGTTAACAGATACATACTTATCCAGCTATTTAGTTCTATACTCATAAGATATTATTTCTTATTATATAAATCTTAAAGGCAGCAATGCCAACACAAATCTTATAAGGATGAAGGAACCATTAAAGTATGACTCTGACACCCGATTCACTCTTAAGCAATAACCTCGAATTAGTTTCACTACCCGAAATCGTTTTCCAGATTAACGATATGGTTAATGACCCTAATTGCAGTGCCGCAGATATAGGTGAAGTCATCAGCAAAGATACCGGACTAACTGTGCGTTTACTTAAGATAGTAAACAGCCCTTTTTACGGTTTTCCTTCTTCAATCGAAACTATCCCGATGGCTATTACAGTTATGGGTATTCGCCAGTTACGCGATCTTGTTTTTGCCACTTGTGTGATTAACAAGTACAGTAACATACCATCTGATATTCTAAATCCAGATATTTTCTGGTCTCACAGTATCGCCACGGCCACCGCTGCACAACTCATCGCAAAAAAGATTAACCTCTCAAACAGTGAACGTTTGTTTACTTGCGGTATATTGCACGACATTGGCCTGCTTATTATGGCGTTGGCCGCACCGGCCATCACCCGACAAGTTCTGGAACTAGCACGCGATTCAAATAAGCCCTACCATGATTTACAGATCAATGTATTTGGTTTTAGCCAAAGTGATTTAGGTGCCACCCTGATTCGAAAATGGCACTTGCCTGACTCCTTTATCGAGCCCATTCAGCTACAACAAACCAATAAAGCTGCACTGCATTCCCCAATGGAAACGGCTATTTTAAAAGTTGCCAATGTCATTGCGAATATGCAGGAAGACACGGCTATAGCCGGTGATAACCAGATTATTCACCCTGGAACACTTGAGCTGCTCGATCTGGACAAAGAAGATCTAAATGAGATTAACTCTGAAATGCAAACCAAGCTGCTCACAATGTTAAGTGTGCTTTACCCTAAACAGGCAGCGTAACTGACCGGTCGGCTATACTGACAACTCACCACCATAATTAAAGGGCATCACGAACACGTTCCAGACGTGTTTTTACTTCGGCTGCCAGTTCAGCAATGCCGTCTTTTTCAACCAGGGTTAATACTGCAGAAGGATCCATAAAGGCAATGGTGATATCACCATTTTCTTCTTCACGTACCAGTACATTACAAGGCAAGAGTAAACCAATATCAGGCTCGGCCGTAATTGCCTGATTTGCAAGTACCGGGTTACACGCACCCAGAATAGTATAGGGGCGTTTATCAATATCCAGCTTCTTCTTCATTACCGCTTTAACATTAATCTCGGTTAAAACACCAAAACCTTCTTTTTGTAATTCATCAGTTACTTTTGTAATGGCATCATCAAAACTGCCTGAAAATGTGGTACTAAATCCGTACATGCGTTTCTCCTGACTTTCAATCGAAAAAAATTTAATTTACTTCTGCTTAATGGTGCTACCGCCGGTTAATTTCAAGCCAGTTTGTGTAAATTTCTTCAGGCCATTTTGATTGCACCCAGGTTAAAATGGCGTCTATTTCCTGCTGGGTTAATTTATCGCCCCAGGCCGGCATACTGCCACCCATGTTAGCCGTACCCGTAGTAATAATCGACATTAATAATTGCTTTGAATGGTGCCATGTATGAGCAGTACCATTTAGTGGTGGCGGTTTTAACGTTCCATCCGGGTTTCGCTTACGCCAGTCGGGAGTGCCTTCTGCATTATCTCCATGGCATGTTGCACAATTTTCCTTGAATAACCTACCGCCTAAAGTAATCTTTGTAAAATCAAAATCAGCCTGAGAAGCCGGCACCGGTGCCACACTGGTTACAACGGGCTTAACAGACACTGCCGTATTTTCTGCAGTAGTTGGTTGTTTGACTTTAACGGGTTCTTCTTTGGAACACGATGCAAGTGCAAAACTGGCAAATAAAATAAATAACAGTTTTTTCATTTTTGAGTTCTCTGCTTTAAAAGATAACCCCGCAGCAAGCTACAGGGGGTTCGTTAAAATAATAATAATCTGAACTGCCACATACCCGTTTAATAACAATATAGTAGCAGTTCAGTATTAATCACAACACTCTGTTTGAAATTTAGCTAAAAATTAACTTTTTCGGACTTCACGCTGCTTCCATAAAAAGAACACTGCCGGGATTACGATTAAAGTTAAAACTGTCGCACTTATCATCCCGCCAACCATTGGTGCTGCAATACGTCGCATCACTTCCGACCCCGTGCCACTACCTAACATAATCGGTAACAACCCGGCAAAGATAGCTGCAACTGTCATAATAATAGGACGCACACGCATTAATGCCCCTTCAATTACCGCTTCACGCAATTCATCCATTGTTAATCGGTGCTCACGTTCAGAACGATGATGTAAACGTTTATACGCCTGATTTAAATAAACCAGCATTACCACGCCAATTTCTACCGCAACACCCGCCAGAGCAATAAAGCCAACCCCGACTGCAACCGACATGTTGTAGTCCAGCCAGTACAATAACCAGACTCCGCCCACCAGTGCCATCGGTAAGGTGCCCATGATAATTAACACTTCAGTCATGTTACGGAAATTTATATACAGTAACAGCAGAATAATAAGCAGTGTAAATGGCACGACCACACTTAAACGCTCTTTGGCACGTACCATATATTCATACTGCCCCGACCATGCCAGTGAATAGCCAGCAGGAAGTTCAAGCTGCTCCTGAACAACACGTTGAGCTTCGGCAACATAAGATCCCAGATCTCTGTCCTGAATATCCACCAGTGTCCAGCCATTAAGACGTGCATTCTCACTTTTGATTAAACCGGGACCCGATTCAATCCGCACATCAGCCACTTCACCCAACGGAATGTTGGCCCCCAATGGTGTAACAACCGGCAAATTACGCAGTTTTTCCAGTGAATCACGCACATCACTCTGGTAACGAACATTAATCGGGTAGCGCTCCTGCCCTTCCACTGATTGCGAAACATTCATACCACCAACCGCTGTTTTTACAACATCCTGCACATCGGCAATGTTTAAACCAAATCGTGCTGCGGCCACTCGGTCGATATCAACAACGACATAACGCCCACCGGCAACCCGCTCGGAATAAACAGAGGCCGTACCCGGAATCGGTTTAATGATTTCTTCAAGGCGTTTACCAATCTTTTGTATTACCTTGAGATCAGACCCCGCCACCTTGATACCCACCGGGGTTTTAATACCCGTTGCCAGCATGTCAATCCGGGTTTTAATCGGCATAACCCATGCATTGGTTAAGCCAGGGATTTTAATTAAATCCCTGAACTCCTGCATGAGTTTTTCGGTTGTCATACCTTCACGCCATTCACTCTTTGGCTTCAATTGAATGGTTGTTTCAATCATGGTTAAAGGTGCTGGATCGGTTGCTGTTTCTGCACGACCAATTTTACCAAACACGGTTTTAACTTCTGGTACGGTTTTAATAAGCTTATCGGTTTGCTGTAGAAGCTGCTGTGCTTTACCAATTGAAATAGCTGGATAAGTTGTTGGCATATACATTAAATCACCTTCATCCAGATCCGGCATAAATTCCGAACCAATATGAGAAAGCGGGATCATGACCGAAACAACAACAGCAACACCGACCAACATAATACGTGCAGGATATTTCAAAACCAGATCAATAAACGGTCGATAAATAGCAATTAAAGCCCTGTTAATCGGATTTTTCTTTTCAGGAATAATTTTACCCCGAACAAAATAACCCATTA
>CAZEZI010000073.1:0-11608 GCA_964516315.1 uncultured Thioalkalispiraceae bacterium
GCTTTTAATATTGCAGATTCTGCCATTACGATTGGTGTGGTGATATTAATTGTGGATACAATTTTTCCGAACTTGTTTAAGCGTAAATAGACTGACTATTGCCCGTCATTCCCGCGAAGGCGGGAATGATGACTTTAGTTTTATGTTATATTTTTGAATGAATCTAAAAGAGTATTAAAATGACAGAAATAAGCGCCATTACTATTTGCCCCGGTAGCGAAGTAACCATGAACTTTACTTTAAGCCTGCCAGATGGAACGGTTGCAGATTGTACCGATGAAAATGTACCTATGACATTTACAATGGGTGACGGCACCTTAATCAAAGGACTGGAAATGATCCTCTATGGTTTAAAGGAAGGTGACAAACAGTGCTTGTCACTTGATCCGATCGATGCCTTTGGGTTTCCTGATGAAGAGAATATCCATATGATGCCGCGTGAAGAATTCGATTCTTCCTTTAAGCTGGAAGAGGGCGTTATTATTGAGTTTGAAACACCCTCTGGTGATGCCGTGCCGGGCACCATAAAGGAAATCACCGAAAAAGAAGTTAAAGTCGACTTTAATCATCCTTGTGCAGGTTTTGTGGTGACGTTTGATGTGGAAATTCTAAAAATCAAAGCCAGTCAGGCACAGTTGGATGCGATTAAAAATGGAGATTTTATTCAGGCTGATATAGGCGAAGACATACCAAACAAAGACGAGCAGCATTAATGCAGGTTTTATTAGCTAACCCACGTGGTTTTTGTGCCGGTGTTGACCGAGCCATTGAAATCGTTGAACGTGCACTGGATTTATTCGGCGCGCCTATTTATGTGCGTCATGAAGTAGTGCATAATAAATATGTGGTTGACTGTTTACGTGATAATGGCGCAATTTTTATTGAAGACCTGAGCGATGTGCCTGAAGGGGCAACACTTATTTTTAGTGCACACGGCGTATCACAGGCGGTGCGGCAAGAAGCAAAACGGCGTGGCTTTAAAGTGTTTGATGCAACTTGCCCGTTAGTCACAAAAGTGCATATGGAAGTATCACGCTTTAGCCAAACGGGGCAGGAATGTATTTTAATTGGTCACCATGGGCACCCCGAAGTGGAAGGCACGATGGGGCAGCTTGATGAGCGACAGGGTGGAAAAATATATTTAATTGAAACCACAAAAGATGTTGAACAGCTTGATATCAAGAATCCCGATAAGCTGGCTTATTTCACCCAAACAACCTTATCAATGGATGATACTGCTGAGGTCATCAATGCATTAAAGCAACGTTTCCCAAAAATTCAGGGCCCGAAGAAAGACGATATTTGTTATGCAACACAAAACAGGCAGGACGCAGTAAAAGAACTAGTTGCTGCCTGTGATATTTTATTTGTTGTGGGTTCTCCAAACAGCTCTAATTCAAATCGGTTGCGTGAAGTGGCCGACCGTTTGAATGTTCCTGCCTATTTAATTGATAATGAAACTGAAATAGATAAAAGCTGGTTGCAAGACAAGAAAAAAATAGGACTAACCGCAGGTGCGTCTGCACCTGAGATTCTTGTTGAAAAAGTAGTGCAACGCCTGAAAGAGTGGGGTGTTGCGGATGATGATATTATTCAAAGCCAGGGTGTGAAAGAAGCCGTTGTTTTTTCTTTGCCTAAGGAATTGAAAAATACAGGTTAATAAATTAAGGCATCATATTTTTAAAAAAGTCGATTGCAGGTTGGAAGCCTTGTTTAGCTGCTTGTTCGATTAATTTATTTCCCTTTTCTACATTTGCTGTGACTCCCTGGCCATTTAAATACATTAGCCCAAGATAATATTGCGCACAGGCATTATTGTAGCGAGCATAGGTTTTTGCGTGTTTAAATGCTTTCTGGTATTTTCCACTATCATAAAAAGTTTTAGTTAAGCTGCAACTATCTGCATAGCTAGTTTGATGAAGGCTAATGGCCATTAATAGGAAAACTGCTGTTATAAATTGTTTCATACGATTTCTCCGTATTTTAAAGTCTTAATTACCGAGCTTAGTCTAGTCACTAGTCCAGCAGCGTTTAGTAGAATGTAAATCGCCATTTGCTGTAGCTGCTGTGCCTTGATCAGCTAATGGAATACCTGTGGCTATATGGCCTTTTGCGCCGTTGTTATCAAGAGTGAATGAGATACATTCTGCATCATGATCATCGTTTGGAGCATTCCGGTTTTGAGCCCGTCCTGGAATGGCTGTTGTTGTTATGATAAACGTTGCACCGGTATTATTGGCGAGCACACCATCAATGCTAACAGTAATTGCATATAAGCCACGGCATGATTCATATCTGTTATTAGCGGCTACCCAGCGAAAACCACGTTGTTGTAAACAAATGTTATCGGCAACGGTACCACTTGCTGCACCGACAGCAGTCATTGGTAGATAACGACTATGTGCTCCAGCACCTGGTGGCGTGGCCCAGGTGTAATTGCCGGTATCAGATTGCATCTGTATTAAGGCAAGGGCAACGGCATTGGTTGCGATTATCGCATCAGTGCGGTTATTGGTGCGTCCTTGTTCAACATACATCGGCCAACCAACACCTGCAATAATCCCAATAATAGCCATGACTACCAGTAGTTCTGTTAAATTAAAGCCAGTTTGCTGCTTCAAAACCAATACCTCTAATAAATACTATGTTAGTTTCTTAATTAATATATGCTATTAATTGTCAGCATGTAGTGCTCGCCATGATAAACGACCTTCATTTAACTCTTTTTTGACATCAATTTTCTGTTTAAAAATTGCCTTATCACTGCCCTGGGTATACTGGTAATCACCCAGGAATGAGGGTGCAGTTGGGATGCTACCTATTTTAATACCTACGGTTATTTCACCAGAGAGAGCACTATCATTACCATCAATAACCCCATCCCTGTTGGCATCAAATATGTTTTTAGTGGGTAGTCCGCCATTGATGTACTTAAGGCCCATTATCCAGCCCTCGCCACCATCACCACATATTTGAGAATTGGGCATGGATGTATTAAAGAAGACGATATTTGAGCGAACAGCGAGATTAACAACAACACGCTCTTCTGCGAAATTATTTGCAGTATCTTGTCCTTTTAGGTCGCTAAACCAGCCGTATTTTTTAGTCCAGTCCACCGTATTGGAAGTTGTTATTCGAACATCAAATTTTTCCAGAGTTACTGGATTCCGTGATTGATGCTGACCTAGTGGTTCCGGGTGTTTGTTTGTGTCAGACATAATTTGTTCGATTAAAGTGCTCGTTGAGGCAGTACTATTACTACGGTCATCGGTTAGCTGGCCTTTACCGCTATCCCAAATACCATAAACTGTGTTTATTTTAGACGTTCCTATCCAGTCGCCGGACGCAATGTCTTGACCGGTGCTAAACATTATCATTAAGTTAGGTGCGTTAGCGGCTGTGGTTTTTACTGCCGTATTTCGTGCAATGCTAGGTTTCACCATAATTGGTTGTGCGACTGGTGTTGTTTGCGAATCTTTTGCAGTAAATAAAGGTTTGGGTGTTGCACCTTGTTTATAAGCTACCTTAAAATCTGATGAGCTACAGCTACCCGCTCCGTTACAAGTAAAATCAAAAGCCCACATATTGCCTTGTACATCACCGGCATAAGCGCGATCTAATATTCTGTCGCCATCGGTGTCGTAAAGTGCAGGAGTTGATAAACCATTACAGTTCCCCGTAGTTGCTGTACCGACTTTAGTATCAATTTTCATATAGTCGGCTGTGTCGGGATCTGTACCTAATGTCCAGGTACCGTCCAGGCCACCGTCAAGAAAAACAACGAATAAAATTGCATGGCAAGTTGCGCCTGTGGGCAGTGTTGCACCACCATCACTTTGGTAGCCATTGCCAAAAATAGCAGCCCAACGGTGTAAACCGTCTGCGTCGACAGCATTGGTCATTGCAATGGTTGGTTTACTGTAGGTAAAACCTAAGTCGGCATCATCGTTACTTGTGAACTCCCAAAGAACTTTATTGGCCGCATTTGCTTCTGTAATATTCAATGGGTCTGTGATATCTAATGCAAAAATACCTTTTTTCTCACCACCGCGAGAACCAGCAATTAATATCGTGTGCCAATCAGCTGTTGCTGTTTTAGAGTCAGTTTGGCTGGTATCTTTTACTTTACCGTAGATGTCACTATAGGTTGGTGATAAGTCCAGATAATATTTATGAGTATAGGTGGGTTGAGCCAGAAAGTGATAACCTTCTTTTGCCTGGTCTGAAAAAATGAAAGAAGGCATAAAGGCAAACAGTTCATCACCTGCCTGATTATTAGGTGTTGGAAGCGATGAATCAGTTTCGGTTCTAAACGCATGTAACATGCCATCGTTTGCAGCGGCATAAAGCACTTTAGTTCGGTTGCTTTTCAGGGTTTTATAATCTGAATAACGATTACCCGAGACTCCGAATTTATTTGTTGCAGCATCAACAGTTGGCCAGCGAAGTGAGGGTGCGCCAACAAATGCTGGTGTTGCGTGCATAATATCGCCTAATACCGATTGACGTGTTCGGAATACAGGTGTTGTGCTGATGTTTTCAAAGGTACGGTCACCGCGTATGTAATCGACCATCTGGTCAACATATTGTTGACTATTCGTTTTATCTGTTGCTGTTGCGCTGGTACATGCGACACTTGCAACAAGTGGAGCATCCGGGCCGGCACAGAGATCATTGATCATAGTGGTTGTGATTTCATTGGCTGCTGGTGCGGTAAAATCAACCGGTGTTGTAAAAGGAATACCTTTTTTAGTTGTAGCATCGAAGGTAATAACCTGACGATTATCCACAAAGGTTGAACTATTATAAGCCAGGTTATCAAGGTGAGTGGCTGCACTCCAGCAACCGGAAGTAACATCTTGTGTACAGGTTGTATCAATATTGCCATTAGTTGAATTAACTGGGTAGGAAAAAATGTCGCCACTCCAACGTGATGTAGTAAACAGTGCCTGGTAAAGAGCCGTGTTGCTTTGAAGTGTGCCGGTATTAAATGTTACTGAGGCGGCAGACGAAGTGGTTGCAAGAATTTTGTTGGTTACTTCAGTGAATTTTTTAATAAGATCTGCGCCATCGGTGGCCTGAATGGCTTCTCCGCCACCTTGTATGCCTGCATCCCTTAGGAGCTGATTGTTTATTGCATCCTGATCGGCAAAGGCAATAGTATAGGTAATAACGTTATTTTTAACTGGATAGCCTGCTAGATTGTCTTTATCTCCGTAATCATTAATGTCAGGACGTAAATCAATTTCATACAGTGCTTGCGTAACATCATCAAGGTAATCACTTGAGTTAGAGCTGGCTGATTCATAAATGTACTGGGATAAGCTTTTCTTATCATAGTTATCAGGGCCGGCATCTGTGCATGAATTTGCAGTAGTACAGTCGCTATCATAATCCCGCAAATCACTGGGTATATCTAGATCATTGGTAGGCAGGCCATCGGTTGTTGCAACTAAAAAATTGCTTTGGCACCAGTATTGAATAGGTGATTCACGAGAGGGAGACGAAGAATAGTAGTTTGGATTTCTATTAAAGAGTGTATCGTCGTCCACATCTTTTAATAATGGGTTTGTTGCAGGCTCCGGATGTATTATTAAATTACCGTTCCATGAACCATTGGTATCATTAATACCGGCAGAGGCGCCTAAACTCCCGTTTGCCGGGCCGGCTGTTCCGGTTTCGCCGATAAAATAACGGCCGATTTCATGTACTGCTTCCGCAAGTGGTGTACCGCCACCATCACCGAGATTTTGAATATGAAGATTAATACTATCGCGTTGTGTTGTGTCAAGGTATTTAATTTCATCAAAAATTTTAGCGCCACTACCTGAATAAAAGGCAGCTAACCCCAGACGAATATCGACATCGGTTGATTCAAGCGCAGTCACTAATTGTGTCATACTGTCTTTGGCGATGCCCTTGCGAGTTTCAGTACCGGGTTTATATTTATACGTAGCAGTGGATGTCCAGTTTGTGCCAACAGAACCGCCATTGTTGGTATTGTTATATTTAAAGTACCAGTTTAAATAATTACCAGTGTACAACGCAGTATACCAGGGTGGTCGTGTACCACCCGAATATTTGGCATGCAGGCTAGCACTATAATTGCTGGTCGGGTCGAAACAAATGTCACCGCTTGTTAAGTTTGTTGTAGTGTAATCAACGGTGTATTTAGTTGTAGACGAGTTAGTATAAGTTACATAAGGGCGGCCGCCAGTGAAATAAATAAAAATATTCTGGGTGGTTGCAACAGGCGATCCACAGTCTGTAATATAAGTCTTTGATGAATCGAATTTATCTAAATCAGTCGGGGTAGACTCTTCTACAACATGGTCCATAGAACCTGAATTATCAATAAGAAACATAATATTGGATGGAGCGCTTGTGGCGACAATAAGAGGGCTATCAATTAATGCACCGGGCCCGGCAAATGTGTGAAGGCTTAACAAACTGAAAATAGTGCCGCTGAGAATTTTTGTAAATGTGTGTGACTGTTTCATAATAAATATACCTGCTGTATATAAAGTGTGCTATTAATAGAACGATTAAATACGTTTGCCAAAATGTGATTGAATAAAAACAGCGGAGTTATTTGTTAAGCCCGTGCCACGTACGGTAATTCGAAAAGCATGAATGCTGCCGCCACTCCCCGCGCCTTCTTCACCACCCAGAATATTTCCATCTGTCGTTGAGTCCTGCATGGTTTCACCTAAATATTCAATGGTGTATACAGGTGGACCGCTAAGGTCTTGTATTGCAGCTGTGTATGTTCTTTTGTTTGCAGTAGGCCACCAGCTTTTGTTGGTAGCATCGGTGGTTGTAGGGCCATAGCCTAAATTGTATAAACCGTTAGTACCCGCATTGGTAAACTGGGCAATAGGGTTGTTTATGTTGTTTTTAATAAAACGCTCCGCATCACTTATAGCTGTTTCAGCTGCCTGGAGGGCTAAATGACGATTGCGAGTATTACCGGACATTTTTTCTTCCATGGTAGTCGTACTAATAGAGCTAACACCAATTAAAGTTAAAACAAACAACATCAGTAAACTCATCACGAGGACGGCACCGTGTTGCTGTTTTATATGTTGCTGCATATTTTTAGACATTAAATTTTTCATCATTTTTAATTCGAAATATTAAGTGATTTATTACGGATTTGAATGCTAAGGTTAAAAACTTTTCGCATACGGCGATCGGTTGATGTTGCAGCATTAGCGATGGGGTTAATAGTAATGGGGGCAGCCGGGCTTACCATGGCATAGGTTAAATTCCCATAATCGGCAACAGTACGATTAATGCCCGGTAAATTTTGTGGTGTTCGTGCAAGTAAACTGAGTTTTACGCTAACAACACCATCAAAGATAGTGTCAGAATCACCATCAACATCAGGAACATTATTTGCTGAGAAGTAACGGTTAGCCACGCCATCCCCTGTGGTATCCACACCATACAAGACTTGCATATTTTCAATGCCTTCAACAAGTTGATCGGGTGTATTGTTATTATTTTGTACAAAGAGTGAAGGTTCACCACCGTTTACAGGAATGCCAACAAAAAAGGTTTTAGTGGCAACTCTTAATATTTCACTGTCTGTGCCATAAGAATCTTCAATTTGCCAGGTAACATCAGCATTGCCGGGGTTGCCCGCAGCGGGATGTGTCAGGTTAAAACAGGGAATACCGGCCTTGCCACAGGCGCCGGGGCCACCACCAACCGGTGTGATATTGCGGGCTTCAAAAATGCGCGATCTAGAGCAATTTGAAATGAGTAGTATGTCACCCTCACAAATACCACTGATGCCATTCACATTATACCCGGTTCTTGTTGCGTTTTGCGGGCAAGCATTGGTGACATAACCACCTGTTGTGTCATCAACAAATACCTGAGCACCGTTGTTGTTTTGTGCAATGCGAACACCAGGCCCAGCGGTAGTGCGAAGAACAATAATATCTGAACCTGCAATTGCACGAGCGAGTACTTGAGCCTCGAGTACGGCATTAAGGACTGTGCCGTTTGACGTCATACCTGCAGGTGCAGTCCAGTCTGCCTGGTTGTTACTTATAACGGTGGGTGTAATTGTTCGGGTTTGCCCAATATCTGTGCCTACTGCTTCAAAACCCATTATACCTGTTTCGAAATTCCAGCTGATTTCTTCGGTTTGGTTTAATCCATTCGTAATTTTTCCTAAACCCTGACCGGAAGAACAACCAAAAAAGCCAGCGTTGCGAATATTACTTGAGAGTGTTTCCATGCTGTAGCGGCTATTTTCCTGGATGCGTGCAAACTCATCATGTATGACATAGGACTTTTTGGTTGATAAGTAAATGTTACTAATCCCTAACATGATGACTGAACTAACGGCAAGGGCCACCATTAATTCAAGCAGGGTAACCCCGGTTTGTTTGCGAGAGGCTTGAGTTTGTTCTGCTTTGTGGGTGGTTTTAATCATTTTCTATAACTCTATACGGAGGGCATAAAATTTAAATTGGGTTGTTGGGTTGTAAGCAACTCCACCCGCACAAGCAGGCATTGCTGGTGCAGGTATTTTGAGTTCATTCCACATAACACAAATAACAAATTGATTGATATTAACACGAGTAACGGTACCTTGCCCCTGGGGCAATTGTGCAGCGTTATTTGTGTTCCATTCAAAATGGTCAAAGACGCTTATTTGGCCAGGGGTGCAGGTTGTGGTTAAGCAGTTTGTGCCTATGCCCGGTATATTTTCATCAAGTGCATTGTAGCTGCCTGTATCAACCGCGACGATATTATTGCGCATACGATCAGACATATTGTAGGCCTGTTGCATTGCAATGGTTCTAAAAAAAGCAGTCTGGTTATTTTGCATACCAAGTGATTGTAAACCGGCCAAACCAAGCAGGCCTATTGAAAAAATAACCATGGCAACCATCACTTCAACTAAGGTGAAGGCTTGGTGTTTTTGTATGTTCGTTTTTAAAATCATGGTTATATTTTGCTCTATATAAAGACTATGGGCAGACGGGCGCTGCAGGTAAACATTGATATTGTGAATTTAAACTAATCCGACCGGTATTGCTGATGCTAAGTTGTTTCTCGCGGCTTTCACCGGCAGTCGCCACACAGGCTTTACAGAGTTCGACGGTAAAGCTTGGGGTAGCAGTGCCGTCCGCTCTAAATCGCACCGCTGTGACGCCACCGGCTGAAGTAAGCGTTTGTCCAGCAATCGTCAGTGCTGGGGCAGTACGAATAACGGTAAGATTGGTTGCCGAATCAGCAATTGTCCAACCCCCATCCCATTGTGGAGTGCCAAGGTTACTAGTAACGGTGAAGCTCTCGCCGCGAGTAACGGCTTCACTTTTGGCATAGGTTAGATCACGGACAAAACGGTTAATTTGCTCAGTTTGTCGATTTATATTGGTAAACTCGCGCATCGCCGGTATGGTAATGGCTAAGCCAATACCAATAACCACCATCGCAACCATCAGATCGATTAAGGTAAAGCCGCTTGTCCGTTTTTTTATTTGCATACCCTACTTTATAGATGATCCCGGGGCTAATTTCATATACTAAGCGACTAATCGGGGTGTTTTCCTGACAAGTGGTTAAACTTCTGGCGAGTGGTTGTTTAAGCTGTGAACTGTGTCAAGCTTTGATATGCTTGTGTTTTTTAAGTAACAGGGTTTTTATTGATGGATTGCATCATTATTGGTGGCGGTATCATGGGCTTATTAACGGCACGTGAACTTGCTCAGGCGGGTATGAAAGTGTGCGTGCTGGATCAATCTGCGGTGGGGCGGGAATCATCCTGGGCGGGTGGGGGTATTTTGTCACCGTTGTACCCGTGGCGGTATGCCGAGCCGGTGCAACTTCTGGCTAAGTGGGGGCAGCAGCGTTACCCTGATTTGGTTGATGAATTACTGGAGCATACGGGGATTGATCCTGAACGACAGGTATCGGGCTTGCTGGTACTCGATACGGCTGAGCGGCAAGCGGCTCAGGACTGGGCGGCCAGTTATACAACCCGACTGGAGCTACTGGATACATCGCAAATGAGTGTGCTGGCACCTGAACTTGGGATACTGCCTGAACAGGCACTGTGGTTCCCTGAACTTGCACAAGTACGCAATCCCTGTTTGCTTAAATCGCTCAATAAAGACTTATTACAGCGTGGTGTTGAAATTAGAGAGCAAACACAGGTTAAATCACTCCTTATATATAAAGGCAAAATAACCGGGGTACAAACATCGGTGGGTAAAATCGAGGCACAAAAGGTGGTGGCCTGTAGTGGGGCATGGACTCAAAGTTTATTACAAGACACGGATTTTAAAGTAGAAGTTGAGCCAGTGAAAGGCCAGATGTTAATGTACAAAGCGCTGCCCGAGCTACTGTCACAAATTATATTGCACCAGGACCGTTATGTTATTCCGCGCAAAGATGGCCGAATTTTAATTGGCAGTACACTGGAGCGTACCGGTTTTGATAAATCGACCAGCCAGTCGGCCAATGATGATTTGCGGCAGGTCGCCACGCGCTTTATTCCTGCGCTGGCAAATTATCCCGTTGAACGCCATTGGGCTGGGCTGCGACCCGGCACGGTAGACGGTATACCTTATATATATGCCGATGAAAAAGTTAAAGGCTTGTATGTTAACAGTGGCCATTTCCGAAACGGGGTGGTGCTCGGGCCGGCATCGGCCAGACTAACGGCTGATTTGGTACTGCAACGTGAACCGGTTATTGATCCGGCTTTGTATATGCCTGAGCCATATGTAATGGCTAAAGTGTAAGCGGATGATCTTTATTGTAGATATAGATGTCACATTACTGTTAATAACAACCCCATTAAAAAATCACTAACACCCGGAAAATAATTATTTACAGAGAAAACTATTTTCCAGGGCGTTAGCTATCCACATATCAGGTTACCGTTATACGCGTTTGTGCTGTACCAATAACTTCATCCGTTACCCAATCGAGGTATTCAATTGTTATCGTGTAAACACCGGTATTCTGGGGTTTAATGATACAGTCGTAGCGTTCCGCAGAGACGGATTGTATTTCAGTAACTGTTTCTGGTTGCGGTAGTGCGCGCCCATCCGACATATGAATTTCAACATCCAACCCGCCAAAATGTATCCGTTGCGCCAGATACCCCGCATTAATATAACGCACTAGCAAGGTTTGTTGTTGCGACATGGTAACGGCAACCGCTGGATTGGTTGCTGCCGATTGTGCGCCATCAACACCGGTAATAATAAAATAATCTGGATCCAGTTTATTCAGCCCAACATCGGCACCGCAAGTACCGGCATCCCAGGGCAGGTTGTGCCATGATGAATCAAATTCATCACAGGCCCAGATGGCTTCAACATCATAGCTCGGCCCGCCAGAAAAGAGCGTGCCTGCGCCTTCAGGTGGGTCAATGATAAGTGCACCGTACATCCCCATTTCTGCATGTAAAACGGTATTGGTATGGCAGTGATAAAAATAGGTGCCTGCATGTAGAAAAAGCCCTTTTCTTTTTTGCCTTGTTTTACTCATTGATATTTTTATTTAAAATCCTGGCGCCGGACCTACCGCCGTTTTTGGCGGTGGATGCAGCCACCGCCGATAATGGCGTGGCTAC
>CAZEZI010000074.1:0-11402 GCA_964516315.1 uncultured Thioalkalispiraceae bacterium
AAACGTTACCCTATGAGTAAGGAGCCTGCTAGATGATTATCAGTACACAGATTTTACTAATATTAGAGGGATCTGTGTACGGCTCGATTTTTTTACTAAATAATTGATAGTTTTGTATGGATATAAGAAAAGCCACTATACATGATGAATACAAGATTCTAAAAATACACAAAGAGGCAATTGAGGCTGGTTGTAAAAATCATTACAGTGAAAAACAGATTTCTTCCTGGGCTACACCGCAAGAGTTACCACCATATGAATAACGACTGAAAAACTCTCTGTTTCTAATTGCAGAAGAGGGTGGTAAATGTATTGGCTTTGGAAGTATTAGTAGAGAGCGGCCTGAAATAGAAGCACTTTTTGTGAGCCCTGAATATTTCGGGAAAGGGGTGGGCTCGGAGATGTTATCTCAACTGGAAAAGGTAGTTAACTTTCAGAGTAATGGTCAATTTCAGGTTGATTCAACCCGGAACGCTGTTCCGTTCTATGAGAAGCATGGGTATCAACAGCATTCTGAATGTGCGCATACTGAACCTGATGGTACTGAGGTTGAGTGTATAAGGATGGTAAAGAAAATGGCATCAGGCTTGTGAATGACTTTATTGGGTTTATAATAAATCACTTTAATCTAAAGTGCATTGTTGTTAATCCGGATGCAGACAACATAAAATAAAAACGGCTAGTAGGAAAATATGGTTTTGTTTATAGTAAGAAGCCAGGGTTATTTATAATAAAACTCAAGGAATGAGCCTGACAATACAAATTTATTCGGATAGCTAAAAGTACCATTAGGCAAATAAAACATCAGCAGTATATTTAAAAAGTTATATCCTGGTTGCTTTGGAGGTATTGCTATGGATCTTAAAATAATATCAATAATTTTTTTATTTTTCTTAAATGGTTGTACCGTGGCAAAAAATACTGAAGAAATAGATAACAATAAAAGAAACTTTAAAAGCTATGCTTTAAGTACATGCCTGGCAGATGGATATAAATCAAAAGAAGTTACCGTTGATGCGGCGGCAGCAGCAGGAGGTTATCTTGAATTTGGTGAGTTACCACTAGAGGCGTATACGGAAGCAACGTTGCTTGGGCGTGAGTTTCTTAAAAAAACATATAAAAGTAAATCGGGTGCTAAGCTTACTCTTATGAAGTGTCTGGATTTTTTTCATAGTCAGGAGCTTGAAGCAATATTTCAGAAGTTTAAATAATATCTGGTAAAAACAGAGCCAGAATACATTTTTCTCTATATTGGAGAAATGATGTCTGGCTCTGTTGAATCTTTATTTATGCTGTTTGCCGGAGCCGTCTTTAAATAAAGAGGCCAGCAACCAGACCAGTAAGCCGATTACTAAAACCGGAATTAACCAGAAAAATCCCATTCCTAAAAACATAGTGCTGTTCATAATAGTCTCCTTTTTACTTACTCTGGATGTTTAAAATTTGCTGCTCTGTGGCATTTATGAACCCGGCTTGCAATGTTAATGGTGTGCTAACCGGGTTCTGTTTTGACAATCAAGATTTTTTGTCTTTGTTGTCAGTTGCTGAGTTGCAGTGTGTTTTGCTGTTGTAATGGTCAGCGCCTGCATGTTGTGTGTTGATACCACCATGCATGCCGGGAACATTATTTTTTACTGCCTGGTCATGCATGCCACCTTGAGTGGCTTTTGGTGCAGGTGCACTATGCATTCCACCCTGTGATGTTTGTGGTGCTGTTTGGCCATGCATACCGCCCTGTGTAGTTTGCTGAGTTGTTTGGTTATGCATTCCACCACTGTTATGATGGTCTGACGTATTTTGTGCAAGCGCTACTGATCCAATTGCCAGGCCTACACCTGTTACTGTGCCAAGAAGGTAGGTTGCTAATTTTTTGCTGTTCATGATGCTTCTCCTGTTGTTTAATAAAATCATTGTTTCTCAGTTATTATTTAAGCATTTGTTTGTAACGGGTGAATGTCTGACAAGGGGTTTTTTGTAACAGACTTTATCTGGCGGGCATATTGTTACATTATGTTACAAAGTCATACTGACTTGTGGCAGGTGGTGGGTTAAAAATAAACTATGACTACTCAACAATATAAAGACCACATTCTGGTTGTCGATGACGATGCCGAAATTCGCCAGCTATTAAAGGTTTACCTTGAAAAACATGGCCTGCGCGCCAGCACGGCCGACAATGGTGTTGCTATGTGGAGCGTGCTTAAACAGTCGAGTATCGACTTGATTGTGCTAGATTTGATGATGCCCGGTGAAGACGGACTAAGCCTGTGTCGTAAATTACGGGTTGATTCACAAACACCGGTAATCATGCTTACTGCGCTGGGTGAAGAAACCGACCGTATTGTGGGGCTGGAAATGGGCGCCGATGACTACCTGGCCAAACCTTTTAACCCGCGAGAATTACTGGCACGGATTAACAGTGTGTTGCGCCGTGCACGTAGTTTGCCGGACAGTACGGTGCAATCCGAGCCCAAAGGGAAATTACACTTTGCTGGCTTAACCCTCGACACGGTTGCACGCCAGCTTATTGCTGCCGATGGTACTGTTGTGCCATTAAGTGGTGGTGAATATCGCTTATTACGTGTTTTTCTGGCGCGCCCCAACCGGGTATTAAGCCGTGACCAGTTACTGGAACTGGTTAGTGGTAAAGAAGCCGCGCCCTATGACCGCAGCATTGATGTACAGGTTGGCCGGTTACGCAAACGTTTGGGGGATGATAGCCGTGAGCCACGGTTGATTAAAACCGTGCGCAGTGCCGGTTATGTTTTTACCGCTAATGTAGAAGAGCAAAGCTGATGCGCTTGCTACCACAATCGTTGTTTGGCAGGTTAGCGTTGATTCTGCTGTTCGGTTTACTGCTGGCACAATTATTTAGCACCCTGTTGCAGTTCCATGATCGTGGGCAACGTTTATTTGCTGCCAGCGGTACGCAAAGTGCTGAGCGTATCGCTGAAATTGTGCGCTTGCTGGATGGTGAAGATGCGACAAGGCGGCAGCAGCTGGTTGCAATTCTTAATGTGCCGCCGCTTAAAGTTTCGTTATCGGCACCCTTATGGCCTGATTCACAGCCGATGGTTGCAGGATCACCCAGTGCCGAGTTTCGTGATCGCTTAAAAAGCCAGCTAGGTGAGCGTTACCGTCTACAGGTTGCAGTCAGTGACCAACCAGCAATGAATATTTTGCATGAAGGCAACGGTAGCATGATGCATATGGAGCACATGGGGATGACGGCACCCGATGCACTGGTGTTTCTTGCGCAGGTGCAATTAAGTGATGGTAGCTGGGTCACTTTTGAAAACCGGATTAACGATGAAATTTTCGCAAACTCAACCATGCTGCTGGTGAATATCGCAGTATTAATTATTATCGTGTTACTGGTTTCACTGATTGCGGTGCGTCTGGCAACCCGGCCACTCACACTGTTGGCAAAGCAGGCCGAGAAGTTAGGCAATGACATTAACCAGCCGCCACTGGCAGAAATTGGACCAACTGAAATGCGCCATGCCAGCCATGCGTTCAATACCATGCAGCGGCGCTTGCAACGTTTTATTGAAGATCGCAGTCGTTTGTTAACAGCCATTTCTCACGACCTGAAAACCCCGATTACACGGATGCGCCTGCGAGCAGAAATGCTTGATGATGCCGAGCAACGTGATAATTTTATTCGTAACCTTGATGAAATGCAGGCCATTGCAAGTGAAACGCTGGATTTTTTACGTGCCGACGATGCAGGCGAAAACCTGGAGGCGGTTGATATTTGTGCACTGCTGGAAACCATAAAAGAACAGGCGGTGGAGATTGGGCAGAAAGTTGAAATAGCATCCTGCAATGCAGGTTCCTGTTCGGCTCGGCCGCAGGCATTAAAGCGCTGTATTATTAATCTGGTTGATAATGCTATTAAATATGCAGGCAGTGTGGAGATAACCGCCAGCGAAACGGATACTGCAATCGTGATTAGCATTTGTGATTCAGGGCCCGGTATTCCAGAACAACAACTTGAAGCGGTTTTTGAACCTTTCTTCAGGCTGGAAACCTCACGCAGCCGTGAAACGGGTGGTACCGGGCTGGGCTTGAGTATTGCGCGCAATATTGCCTTGTCGCACGGGGGGGATTTGCAACTGTTTAACCACAAGGATGGTGGGCTTAAAGCAGTTCTGACCTTACAGCGTTAATCTGTTTAATACATCAGGTTTTTTAATGCATTTACACGTAGGAGGATTATAATAACCGCCTACCTTTAAATATGTTTAAGAGTAATTAAAATGCAAATAAATGAAGCAAGTACAACAAGTACAACGAATACATTTTCTCTGTTCAGTTTAGGCTTTAGAATATTTTTTATTGCAGCAGGTGTTGTCGCTGTTGTGTCCATTGCCTTCTGGTCTGCTATCTACCTTTTTAATGTGGCGTTGCCGATAGATGGTATTTCCAGCTTACAGTGGCATGCACATGAAATGATTTATGGTTATGCCATTGCGGTTATTGCAGGCTTTTTGTTAACTGCGGTTAAAAACTGGACCGGTGTGCAAACATTACATGGCAAATCACTCATGGCCTTGTTCAGCTTATGGCTTATTGCGCGTGTCCTGTTTTTATTTGGAACAACGTATTTAACAGCCGCGGCAATTGCAGACATTTTATTTTTATTTTTTCTGGCGCTCGCGATTACTTATCCAGTAATAAAAGTAAAGCAATGGAGCCAGATTGGAATTATAGCCAAGGTTATTTTGTTTTTAATCTTTAATGTTCTTTTTTATCTGGGTGCAATGGGTGTTATTAACGATGGTGCTTACTGGGGCATCTATGGTGGTATTTATCTGGTTATTGGCCTTGTCCTGGCAATGGCGCGGCGGGTCGTGCCCTTTTTTATTGAGCGGGGCGTAGGCTATCAGGTCACTTTGTATAATTCCAGGTTTATTGATATATCCAGTCTGGTCTTATTTATACTCTTCTTTATTGCAGATGTATTTTTGCAAAATCAACTTATATCTTCTTCATTGGCATTAGCTTTATTTATTATAAATGCGGTTCGCCTTTTTGGCTGGCATACAAAAGGGATTTGGAAAAACAGTATGTTATGGAGTTTGTATCTCGGACTTTGTTTTATTTGTTTCGGGTTTTTATTATTTGCCGGCGTTTATTTTCTGGGCATAGAAAAATACCTTGCCATTCATGCGTTTACTTTTGGTGGGATTGGCATTCTTACTCTGGGAATGATGGCGCGAGTTGCATTGGGCCATACGGGGCGTGATGTAACCAGGCCACCCGCTAGCGTACCTTATGCTTTGGGTCTTTTAACCTTGGGTGCACTATTCAGGGTGGTGGTGCCTTTGTTTGACACGACACAGTATAACCTCTGGGTAGGTGTGTCGCAGTTCCTTTGGCTGGTTGCTTTTTTGATCTTTGTTATTACTTATCTGCCAATGCTGATTAAGCCGCGCATTGATAACCAGCCGGGTTAGTAGCTTCTTCTTATACTGCTGAGTAAAGGATTAACAGGGTATAATGTGTGTTCGATTGATTAATCAGGCTAGCTAAATGACCATAGATAAAGCACGTGAATTATTACAAACACAGGTTAGTATGGGTGGCGGCTATAATCGAAATAGTGCCAAACTTATTTTAGCGGAGATTGACAAGTTTCATGGCCAGACAGCCGTTGATCAACTGATTAATGACCTGGAGCTGGAAAGTAAATTTGGTTTTAAAGCGGGCGAGAAGGTCATAGTTTAAATTTGTAATGACCCAATAATTAAAATTATCAGAGTAGCAAGATGCAAGTTCAGGCAAAAAAAACAGAAGAATACTTTATAAGCGATAAACCTTTTTATCAGCCTGTGGACGATGAAATTCAGATTTTCGAGGCAGCCTATAAACAGAAGTTACCGATCCTTTTAAAAGGGCCAACCGGCTGTGGTAAAACCCGCTTTATGGAATACATGGCATGGCGTTTAAAAAAGCCACTTATTACTGTTTCCTGTCATGATGATTTAACTGCCTCCGATTTAGTCGGGCGCTATTTAATTCAGGGTGGTAATACAATCTGGGTTGATGGCCCGTTGGCTCGTGCGGTACGTGCCGGTGCGATTTGCTACCTTGATGAAATTGTTGAGGCACGAAAAGATACGATGGTAGTCATCCACCCACTTGCAGATGATCGGCGTGTTTTGCCAATGGAAAAGTTAGGTGAAATACTCGAAGCCAGCGACGATTTTTGTTTATCCATTTCATACAACCCCGGTTACCAGAGCGTATTAAAAGATTTAAAGCAAAGTACCCGCCAGCGTTTTATTGCACTGGAATTTGACTACCCTTCCGCAGAACTTGAAACAGCCATTATTGCTAAAGAAACCGGTATTGATAAAAATATAGCAGCGAACCTGGTCAAGTTTGCAAACATGACACGTAATTTAAAAGGCAGCGGCCTGGAAGAAGGAGCGAGTACCCGCTTGCTGGTGCACGCGGCAAAATTAATGCATAGCGGCATTGTGCCGACAACTGCATGTCATACCGCCATTTCACAGGCATTAACAGATGATAATGATATGTTAATCGCTGTTAACGAACTTTGTTCTTCTATTTTCTAAATAACCCTGGTTTTGTCTGAGAAACCAGATTGCTTCGCTATCGCTCACAACAACAAAACGAGGTCATTGCGAGCGATAGTATGGCAATCTTCTCCGTATTAACGTAGCCATTAAATAACTGCTTGAAAATGAATGCTAAAGAACCCTTATCTGTAGAAGAAATTATAAAATGCCTGGATATTTATTTAGACGTTGAATTTACTTTTTATCATAATGAAAAGCATGCGGAAATTTTAGCAACTCTGCCTCTAACGCAACAACAATATATTCTTGCATGGGTGCAGCGTACCGCAAGCACACACCATGAGCTGGGCTATCAGTTTATGGCACATATTGTTGATATTTTAAACGAAATCGATTCCAGAACCATTGAAGCATGGGCATTGCATGCGATGGATACCTATGATGTTAAGGGTTTGTATCCGGCATTAGAAGTTATCCGCAATGTAAATAATTTTTTACAGTTAAGTCATGAAAAAGAAGCCGGTGCTGTATTAGAAGATGAGTCTGCTGTTTTATTACATTTTGTGCATGGCTTGTCCGGCAGAAAGTTAAAACTTGAAGAAGCAGAGCAAGCCTATACGGATACGGAAACTATTTTTTTACCGGCATTAGTTGCACAACTGGAAAATAAAAAAGAAAATTTTAAATTATATAAAGTCATGGTGGCTTATTGTTGGGCGCAGTCTCGTTTTGGCACCTACCGAATTAATCTTTATGAGGAGGTTGAAAAGTCTGCTCAGCCTGCAAAGTTTGTTGCACTTTTTCATGCGGTTGAAACTTTGCGTCTTGAGCATTGCCTGGCGCGTGAATTGCCGGGATTATACAGGCAACTATGTGAAATAAAATCACAACTCGATACTGCCGCTTTAGATGAACAGTGGCAGGCTATTAATGAGCAACTCCATTCAGAAACATGCTCGGTAAACGACACACTCAATATTGTTCAACAAAACTTGCACCAGCTTGAGCCATTTACACCGTATTGCTATCAGGGTTTGTTGCAGCCGGAAATGGTAGCCAGCGTTATGCAGTCGCGTATTGATAAAGAAAAAAAACAGCTTAAAAATATTTTACGAAAATTACAGGATGATTTAAACGAAGGTGATGAGCTAGAACCTCTTCAGAAAAAACAAAGTAATACCAAATTTGAATTAAAAGATATAAAAGAACAAAACAGCCAGCAAGAGTTTACGATGGAGTTGACTCTGGATGATCAACCCATTGCGCCACCGGATAATGCTAAAAATTTAATGTCCTCTATCTTGCAGGATTTAGGTGAGATACCAGATGAGTATCTGGTTGCGGCAGGTGATGGCGAATACGATCCTTCATTGTTTGAAGAAAAAGAACAAGATCCTGATGAAGTCTGGAAAGGTACATACCATGAAGAAGGGGCTTTTTTATATAACGAATGGGATTTTAAGCGCCAGAACTATCGAAAGAACTGGTGCGCAGTTCGTGAAAAAGTTGTTAAGCCGATTTATGATAACTTTGTGAACAACACCATGAGTAAACATGGCAAGTTAATAAAACATTTGCGTAAAACATTTGAAGCAATGCGTGATGACAATAAATTATTAAAGCGCCAGACCAATGGTGATGAAATTGACATTGATGCCTATGTCGAAGCCCTTGCCGATGCAAAAGATGGCAGTGAAATGACCGAGCGACTCTATATGCAAATGCAGCGTCATGAACGTAATATTGCTGTTTGCTTTATGGTGGATATGAGCGGCTCCACCAAAGGCTGGATAAACGATGCAGAACGTGAGGCACTTATTTTACTCTGTGAGTCGCTGGAAAGTTTAGGTGATCGTTATGCAATTTATGGTTTTTCTGGCATGGCACGCAAGCGCTGTGAAATTTATACCATTAAAGAGTTTGACGATAACTATGACGAAGAAGTTAAAGCACGTATCAGTGGTATTGAACCCAAAGACTATACTCGCATGGGGTTTGCGATTCGGCACTTGAATAAAAAATTACTGGATATAGAAGCCAAAACACGGATACTCATTACTATCTCTGATGGTAAGCCGGACGATTATGACAGTTATCGTGGTGAATACGGTATCGAAGATACTCGCCGGGCTTTGGTTGAAACGCGTCGCGCAGGAATACATCCTTATTGTATTACCATTGATAGTACGGCCAAAGATTACCTGCCGCATATGTACGGTGCGGCGGCTTATACAGTCATTGATGAAATACGTGAGCTGCCTTTAAAGGTATCAGATATTTATCGTAGGCTGACAACTTAATTTGTAAATATATCAAGACACGGTCATTGCGAGCGATAGGTAATACTATAGTTGGAGTCGTTTATTTAATATGCTCAGGTTCAGGCCGCTCATGCCCTGCCGCTTTCATTTCTGCTAAATAATTTTTCCAGTTTTCTTCCATGTTTTTGCCCAGGTTATACAGCGTGTCCCATGAATAAATACCGGTATCGTGGTTGTCATCAAAGAACAACTGGATAGCATAGTTGCCGACCTGATCGATTTTGGTAATGTTAACGTCCTGTTTGCCAATTTGTAATACGCCTTGCCCCGGCCCATGGCCCTGTACTTCAGCCGACGGCGAGTTAACACGTAAATATTCGGTTGTCATTTTAAAACGTTCACCGTCATCAAAGGTAATTTCCAGAATATGTGAAGCTTGATGCAGGTTTATTTCTGTTGGTTTAGGCATGTTTGTATCCCGTGTTAGTGGTAGATATGGTTATTGCGAGCGATAGTGCGGCAATCTTGTAACGTTATTCATCGTACACAGAAGATTGCCGCATCACTTTGTTCATTTGCAATGACATATAATTTAAAGTATGTAACGGCTTAAGTCCTCGTCTTCAGCCAGATCCTGTATATTGTCATTCACATAGTCAGCGGTGATTTTAACGGTTTCACCTGCTTTGTCGGATGCAGTAAAAGATATTTCTTCGAGCAGGCGTTCCAATATTGTGTGTAAACGGCGAGCGCCAATATTTTCGGTGCGTTCGTTTACCTGCCAGGCCATTTCAGCAAGGCGTTTAACACCTTCGGCAGTAAAAATAAGCTGTACGTCTTCGGTTTCAAGTAGTGCGCTGTATTGCTCGGTTAAAGAGGCGTCTGGCTCGGTTAATATTTTAACAAAGTCACCGGAGCTTAATGCATCGAGTTCAACACGAATCGGGAATCGACCTTGCAACTCTGGAATTAAATCTGAAGGTTTGGATAAATGAAATGCACCAGAAGCAATAAATAAAATATGATCAGTTTTGATCATGCCATACTTGGTGCTTACGGTTGAGCCTTCAACTAAAGGCAGTAAGTCACGTTGTACCCCTTCGCGCGATACATCGGCACCGGATGTGTTACCACTTTTGGCAATTTTATCCATTTCATCAAGAAACACGATACCGTTTTGTTCAACACTGTTCAGTGCTTCTTCTTTTATTTCTTCTTCATTTAAAAGGTTAGCGGCTTCTTCATCGGTTAAGGTTTTTATTGCCTGTTTAATCGACATTTTGCGGGTGCGTTTTTTTGTGCTGCCCATATTCTGGAACATACCTTGCAGTTGGCTTGTCATTTCTTCCATGCCGGGCGGCGCCATAATTTCAACACCCATGGCTGGTGCACTGACTTCAACTTCAATGTGTTTATCGTCTAAATCGCCTTCGCGTAATTTCTTGCGGAATTTTTGCCGGGTTGGATTGTTGGTGTCTTCTTTGGGTTCTTCATCGAGGTCATCATTCTCATCAGGCCCAAAGTTATAACTGCGCGCTGATGGAAGCAGTATATCGAGGATGCGTTCTTCGGCGGCATCGGCAGCACGGTTTTGCACTTTTTTTGCGGCCTGTTCGCGTGTTTGTTTAATGGCAATTTCCATCAGGTCACGAATAATGGATTCAACATCACGGCCAACATAACCCACTTCGGTAAATTTTGTTGCTTCCACTTTTAAAAAAGGTGCATCGGATAATTTTGCAAGTCGGCGGGCAATTTCTGTTTTACCCACACCGGTTGGTCCGATCATTAAAATATTTTTTGGGGTAATTTCATTGCGCAGCTCTTCATCGACACGGCTGCGACGCCAGCGGTTTCTTAAAGCAATGGCAACGGCACGTTTAGCAGCGGCCTGGCCAACAATATGCTTATCAAGTTCTTCTACAATTTCACGGGGTGTCATTTTAGACATAATGGATCCAGTATCTAGTTGTTATTAATCGAGGTTTAATGACTCAATTAATCAATTTCAAGTTCTTCAATTAAAATATTCTGATTAGTGTATATGCAGATGTCACCAGCAATATTCAAGCTCTTTTCTACAATTTCTTTTGCAGAGAGTTCGGTATTGTCGAGCAGGGCGCGTGCAGCAGACTGGGCAAATGCACCACCGGAACCAATGGCCATTAAACCTTGTTCGGGTTCGATAACATCACCGTTACCGCTAATAATTAACGACGCATCTTCGTTGGCAACGGCGAGCAAGGCTTCGAGCCGTCGCAGGGTACGATCCGTCCGCCAGTCTTTTGCCATTTCCACTGCGGCACGTACTAACTGGCCGGAGTGTTTTTCGAGCTTGCTTTCAAAGTATTCAAACAAGGTAAAGGCGTCGGCTGTGCCACCGGCAAAACCGGCAATCACTTTGTCTTTATAAAGGCGGCGCAGTTTACGTGCATTGCCTTTCATCACGGTGTTACCCAGCGTAACCTGACCATCGGCACCGATGACAACCTGGTTGCCTCGACGCACCGATAAAACCGTTGTTCCGCGATATTGATCCACGAGTAAACTCCTAAAATTAGTGTGTATTTAGAGCGGCTAAAAGAGCGGG
>CAZEZI010000075.1:0-11167 GCA_964516315.1 uncultured Thioalkalispiraceae bacterium
TTTAACTTTACTTTTTACCCCTAATTCATCAAAATATCAATTAGTTATAGAGTATAGTTAAAAATGTTTCGAGATGTAAGAAATAATTGCTTAATTTTTTATAAAAATGGCCGAAAACTATAAATGAAGTCTATTTCAGTTCTATAGTGCTGTAAGTGACTCATTCATCAAAACGATATCAAAAAGGCCACCAACAGAAAACAGACAATGCTATGTAACTTATTGTTTTATAATATATAATTAATTTGCGCCGACTCGCATTTTGAGACACCGAAACTGTATTACCCTATTTGCTGTGCTAAGCTAGTATATTATAAGGTGTTTTGAATAATTTTAGCAGGAATCCGACAAATGAAAATGACTCAGCCACACACTCCCAATAGCCTAAATCTTCTAAATCTAAGTAGAGCCACTGGCTTTACACTTATCGAGCTTATGATTGCAGTTGCTATTATCGCGATTCTCGCTGGAATCGCGATACCTGCTTATAATGGCTATATTACCTCTGCACGCTTAAGTGAATGTGCCAATGAAGTGACGGCCATCAAACTGGCTCAAAAACAGTTCTTTTTGGAGAATAATCGTTTTTTTCCCTCTCCTGATGCGACAGCAACTAGTGTTGCTGCAGATTATCGCAACATCGAGGCAGTAAGTGGTGGCTACTTTCGTTCAACCTATCGCGAACACGGCGGGGTAGCAGGAATTGATGGCCCTGCCTACCTTGCACATGTTAACTGTGATTTTACTGTGGTTACACCTGATCCTGCTCCAGGCGCACCTGCTATAAGTTATGCTATTACCGTTACCGCCAGGCTAGGCGGAAACCTGGTTGGCGTTCCTGAAGTGGCAGGCCTAAATACGGCTGCTGACTAAACTTATAAATATATTTTTTAATGATAAATACTTATAAATCCGGGTTAAATCAATAAATGGCAACTCCGAACGCAAAAATACAACTGGGTGGTCTTGCACGAAAATTAGTGCAAGATGGCATTATCGAGGAAAGCAACGCAATTGATGCACAGGCAGCGGCAATAAAAAGCAAAATTCCTTTTGTTTCGTATATTGTGCAACAAAAACTCGCGGATAGCCATAAAATTGCTGAAGCCGCTTCCACAGAGTTTGGTGTTCCCGTCGTTAATCTTGATGCTATCGATATTGAAGCCGATGTAATTAAGCTCGTAAAAGAAAGCCTGGTCCGCAAACATAATACCCTGCCATTATTTAAACGTGGTAATCGTCTGTTTATCGCTGTCTCTGACCCAACATTACTGCAAGCCATCGATGAAGTTAAATTCCATGTTGGCATGTCAACTGAAGCCATACTGGTTGAAGAAGACAAACTGCAGCGCGTTATTAACAAATCCATGGAAGATAATGACACTTCCTTGTCAGAGCTAACTGATGGGGATTATGACGACCTTGATTATGTTGATGAAGATGCCGAAGCGAATGCAGATGATGCCTCTGATTCCGATATTGATGATGCCCCTGTAGTACGCTTTGTTAATAAAGTTTTGCTCGATGCTATCAATAAAGGTGCTTCAGATATCCACTTTGAACCTTATGAAAAGAATTACCGGGTACGTTTTCGCCTCGATGGTATACTTAACGAAGTGGCAACTCCACCCATTGGGATGTCAAATAAATTATCCGCACGTTTAAAAGTTATGTCGCGCCTCGATATATCAGAACGGCGTGTCCCTCAGGATGGCCGGATTAAACTTAACCTGTCCAAAAATCGTTCTATCGATTTTCGTGTCAATACCTGCCCAACACTCTTTGGTGAAAAAATAGTATTACGGATACTTGACCCAAACAGTGCAAAAATGGGCATTGAAGCCTTAGGTTTTGAAGATGCACAAAAAGAACTCTATCTCAATGCACTGTCAAAACCCTATGGCATGATTCTGGTAACCGGACCGACCGGTTCAGGTAAAACAGTATCCCTGTATACCGGTGTCAATATTCTAAACCAACCGGGGGTTAATATTTCAACCGCCGAAGATCCGGTTGAAATCAACATGCCTGGGATAAATCAGGTTAATGTTAATAATAAAGTCGGACTAAATTTCTCAAGTGCATTACGTGCATTCCTTCGTCAGGATCCAGATATTATTCTGGTAGGTGAGATTCGTGATCTGGAAACAGCCGAAATAGCCATTAAAGCAGCACAAACCGGTCACCTGGTATTATCCACCTTACATACAAATGACGCACCACAAACACTCACTCGATTAGTCAATATGGGTGTACCTGGATACAATATTGCCTCTTCGGTACATTTAATTGTCGCCCAGCGTTTATGCCGGCGCTTATGCCCACATTGCAAAAAAACACTGGATATCCCTAAAGAAGCGTTGCTTGAAGAAGGCTTTAGCAAAGAGGAAATAAAGAAAGGCATTACCATCTATGGACCAAAAGGTTGTGACCAGTGCTCTGAAGGCTATAAAGGCCGTGTCGGTATTTACCAGGTCATGCCTGTTTCTGAAGAAATGGGGCGTATTATTATGGAAGGCGGCAATGCACTGGTTCTTGGTAAACAGGCACAAAAAGAAGGTGTTCCTGATTTACGGCAGTCAGGCCTTAAGAAAATAAAAGATGGTATGACCAGCCTCGATGAAATTAATCGTGTTACAAAAGAATAGCCTCTCATTTACTATATAATAATAACATAGCGGTACATAAGGAAAACGCACATGGCGACTAAAACAAAAAAACAAGATGTCTTTATCTGGGAAGGTAAAGATAATAAAGGCAAAAAAGTCAAAGGAGAGTCCCGTGGCGCAAATATTTCCCTGGTCAAAGCCACGCTACGTCGTCAGGGAATTAATCCCAGTAAAATTAAAAAGAAATCCAAACCCTTGTTTGGTGCAGGTAGAGGCCGGGTCAAAGCAAAAGACATTGCTATTTTTAGTCGTCAATTAGCCACTATGATGGATGCCGGTGTACCACTTGTGCAAGGTTTTGAGATTATCGGTCGTGGCCACGAAAACAAAGCCATGCAGGATCTGCTTCTGGCGATTAAAGCCGATATTGAAGGGGGGAGTAATTTATCTGATGCCCTCGCAAAGCACCCCTATCATTTTGACGAGCTTTTTTGTAACCTCGTACAGGCAGGTGAACACGCCGGTATCCTCGATACCATCCTTGATAAAATTGCGACCTACAAGGAAAAAACTGAATCCATTAAAGGTAAAATTAAAAAAGCACTGTTTTATCCAGCCGCTGTTATTGCCGTGTCTTTTATTATTACTGCCATTTTAATGATTTTTGTAATTCCAATGTTCGAAAAATTATTCATGGGATTTGGTGCCGATCTCCCTGCCATTACCCGGTTTGTTATCAACCTTTCACAGTTCTTCCAGGTATGGTGGTGGGCTGTTTTCGGCGGCATAGGGCTAGCCATTTATGGCTTAATGGAATTAAAAAAACGTTCCCCTAAATTTAACCACATACTGGATCGCGGTATGCTTAAAATGCCCATTATTGGCAACATTCTGGAAAAAGCTGCCATTGCACGTTTCTCTCGAACTCTGGCAACCATGTTTGCCGCGGGGGTTCCTCTGGTTGAGGCGATGGTATCCGTTGCAGGTGCTGTGGGTAACGTTGTATTTAAAGATGCGGTACTTATTATGAAAGATGAAGTAGCAACCGGTACCCAACTGAACGTTGCCATGAATCAGTCCGGATTGTTTCCCAACATGGTTGTACAAATGGCTGCCATTGGTGAAGAAGCCGGCTCCGTTGATACCATGCTGAGCAAAGTTGCCGACTTTTATGAAGAAGAAGTCGATAATGCGGTAGACAGCATGAGTAGCTTACTTGAACCGCTTATTATGGCTATTCTTGGTGTCCTGATTGGTGGTCTGGTTATCGCAATGTATATGCCTATCTTCCAAATGGGTAAAATTGTTGGTGGATAGAAAAACAACCTAAAATGGATGTAATTGAAACGCTAAATCAAGCGCCCATGCTTGTGGCCACATTCGCTATTACTATTGGGTTAATTTTTGGCAGTTTTTTAAATGTTGTCATACACCGCCTACCTAAAATGCTAATGCGTGAATGGTCACGAGATTGTATAGGCTTTCTTTCTGAACAGGATAAATCATTTGATTATAAACAAACTGCACCATCCGGCTCTTACAATCTAGCCATACCTGCATCCAGTTGCCCTTACTGTAATCATAAAATTACCCTTCTGGAGAATATCCCTGTTCTAAGTTATCTTTTTCTAAAAGGGCAATGCAGCCAGTGCAAGGCTCGAATATCGTTACGTTACCCCTTTATTGAATTACTCACTGGCCTGTTAACTTTGGCAGTAGTGCTACATTACGGCTTAAACTGGCAAACATTTTTTGCATTACTGCTCACATGGAATTTAATTGCTCTCAGTGGCATTGATTTTGATCACCAATATCTCCCCGATAATTTAACACTGCCTTTTATCTGGTTAGGCTTACTGCTTAATCTTTTTAATCTGTATACCGATATCAATAGTGCTGTTATAGGCGCCATAGCTGGATACTTGAGTTTATGGACGGTATACCAACTCTTTAAGCTTATTACAAAAAAAGAAGGGATGGGCTATGGTGATTTTAAACTACTCGCCGTATTTGGCGCCTGGTTTGGCTGGCAATCACTGGGGGTTATTATTATACTTTCATCTGTTGCCGGTGCTATTATTGGCATCGGTTTAATACTCTTTAAGAAACAGTCACTCAGCAAAAAAATCCCTTTTGGGCCTTATCTTGCCATTGCTGGCTGGATTTTTATGTTGTGGGGCGAAACCATTAACTCGGCCTATTTACACTATGTTGGTTTAAACTGATTTTAAAATAATATTATAATGCTAAAAATAGGTTTAACAGGGGGAATTGGCAGCGGTAAAACAACGGTTAGCGATCTTTTTACCCAACTTGATAACAATAAAAATAAAGTTGCTATTATCGACACTGATATTATAGCACGTCAGATCGTTGAAGTAGGCAAACCCGCTTATAAGGAAATTATCAAAATATTTGGGAAAGGGATATTAAATAAAGATGCCTCAATTAACCGAAAAGCACTACGTAATATTATATTTGATGATCCAGACCTGAAGCAACAACTCGAAGACATTACCCACCCGAGAATTCAGGCTGAGGTTAATAGAGAAATATCACGACTCAACGCGCAATATTGCATTATTGTTATCCCACTTCTTTTTGAAACAAAATCAGACTATGCACTTGATCGTATCCTGGTTATTGACTGCGACACTGCCACACAGATAAAACGAACAGCTCAACGGGACCAGGTTACTGAACAAGATGTAGCACATATCATTAATTTACAACAGTCACGGGAATACCGTTTAAAGCATGCCGATGATATTATAAACAATAACAACCATATCGAGCAGCTAAAACAACAAGTTCAGAACTTGCACGTATTTTATCTGAAACTGGCTAACAAATATAAACCCTAAATTTATGCAAATTAGGTTAATACTGCATATTTTTTCCTGATGTTTTTTTATATAATTGCTCACTATGGATGAAATGGTCACTTATGAATTACCACTAAATGAGCGCATACGCACTTTTATGCGGCTAGAGCATTTGTTTAGCCAGGCTTCCTATACACTCAGAGGCTATTCTACCTGGGATAGCCGTGCAACACTTTCATCACTGGTTGATATTCTGGAACTACTGGCACGAAGTGATTTCAAAAACGAGTTATTTAAAGAACTGGAATTTCTGCATAATTCTCTGGCCGGGTTGAGTGACACGCCTGGTGTTGATTTAGAACAACTCACAACTATTCTCGAACAGCTAACCGAGTCAATATCCAGCTTGCACCACACTGATGGGCAGTTAGGCCATGAGTTACGTAATAACGAACTCATCGCTAGCCTGTTACAACGCAGTAGTGTCATAGGCGGCAGTTGTCGATTTGATATGCCTGCTTACCATTTCTGGTTACAGCAAACAGCCGAATCCCGTATACAAAAAATAGAAAACTGGTATGAACAACTCAAGATTGTAAACCGGCCAGTTGTGCTTATTCTTGGCATCCTCAGAGAAAGCGCAAACCCGGCACAATTACAGGCTGAAAGTGGCTTCTATCAGCAGTCTCTTGATAAAAATACTGAAACAAAACTAATCAGGGTATCCATTAGCAGTAAGCTCCCCTACTTTGCAGAATTAAGCGGTGGCAAGCATCGTTTCACCCTACGTTTTCTGGAACCTCGCGAGACTGGCAGATCTATGCAAACAAATGATAATGTTAATTTTGAACTTAATTGCTGTAGCTTGTAAAAAATGAATAAACCCATTAAATGCCCAACCTGTGCAAAAGAACTTATCTGGTCTGAAAAAGAAAAGTGGCGACCCTTTTGCTGTGAACGCTGCAAGCTAATTGATCTGGGGGAATGGGCAAGTGAAAACCATCGAATTAAGGATGAACCTGGCTTTGTCGAAGCAAAACTGTATACACCAGATGACTATTCCTGACAGATATTTTAGTTAATCTGTAAGGGAATAACAGCCTGATATATTTTGTTATCTGTTTTTATCACAAATTTCATTAACCAGTCAGTTCGCTTACTGACGCAAACGGGTAATAAAATAGAGCTTTGCCAATTTCCTGCAACAGCTTCAGCTGTATTTTTTATTAACAGAAAATGGTTAAATCCCATTTTCATTGATGGCATTGAAAAATCAACCGCCACTTCTTTTATTGGTTCATTAATACCATCAATCCTGGCTAACAGCTTAAAAGACTGCATTGTGTGAACATTACCTGAAAAATTTATTTCAACCTGCACATTTTCGGCAACAAATACGCATCCGGATTTAAGTAAATGGCACTTATTGATACTCACTAAAGGAACAATAACATCAGCTCCTTTGGTATTAACTGATAATGGTAAATACAATTTAATCAATATAACAATAGTTACAATAAAGGAAGCAACAATGACTGACTGGAAAATAGATCTCACTTTTCTGTATTCCAGAATTCACTGATTGCAGCAATACCAAAAGCACCGCATTTTTTTGCCTGCGGTAACATCTCCTGTTTCATTCCACCTAGTGCAAAAGCAGGGATACTTGAATAGTTTATTATTTCTTTAAGTCCACTCCAGCCAAGAGGGACAGCATCAGGGTGGCTGGTTGTTTTTAATACGGGAGAAACAACAACAAAATCAACTTCAATATTTATTGCCTGCTGTAATTCATTTATATTATGCACCGATGCTGCAAGAATCCTGTCCGTAGGAATTGGCCGGGAAGTGTATTGAAATAAACGATGGTGATTTAAATGAATACCATCGACATCACATTGTGCTAAAAAACCAGCATCTGCATTAACTATGAGCTTTGCACCTTCTTTGCCACATAAAGATTTCGAAACCTTCGCTAAAGCAATCAACTCATCTAAATCCAATGTTTGAGTGCGAAGCTGAACAAGCTTAACCCCCTTATTTAAACAATGCTTAAGACCTTGAATATAATCAGATTTATTCTCAAAGTCACCCGTAATAGCATAACGTTCCGGCAGTATAATACAGTTTAAAATGGCTTTGTTAGCCAGAGGGAATGGGTAATTCGAAAGCTCAGAAGGGGAAACCCATTGAATAGCCTGACCAGATGGGCTGTGCAAAGCACCTGAAAAACCATCAACCCGCCATACATCTAAACAAACGTGTTTATCTGGATACGGGTAAGAAACACGAAGCAAAGGTCTGGCACGTTTAACAGTAAGATGAAGTTCTTCATAAAGCTCTCGACACAATGCATCATAAGCCGTTTCGTTATCCTCAACTTTTCCACCTGGGAATTCCCATAAACCACCCTGGTGCAAATGAGCGTGGCGTTTTGAAATAAGATATTGATTATCATTATTCTTAATCAGGCCAACGGTAACATGTACTTTGTGTTTCACTCGAATAAAAAGATATCAGGTTTTATGAACGATATTCGGCATTAATCTTGACATAATCATATGAAAAGTCACAGGTCCAGATTTGTGAGCTTGCCTGACCACGGTTAAGTTGAATATGAATGGTGATTTCTGAGCCATTCATTACCTTTTGCCCAAGCGCTTCAGTGTACGATGCTGAGCGCCCACCATTTTCAACAATGCAAACATCATCAAGAAAAATTTTCAGTTTATTGATATCTAGATCTTTAACTCCGGCACGACCAACAGCGGCTAAAATACGGCCCCAGTTAGGATCACTTGCGAAGAAAGCTGTTTTAACCAGAGGAGAATGTGCGACTGTATAAGCAACCCGGTCAGACTCTTTTGTATTTTGTGCTTTGGTCACATTAATAGTAATTAATTTGGTAGCACCTTCACCATCTCTAACCAATGCTTTGGCTAATGTTTCAAATACTTTATCAAGTGCTTGCTGAAACTCGGTTAAATTTAATTCCGATATAACAACTTTACTCTGCCCTGTTGCAACCAGTACACAGGCATCATTTGTTGATGTGTCCCCATCAACGGTAATTCGATTAAATGACTGAGCAACCGCTTTTGTTAAGCAGCTATCCAGCAATGTCTGCTCAATTTTTGCATCGGTTGTAATATAGGCCAGCATGGTAGCCATATCAGGCCGTATCATACCCACACCTTTTGCAATACCAGTGATAGTTACAACCTGGTTTGCGATGCTGACCTGACACGAGACACCTTTAGGCACCGTATCGGTTGTCATAATAGCATTAGCTGCCGCCATCCAGTGGTGTGGATTTAAGTCAATTTTCAAATCCGGAATAACTTTTTTAATTTTATCAACAGGTAAATTTTCGCCAATGACACCGGTTGAAAAAGGTAGCACCTGGTTAGCATCACAGCCCAGTTCAGATGCAATAGATTCACAACAGGCCAATGTTGCATTAATCCCTGCCTGGCCGGTGCCTGCATTTGCATTACCTGCGTTAACCAATAAATAGCGTGGCGCTGTTTGCTTTAAATGCTGTTTAGCAACCGTTACTGGAGCCGCACAAAAAGCATTTTGGGTAAACACAGCCGATGTTGTTGAATTAGGCGCCAGTTCAATTAAGGTCAAATCTGTGCGATCTGAATAACAAATATTTGCAGCAGCTGTTGCTATATTAATGCCAGCAACCGGCAATAAATGGTTAATATCTTCAAGAATATTCATGGACAGGTGTTACCTAGTTTAAGCGACCATGGCATTGCTTATATTTTTTACCTGACCCACAGGGACAAGGTTCATTGCGACCAATTTTACGCCCATCCCGAACAAACGGTGTGTGCTCTTCGTCTGTAATCGCATTTCCTCCCATTGCCGATGCTTCATCATGTTGATATTCCATATCACCATCTGCCGTACGTCTGCGTTGTTCTTCTAATGCTTCAACTTCTTCATCACTTCGTACCTGTACCCGGCTTAAAACAGTTACCACTTCACGCTTCATTCTGTCGAGTAACTCAATAAAAAGCTGGAAACCCTCACGCTTATATTCCTGCTTCGGGTTCTTCTGTGCGTAACTACGTAGATGGATACCCTGTCTAAGTTGATCCATTGTTGCTATATGTTCCCGCCATTGATGATCCAGAACCTGTAACATAACCGCTTTTTCAATATGACGGATAACTTCAGAACCAGACTCTTTTTCTTTTTGCTCATAAGCCTGTTCAATTTCCTGCAATATTCTTTCGCGCAAGCTTTCTTCATGCAGGCTGTCGTCAGCTTTTAGCCATCCTTTAATATCCAGTTTAAGGCCAAACTCATCGTCTATTGTGCTTTCCAGACCTGAAATATTCCATTGTTCTTCCAGACTTTGCGGTGGAATATAAGTATTAATAACTAAATTAACAACTTCATAGCGCATATCTTTTATTTCTTCAGATATATCTTCAGCTTCCATTAACTCATTACGTTTTCGATAAATTTCCTTACGTTGATCGTTAGCAACATCATCATATTCCAGCAAGTTCTTACGTGCATCAAAGTTATGCCCTTCCACTTTTCGCTGTGCATTTTCAATGGCTTTACTCACCCAGGGGTGTTCAATCGCTTCATTTTCCTGCATTCCAAGCCGTTGCATGATTGATGCCATTTTTTCAGATGCAAAAATACGCATTAAATTATCTTCTAACGACAAATAAAACCGTGTGGTACCCGGATCACCCTGCCGTCCGGCGCGACCACGTAGTTGATTATCAATACGCCGTGACTCATGACGCTCCGTACCAATAATGCGTAAACCACCGGTATCCAGTACTTGCTGGTGACGCTTTTCCCATTCCTGTTTTAATTTTTCTATTTTAATATCATCGGGGTTCTTTAATTTTGCAATTTCCATATCCAGATTACCACCGAGCACAATATCTGTACCACGACCTGCCATGTTTGTTGCAATCGTTACTGCACCCGGCAAACCGGCTTCGGCAACAATATCCGCTTCTCGTTCATGTTGCTTTGCATTTAAAACAGCATGCTTCACTTTTTCTTTTTTAAGAATGCCATGCAAAAATTCAGACACTTCAATCGAAGCCGTACCCACTAATACTGGCTGCCCTCTTTTTTGACAGTCCTTTATATCATTAACAATAGCTGTAAATTTTTCAGCTTGTGTCAGAAAAATCTGATCAACCTCATCAATACGTATCATCTCGCGGTGGGTTGGAACAACGACTACTTCCAGGCCATAAATTTGCTGAAATTCATACGCTTCGGTGTCAGCTGTTCCTGTCATACCCGACAAGGTTTCATAAAGCCGAAAATAATTCTGGAATGTGATCGAGGCAACCGTCTGGTTTTCCTGCTGAATGTGTACGCCTTCTTTGGCTTCTATTGCCTGGTGCAAACCATCTGACCAGCGACGACCTTGCATGGTTCGCCCGGTAAATTCATCAACAATCACAATTTCATTATTCGATACGATGTAGTCTATATCTTTCTGAAAAAGTACGTGCGCACGTAATGCTGAATTTACATGATGCACTAAACCGATATTTGCAGGATGATATAAACTTTCATCTTCTGCGAGCAAACCAGCTTCAATCAGCATATCTTCTACATGCTGGTGTCCTTCTTCTGTTAAATGAATTTGTTTATTCTTTTCTTCAACAGTATAGTCACCGGGGCCATCCTCTTCTTCCTGTTTAACAAGTTTAGGAACGAGTTGGTTAATTTTAA
>CAZEZI010000076.1:0-11064 GCA_964516315.1 uncultured Thioalkalispiraceae bacterium
GCCAGTTCCAGAAAATGCTGCCCGAGATTTCCAAAAACCGATTGCATAAATACTGCAGATTGTCGGCGCACATCGGCAATGGTTTGTATTCCATACTGACTGAATTTATTTTGTGTGACCTTACCGGCCCCCCATAACCGACTCACCGGTAACGGATCCAGAAACTGCTGCTGCTTGCCTTTACTGATATAAACAAAACCATCGGGTTTATTAATGTCCGATGCGATTTTGGCAACGTATTTATTATTGGCAATCCCTACCGAGCAAACCAGTTTTGTTTCATTTAATATATCGCGCTTAATCATCCGCCCGATATTTTCTGCACTTTTAAATAAATGTTCACTTGCGGTTACATCCAGAAATGCTTCATCAAGTGATAATGGTTCTATCTCGGGCGTATAACGGTAAAAGACCTGGTTAATTTTTTGTGAGGCTTCCACGTACAAAGGCATACGCACTGGCAGACAGACAAGGTTTTTACAGCGTCGTTTAGCCTCAGCTATCGGCATGGCACTACGCACCCCGAATTTTCGTGCATTGTAATTCGCTGCTGCGACCACACCCCGGCCTTCACGACCACCGACCACAACCGGACAAGATGCCAGTTCCGGCTGTTCTCTTATTTCAACCGAAGCGTAAAAGGCATCCATATCAACGTGGATAATCATCCGCTATGTTCAGTGGCAAAGTACGTCATTGTATTATCATACCCGTCCACCGATACATTTAAAGCAGATATTTAAATTTAATCACCCGGAACGGCAAGGCTTTAGCAGAAGCCTATAATCGGTATTGGCTCTGGTAATACGACTGATAGTGAATAACTTTTCGAACATACTGCTGCGTTTCACGGTAAGGTGGAATGCCATTATAAAACCGCACCGCTTTTTCGCCAGCATTGTAAGCGGCTAACGCATAACTTAAACGGTTCTTATAACGACGCAGTAAATAGCGCAAGTGGCGAACACCGGCATCTAAATTCTTCATCGGGCTGTATAAATCAAACACCCCATATATTTCGGCGGTGCGGGGCATCAACTGCATTAAACCGGATGCACCCACCCGTGAAGTGGCATTCGGGTTGAAATAGGATTCAGCGTGCACTACCGCCTTAATCAGCGCCGGATCCATACCATGCTTCGCCGATACAATATTAATTAAATCGTCAAATTTATCTGTTCCATCCGCCAGCTCGATAACCACGGTATTTGCCGCAGACTGGCCTAATCCGCCAATTTTCCGGCTTTTATGGACTAATTTTGCAGTCCGGTTATGCTGAGGTCGGTCGGTAACGACCCGGCTGCCATCCGGCATTTGATACACGTAATAACCCGCGCTAATAGAATGACTGTAAAAAGTCAGCGCTAATAGACTGAAAAATATTGAGAAATAGCGTTTCAAAACCATCAAAACTGTACTCATAATAAAACCTGAACCCATGCTGTTTATTATATAAGCATCGCCCCGTTAGCAATAGCAAATAATGCCCTACTCTGTTGTAAGGTGATGCAAAATATAGACCGACTCATGCATAGCACTGAGCCCTTTTGCTGCAAAATGTGCATGTGCGGCCAGTACATCTTTACGCTGCAGTTGCTCCAGCTTAAATTTATCTGCATAAACAGCTTGCACTTCGTCTTCCAGTACCGCAAAAGGGGGCCCAGCCATCTCAGCCTGAGCATATTCCAGAGTCACCAGTAAACGAGGCTGTGTTGGACAAAGTAAATTCAGATGCTGGCTGTAGTCCACACGCATGGCCTCCGGCAATGCAACCAGCGCAGCACGGTCATACACCGCAGCAACGTTCACCATTTGTACCGGGGTGAGTTTAAAAAAGTCACCGCACACAAAGGTAATTAACCCCGACTGATAAAACGTTAAATCCCCTTTTTGCATCTGGCTGGGAACAAGATTGTTTTCGGCAAAAAAATCCTCTACCGCTACAGAGCTTAATTCATTCGCCAGAACCCGATAGCCTTGCTCGGCAAGCCAGATTAAATCACAGGTTTTACCGCTCAACGGCACAAACACCTGCTGCCCCGGTGCCAGTTGAAGTTTATCAACATATTGAATTAACAAAGGATTCACCTTATCCAGATGAAACCCTATTTTATTTTCCTGCCAGCGCTGTTGCCAGAATGATGCTTCCATAGTGAGTTACTCTCAATTTACTTCTGTTAACTAAAATCGCTATACTCTATAACTATGCCAAATAACACAAATTCGAAAAACTCCGCACTTTACCATATTGATAGCCTTGAATTAGGGCCGATGGAAAATTTTATTTACCTTATTCAGGATCTAAAAACCAAACGAGCTGCGGTAGTTGACCCAGCCTGGGATGTCGAGGCTATTTTGCAACTTGCAGCCAAAAATGGTGTGCAAATAACCGATGTATTACTCACCCATTCGCATCACGACCACATCAATGGCGTTGCCGATATTTTAGAAAAAACCGATGCCCAGCTCCACTTACTTAAACCCGAGGCACAGTTCTGGGGGCAGGATATTAACAAACCCAGCTTGCACCACGGTGGTGATATTTTCCAGTTAGGCGAGACAGACATTGAAATCCTGCACACGCCCGGGCACACACCCGGTTCAGCCTGTTATAAGGTCAACAACGACCTTATCACTGGCGACACCCTGTTTGTATTTGGCTGTGGCCGCTGTGATTTACCGGGTGGTGATCCGGAACAAATGTACACCACTTTAAAGAAAATGGGTGAAGAGCTACCTGCCTCCACCCAGATCCTGCCGGGGCATAACTACGCTATAAAGGAAACATGCAGCATGCATGAGGAAATAGAAGGCAACCCCTTTATGCACTTTGACCATGCCAGTGATTTTATACAATACCGCATGCACGACCATGACCGTACTCGCCACAACCCCTATAGCGCAGTCCTAAAGAAAAAGTGAATAATTAGAATAAATAAAACTTATAATGCCTAAAGTTTAACCAACTTCTGCCGATATAGTGATGGATAACATATAAATAGAAGGGTTAAGGCATGAAATGGGATCTAAAACTCAACAGTATAAAAACAAAATTACTGATTACCTTTACGCTACTCACCGCCATTCCACTTGTTATCAGTAGTATCGCCACTTACACACAAACAGACTCTGCCACTTATGAAGCCATCAAAACGCAAGTAAACGTGCGTCTGGTTTCTTTACGTGAAGTTAAAAAAATCCAGGTGCAGATGTATATTGATAACCTTAAAAAACAAATACTTGACTACTCGGTTGACCCCGGCACCGTATCAAGTATTCAGGGACTAAGCAGCGGCTTCCAGAGCGATAAAACAGAAGCAGCCGATGGTATTGCTGAAAAACGCACCGAGCTTATTGCTTTTTACAAAACAAACTTTGCTAACGAATTCAGAAAATATAATAACTCTGAATTTACATCGGCCGAAGCTTTTGTTGGCCAACTGGATGATGCCAGTGTGTTTCAACAATATGCATTTATTCTTTTAAACGAAAGCCCCTTCGGTGAAAAATACAACTTACGAGATCCGGATAATGAAACGGTGCTCGCCAGTAAGCACAATGAAAATTATGATACTTTATTTGGCTTTTATAAAAAACTAGGTGTTGCCGATATTTTATTAGTCGATGCCAATGGCTATGTTGTTTACAGCACACAAAAGAACATTGAATTTGCAACTAACCTCACCACTGGTCCGTTTAAAGATACCGATCTGGGTCAGGCATATCAAAAGGCCATGAAAGCCGAAGATGCTTCTTTTTCGATGATGACCGGTTTTAATGCTCACCTGGGTGACTTTAATCAACAGGCTGCTTTTATTATTTCACCCATTCAGGATTTAGAAGAAGAAGATGCCTTTGAAATATTAGGTACCATGATCATTAAGATTCATCCAAAAATGCTGAATGAAATTATATCCAGTCATCAGCAATGGGCCTCGATAGGTCTGGGGAAAACCGGTGATATATTTCTGGTCGGAAAAAATAGAAAAATACTAAATACCAATCGACTGTTAATTGAAGACAAAAATTTATTCTTTTCATTAATTGATAAGGCCGGTATTGATGCTCAAACCCAAAGCCAGATAAAAAAGCAAAATAACACCGTTGGCCTCTTGCCGGTAAAAGGTAAAGCCGTGGAACTTGCCCTGCAAGGCGAGTCAGGCGTATTAATGGAAAACAATATATTTAACCAGCCCGCACTTTACGCCTATGCACCAATGAAAGCATTCGGGCTCCATTGGGCCATTTTAAGCGAGTTAACAACCAAAGAAGCTTTTATTGCAAATGAGAACTTGTCAAACAGTTTGTTACTTACCTCCATAATTGTAGTTGGTGTTATGGTTATACTAGCCATTATCCTGGGCAGTACTTTTTCACTTCGCTTAATACGGCCTCTTACGAAACTGGACAAAACCATCCAGCACATTGAAAATGAGTCTGATCTTACTTGTGATATTCCCATTAGCTCAACATATGAATTTGGCCATATTGCAAAAATGCTAAATAGTATGTTAAGCAAGTTTAGAGATAGCATGACCAGGGTTTCATCATCAACCACTATGCTCAGTAATGCATCGCAGGAAATGTCTTTAATAACAGAAGAAACCTCTACCGGAATAGAACAGCAATTTAATGAAATTGATCAGGTTGCAACGGCTATTAACGAAATGACGGCAACGGTTCAGGAAGTAGCCAATAATGCAAACCAGGCTGCAACCGCAGCCGAGGCCGCCGATGAGCAGGCACACCATGGCCGACGTGTTGTTGAGTCCACCATTAATTCAATTGACACACTGGCGCAACAAAACAAACGTATTGCAGAAGTTATTACTTCACTTAACACAAAAAGTGAAAGTATCGGTGCGGTAATGGATGTCATTAAAGGGATTGCAGAACAAACTAACTTACTCGCCCTCAATGCAGCAATTGAAGCTGCACGTGCCGGTGAACAGGGACGAGGCTTTGCCGTAGTTGCAGATGAAGTTCGTTCTCTCGCAAGCCGAACACAGGATTCAGCAGGTGAAATAGAAAATATGATCTCCGAACTGCAATCTGAAATGAAACATGCAGTAATAGAAATGGACAACAGTAAAGAACATACCCAGTCCAGTGTCGATAATGCCGCCAGTGCCGGCGAAGCGCTTGCAACCATTGCACAATCTATTCAAAAAATAACAGAAATGAATGCTGCCATTGCCAGCGCCGCCGATGAACAAAGTGCTGTTACCGATGAAATTAATCAGAATATTGAGAAGATCCGTGATATCTCAGAAAATACGACAAAAGGTTCGGAACGTACCACCGCATCCAGTATTGAGTTGAACCAACTGGCGAACGAACTGCAACAGCTGGTGATGCAGTTTAAGATTTAACTGGCTCATTAACCAAATTAAAATCTCAGGCAGGATGGGTGAAGTGCCAACGTAACCCATCAAACCCCCATCCACTATCGTACATGATGGGTTTCACCCATCCTACACCTATGATTTATCCGTAGCAGGATGGGTGGAGTGCCAACGCAACCCATCAATATCCATTACCGGGTATAATGGGTTACACCTGCCCTACTGTTATTTTTCCGCCACCAGATAAATCATCCAGGATTCCTGGTTTTCAACTTCGGTAGTTTCGTAATAGTTGCCGGTGCCTTCCAGTTCATCGTCGTCATCATCGGCATCAATATATTCTTCCCAGTAGATGCGCACATTTTTATAACCTGATTCCAATAGTAGTTCTTTAATTTCAGGAATCGACCAGTGGCGCCATTCATATTTAAAAGCATTGTCTAACCGCGAGCCATCATCAAACTCGAAGTGAATCGCGCAGGCCATGTGGCCATCGATAGGATTAAATGAAACGTGTTCCCAGATATAAGTGGCAGGATGATCTTCAAGCTCGGTTTCTTCTTCTAATACATCTTCACACTCAGTGCCGCCAAAAAGATCCAGAATAAGAATACCGTCATCTTTTAAACCTTTTTGTGTTTTCTCGAAATAATTCCGTAACTCATCCCGGGTTTCAAAAATACAATAACTGAAATTAAAAGCACAAGTGATATCGACTTTTTCGTCTGACACATTGCGTACATCATCCTTATACAGGGTAACCCGTTTAGCGACATCTTCACCGGCAGGTTCAATATTATTTTTGCGCCCCCATTCCAGTGTTTCACCATCATAGTCAACACCAATGGCTGTGCGGTCAGGGTGACCTTTACACCACTCTGTAGCAAGATAAGCCGTACCACAAAAATCTTCACGAATGGAAACTGCATCACGGTTACGCAGGGCTTTAAATGTTTTCTCAAAAAAATCAATTTCGGCCTCAGGTGCCTGTACTGATTCCTGATATAAAGCATGGCGATCGGCCTGTTCAGCCAAAGTTAATTTATTTGCTTCTGATGATTTAGACATATACTTCCCCAAAACTTAATTATGCTGTAATACGTTATTACTAAGACGCCAAATGCTGCATTATATCATTGTTCACTTCGGTTTAGCCCACAAATTTCAGGGCTTTTTACCCATTTATTTAAACCATTCTCTCACAGGAACAGTTAACTGTACTCACGCAAGATGCTAAAATACACTCCATATAAATCCGGGGAAAATAATGTCATGTCAGCAACAACCCATACAACAAAAACAGTACAGGTCGGTAACGTCTTTATCGGCTCAGCTTACCCTGTTGCAGTGCAGTCCATGACAAATACCGATACCACCCAAATAGCTGATAGCGTTAAGCAAATACTTGAACTTGCAGAGGCCGGTTCCGAACTGGTTCGGCTTACAGTCAATACCGTTGAAGCGGCAAAAGCTATTCCGATTATAAAAGACAAACTGCTGGCACAGGATTGCCATGTTCCACTGGTTGGGGACTTTCATTTTAATGGCCACAAATTGCTGGAAGCTGAACCTGCCTGTGCCGAAGCACTGGATAAATATCGCATTAACCCCGGTAATGTCGGCAAAGGTAAAAAACGCAATGATCAATTTGCCAGTATGATTGAAGTAGCTTGCCGCTATGATAAACCGGTACGTATCGGGGTGAACTGGGGCAGTCTGGATCAGGCTTTACTGGCAAGACTAATGGATGAAAATTCAAAATTAGCTGAGCCACTGGATAGCCGACAACTTATGCACCACGCAGTTGTCTCCTCGGCACTGGAAAGTGCAGCTCAAGCGGTGCAATTTGGTTTAGATGAAAATAAAATTATCCTCTCCTGTAAAATGAGTGGCGTACAGGATTTAATTTCGGTTTATCAGGACTTAGCCAGCAAGTGTGATTACCCACTGCATCTTGGATTAACCGAAGCCGGCATGGGTACCAAAGGTATTGTCGCCTCAACCGCGGCACTGGCTATTTTATTACAGCAAGGTATCGGCAACACCATACGTATTTCACTTACACCCAAGCCCGGTGGCGACCGTTGTGAAGAAGTGATCGTTGCACAGGAAATTTTACAAAGCATGGGTTTGCGCGCTTTTACTCCACCAGTTATCGCTTGCCCAGGTTGTGGCCGCACTTCCAGCACTTATTTTCAGCAACTGGCACAAGATATTCAAAACCATTTACGCAAGCAAATGCCGGAGTGGCGCGGCAAACACCCCGGCGTAGAGAGTATGCAGGTTGCCGTAATGGGTTGCGTGGTCAACGGCCCCGGCGAGAGCAAACATGCCAATATCGGCATTAGCCTGCCCGGCACCGGTGAAAAACCCGTTGCCCCTGTTTATGTCGATGGCAAAAAAACGGTAACCTTAAAAGGTGACAACATCGCAGAAGAATTTCAGAAAATTGTGGATGAGTATGTTGTTGTTCATTATAAAACCTAATATGTGTTAGTTGACACTTGATCTGACAGAAAGTGTCCACTCATGAGGAGCTGTATGTGATAAAACCGTGATAGGCTTCACAATACAATTCAGAATCAATAAGATTGTTATTAATTTTGTAATACGCTGAAAAACCTTACCTTCATAACTATCTGGTCGTTTTTTGGTCAGATCCTTAAAGGTTAGTCACACAAACCAGAATTTAGAAATAGGGAAGCAGGCAATGGACGGAACAGTAAGGGATTCAGTTAAAAACCTAACACCTGAAAAATTAAGATGGAATCGGGTCAATATTTATAAGACACATGTTGTGGGTGGCGTGCCTTCGGTGTTTCTTCGGGTGGGTAGTAAGCAATTAAAACCTGCACTCATGGATAATCGACGTAAGAATTTTAAGACTTTTGTTAATATATATCTTTACAAAGGTGGTGTTGGGAGCGGCAATGCTGATCTCTGGTCAATCAAGTTTGGAGGAGCCACTGTGCTAAAGCCAAATTCTATGGGTTATAAAGCACTTGAGAGATATGCAAGAACAGATTACGGATCGGCTGTCATTAAAGAAATGATTTCTAAACCAAAGAAATTCAAAAACTTTACTGTTAGACAAGCAACAGGATTACATCCTAAAGCTAAAGCGGATAATGACGTGATGTATTTGCCCATAAAATTCCCAGGTATTCCACGCTTTGAAATTGGCGGTCAAAAAATATTTGACCTTGCCATTATCCATCATGAATTTGTACATACAAAACTAATCAGATCTAAACCCTCGCCACAAATCACTATTAAAGACGAACTATTGGCTGTCAGAAATGCGGAGAACCCAATACGACTCAAACGAGGTGGCTCGAAGTATGAACCACGCTATGTCTATTATAACAACAAGCAGACAATTAATATTATTACAGGCAAATCACTTCCGCTTCAATGGACAGTCAGTAAATACGATCCACGTATAATGGTTAAGCTCGATCATAAGGATGCATTATGAAATATTTAATTTTTGTATTGACGCTACTCTTTTCTCCATTTGTTTTTGCTACTGAAGCAAATTCTATCCACAGTGATAAATTGCAAATTATCTCAAACATAAGCAAACCTGATGAAATGCCCATATTTGAGCCCAACGATGATCTTGTTACGCTACCCAGATTTAGTATTGGCGTGGTATTCGACATCGATAACGTACAAGCTATTATCATAAATGACATAAATGTTAAAAATAATAAATGTGGCAACAGGTTAGATCCTGAGCTTTTCTTTTTGTCTTTTGATAAGCCAGATAGTAGCCAAAGAAAATTTAACATACGAATAAAAGTGCCTTGTGTTTCAGAATACAAAGCAGTACTAGAATTATTAGTTAGAACAACCAAGAAAAAAGTTTATTCTAATACCATAATATTAAAGTCACTTTATCGTGATACTACATGCTGCCAGTAGGCTCCTAATATTAACCACAATGATCCTAATCATACTCCGTTTCAACCGCACCATCGACCACAACAGGATTAACCCGCACAATATGGTGCCCCCACTGGTACACACTCATCCCAAGCAAGATTAACCCCGAGCCCAGCCAGACTATCAGCGGTATCACTTCATGGTTAAAATGACTACCTAATAGTAATGCCAGTACTGGCGTTAATAGCGGGATTAAGCCCACCCGGCTGGCCGATATATTTTGCAACACATAATAAAACAATATAAACCCAACCACCGAGCCCATTAAGCCTAAATAGCTAATAGAAATAAGTGACCGCTCCGAAATTGTTTCTGGCCAGGACTGATCCAGCAACAACCAGGCAATTGCGTACATGGGCAAGCTAACCAGTAAGCCACCATAAACCGCATCCAGCGATTTAATATTAGCCTGCACCTGTTTCATCCATACTGTGCTACCGGAATGTAGTAACATCGCAACAAAAATAGCACTGATCCCCAGAATAGATAAATTCCCAAAAGAAACACCACGCAGAAATATTATTGCGATTCCGGCAACACCTAAAATAAGCCCAACTGCTTTTGTAATACTGAAAGCTTCTTCTTTTAACCAGACAATGGCAAACAGGCCCGTGACTATCGGTGTTAAACCAAAAATAACCGATATCAAACCTGACTCAACAAATTGTGCACCCCAGTAAACACTTAGCATGGAACCAAAAATACCAATCGATGCAACAAAGTAAACTTTTAATGCTTCACGATGCCACTGTAAACGACGAGTCATAAACGACATAATCACCGCACAAACCAGTACTGAAATAAACATTCTTAAAGACACGCCCACAAGAAAGCCAGCACTCTCACCACTCCATTTAATCGCAAGCGGTGTGGTTGACCAGATCAATACAATTCCTAAATATGCAGCAGGTACAGACATTTTAATTTCCTGTTTAAACTTTAGTGCCAGTAAAAGAGAAGAAACTGGCACTACGAAAACATCATAAGTGCCAGTAAAAGAGAAGAAACTGGCACTAAAAAAAAAGGCCACGGTTGTTAAACGGTGGCCTTCGGTATCGTGGTTTTTTCTAAATCTAAACTAATCAAATACCTCCAGCCGGATAATATGACGGACACGTGCCCACGCCATCGGCTTAGAACCGAGATTGCATGTCATAAAAAAGGCTGAAATAAAATGAGTCATGTCTGGAGTGTGGTTTAGAATCTAGTTGCTGTCAAGCAACTTTGTATTCATATTTGAATCCGTATAAAAATACTGCCACGGCGAAGACGAAATCGTTTCTAGCTGCTGTAAAAAGGCATCCGTTGGTACCGCTTCCTGCAAGTAAACATTAACAACTTCAATAAACAAATTACCACTGCCCGATGCTTTACGCCAGTCAAGATCATCCTGCGTCAATTTATGTCCGCAAGCAGGGCAATCCAGCTGCCAGTGATTCGTTGTATTAAACGCAGGAGCATGTTCTACCCAGTCAGCAATGACTTTACGACAGTGTTTGCAGCGTGGAACAGTTTTAAGCTTATCTAATTGCGTGGCATGGTATAAAACATGGTTGTCGTTTACGGCTAAAACACGAATAAAACAAAAATCTGCCACAGCATCCGGTTTTAACTGCACAGCTGGCTCCAATTCAATATACGGTGAGCAGCCCATAAAAGTCACCGACTGAAGAAAAGAATCTCCCACACAATATTCCTGTCCTGCATTTGTTCTAAACACGGTTTTTCCAATAAAACCAAGGTTATTCAAACCGTTAAGCAAGGTAGTTAA
>CAZEZI010000077.1:0-10974 GCA_964516315.1 uncultured Thioalkalispiraceae bacterium
ATATGAAAAATGAGTTCAATAAAATTGGTTTAATTGGCAAATACGGTGATCCCAGTGTGGAAGTTACCCTGTTAAGCCTGTCCGGTTTTTTAACCAAACGCGGCTGTGAAGTGCTTATCGATCAGGACACCGCCGATACTCTAAAAGATAAAACAATTAAAACGGCCACACTCGATGAAATTGGCACTACCTCGGATCTGGTTATCACCGTTGGTGGTGATGGCACGTTGTTAAATGCTGTGCGTAACCTTATCGACTACAAGTGCCCTGTGTTAGGAATTAACCTGGGGCGTTTGGGTTTTTTAGTGGATGTTTCACCCTACGAAATGACCCAGCGCATGGGCGAAATTCTCGATGGCAAATTCGAGGAAGAACACCGCATTATGCTCACTGCGCGCATCGAACATGCCGATGGCAGTTTTACCGAATCCGATGCCTTTAATGATGTGGTCGTCCACAAATGGGAAATGGCACGTATGATTGAGACCGAGACCTATATAAATGGTCGCTGGCTCAACAGCATGCGTTCCGATGGTCTGATTGTTTCAACCCCGACGGGTTCGACCGCCTATGCCTTGTCCGGTGGTGGCCCCATTTTGGAACCGGATATGGATGCAATGGTTCTGGTACCGATTTGCCCACACAGCATGAGCTACCGCCCCATTGTGATTGATGGTGACAGCGAGATTGAAATTATTGTACGCGAAGCAGTCAGTACAAAAGTACAACTCAGTTGCGATGGGCAAATTAACCTGCCCGTTGACAGTGGTGATAAAATCCATATCTTCAAGAAAAAATCCATTGTGCGCATTATCCATCCCTGTAAACACGACTACTTTGAAATTTTGCGTGCAAAATTACACTGGGGCGAAAACCTGTAACGACTCAAAGAATAAACTTAAGACCATGCTAACTTACATACACATCTGGAATTTTGCGGTTGTTGAAAAACTCGATATTGAAATCAACAATGGCTTAACCATCGTCACCGGCGAAACTGGTGCTGGCAAATCCATTCTGCTCGATGCACTGGGCTTGTCACTTGGCGATCGTGCCGATAGTTCCATTGTACGCCACGGCTGCGACAAGGCCGAAATCAGCGTAAGCTTTAGCACCACCGATGCCCCCGACGCAGAAGCCTGGCTGGTTGAACATGAAATGAATAGCGAAAACGAATGTATTATTCGCCGCTCTATCAATACCAATGGCACATCCAAAGCCTTTATTAATGGTATCCCCAGCCCGGTTAAATTGCTCCGTGAGCTCGGTGAGAAACTGGTCGATCTACATGGACAACATGAACACCAGTCATTATTAAAAGCGGATTTACAGCGACTATTACTGGACGACTACGCTAAAAACCAGAAGCTACTCGATAATGTAAAGCAAACCTTTAAAACATGGCAACAACTTAATACTGAATACCAGCGGTTAACCCAGGCCAGTCAGGATCGCTCTGCACAACTGGACTTGCTACGCTATCAGGTCGATGAACTCGAAACGCTCAATTTAGCAGAAGGCGAAGTAAAGGAAATTGAAGTAGAACATAAGCGCCTCGCCAATGCCAACCAGCTATTGAGCAGCAGTGATTCTGTTTTACGCAGCTTGATGGATGATGAGAACATTAACGTTAACCATATTCTGAATAAATCAATCGCCGAACTCGATACTCTGAGTAAACTGGACGAAGCGATTAAGCCCGCCAATGAATTATTAAATAACGCCCTTATCAATATTGAAGAAGCCACCAGTGAATTACGCAACTACACATCGTCACTGGAAATTGATCCACAACGCCTTGAATTATTAGAACAGCGTTTGGCCGACATTCAGAACCTGTCACGCAAACATAATATTGGTAGCAATGAGCTGCATACCTTATTACCAAAACTAAGCAAAGAGCTCGATACGCTGGAAAATGCCGATGTGCGTTTAGGCAATTTAGAGTCCGAAATTGAACAGGCAGCCAATGCCTATCTTGGTGCAGCAAGTGAACTTACAAAGAAACGACAGGCTGCGGCTAAAAAATTATCAAAACTGGTGACAGCCAGTATGCAAACCTTAGGCATGGAAGGTGGCAAGTTTGAAGTTAGCAGCAATGTGCCAGATGATACAAACTTTTCTGCGCTGGGTTTAGATACAGTTGAATTTTTAGTCAGCGCCAACCCCGGTCAGTCACTAAAACCACTTGCCAAAGTGGCTTCCGGTGGCGAGCTATCCCGTATCAGTTTAGCGATTAATGTTATTACTGCAAAAGACACCCGTATTCCAACACTGGTGTTTGACGAAGTGGACGTGGGTATCGGCGGCCGCGTGGCAGAAATTGTCGGGCTGGAACTGCGCGCATTATCTGAACACAGCCAGGTGCTTTGCGTCACCCACTTGCCGCAAGTGGCTGCACTCGGTCACCACCACTTGCAGGTCAATAAAACATCGGATAAAAAAGTCACCACAACCCAAATTACAAATTTATCAAAACAAGATCGCATTGAAGAAATAGCCAGAATGCTCGGTGGTGTGAATATTACGGAACAAACCCGTTCACATGCGCAAGAGATGATTGAGCAAGCTAAACACCCTGTAACAGCAAAAGCAGTTGAATTGGCTTAGAATTGCACAACTGTTCTTCTTTCAGCTTATCCAAAGATTAAATCCAGCCAATTTTATTCATAATAATGCGCCCCATTATAGTGAGAGCCCGCTCATTAACGCTTTATTACAGTGCGACTTTCCCTCCCCCCGCACACCAAAGCAGCCGTAAAAACACGTAACTAAAGACCAAAATACTGAGTAATAACAATCTGTTAACTCTATACACACATGTTTGGTATGCTTATTGCAAAATCCTGTAAAAACCAAGAATACTATACGCAGGAAAAACACATGACAGATCTAGCAACTTCAAGCAGTTTTAAAGCTGCTTTTTTATTACTTATCATTTTATTTGGCTTCCAGTCGGCTGTATTTGCAGCAAGCAAGAGCAATAAGAAAACAGAACCAGTAACTCTATTAAAAGGGTTTGCAGATTTAAGTAAAGAAAGCGCACAGTGCGTTTCCTGTCACCGTGAAAAGAGCCCTGGCATTTATGATATGTGGGGAAACTCAAAGCATTACCGCGCCAATGTTGGTTGTTATGAATGCCATAAAGCCAAGCCAACCGATAAAGATGCGATTAAACATAAAGACTTTGTTATTTCAGTGATTGTGTCACCAAAAGATTGTGGCAATTGCCACGAAAAAGAAGTGGAAGAATTTGATAAAAGCCACCACGCAACTGCCGGTAATATTTTAGGTTCGCTGGATAATGTGCTGGCAGAAGTTGTTGAAGGCGCGCCCACACTGCATGGCACATCACCGGTTGTGGTTGTTGGTTGTGCCGGTTGCCATGGCTCCATTGTGCGCGTTGAATCGGACGGCTCGCTCAATTCCGCAACCTGGCCTAATACGGGTGTGGGGCGAATTAACCCTGATGGCTCAAAGGGTGCCTGCTCCGCTTGTCACTTACGGCATAATTTTTCTGTAGCACAAGCACGTCACCCTGATAACTGTGGCCGTTGCCATTTAGGTCCCGATCACCCACAAAAAGAAATTTACGAAGAATCTGTTCATGGCGTTGCCTTTAGAGCCAATATAGAAAAAATGAATATGGATTCAAATAAATGGATCCCCGGCGAGGATTACAGTGCCGCCCCGACTTGTGCAACCTGCCATATGTCTGCGACGACAGATTTACCGGTGAATCATGATATCGGTAGCCGTATTTCATGGAACTTGCGTGCCCCGGTTTCTTTTAAAATAGATGCCAAGGCCATTGAGCAAGGCAAAAAAGTTAAACCCTGGTTACACCGCCGTAAAGACATGAAGTCGGTCTGTGTTGCTTGCCATGGCCGCAACATTGTTGATAATTTCTACGAACAGCTGGATGCCTTTATTAACTTATTTAATGATAAATTTGCAATCCCGGCCAAACAATTAATCACGGTATTAAAAGAAGAAGAGTTAATCGACCCGGTTAAGTTCAATGACAAAATTGAATGGACTTATTTCCACCTGTGGCATCATGAAGGCCGTCGCGCACGCCATGGTGCGGCAATGCTGGCACCGGATTATGCACATTGGGAAGGTATGTACGAGGTTGCACATCGTTTTTATATGGAGCTAGTTCCTGAAGTAAAAGAGCTTATTCACAAAGCAGAAACAAGTGGCAAGAAGAAATCAGCAAAGAAAGTGCAGGCTAAACTGGATGAAATTCTTAATTCAGAAATGCACCGCTGGTTCCTTGGTAAAAAGCCACCTAAAGCATGGTCACCTGAAGACAGTGACAACCACGGCTTTACCTCCAAAAAGTAAATAAAAATGGCCCTCGCTTAATTTATAAGCCTGGGTCATTTTATTTCAAGTTGCCTTTTAACTTTGTATTTAATAATTAATTCGCCATGATTAAATTAAGCTATTTCCTGCTTGTCGGTCTTTTGTGTACAGGCTCTTCTGTTATTGATGCAAAAGAATTTAAAGATGCCGAATGCCTTGATTGTCACGGTGTTAAAGGTTATGCCATTCCCCTGGGCAAAACAGGAGTCGGGCCCAGGCGCTCCCTCGATGTAAACTATGAAGCCATGCAAAAAAGTTTACATGGTGAATTAAAATGTACCGATTGCCATACCGATATAGAAAAAGTCCCCCATACAAAAGAGCCTCTTAAAGCAGTCGACTGCATAACCTGCCATACTGATCTCGAAAAAAAGACAGTCGATTTAAAAAACCGGAAAATTGGACGCGTTAAAGACAAAGGGAAAACCGAACTTGATGTGGTCGTTAATACCATTAAATATAAAAAGTCGATTCATGCGAATAAAAAGGCCAAAAACAACGCCACTTGCTACAGTTGCCATACCGCACATTATGTTTATTTAAGTTCCGATCCACATTCACTTAGCTACCGTGAAAACTCGCCCGAAATGTGCGGCAGCTGCCATGAAAAAGAACTCAAGGAATATAATAAGTCGGTGCATGTTATTGGAATAAAACGCCCCTGGTTAGGTGACAGCGCAACCTGTACCGATTGCCATAGCTCGCATGAAGTCATTAAATCAAAAGATCTTGCTGGCCACCGCATGGTGACAAAAAACTGTGGTGGTTGTCATGTAAAAGAAACCGCCAGTTACATGTCAACCACACATGGTCAGCTTGCATGGCTAGGCAGTAAAGATGTTGCACGCTGTGTTGACTGCCATTCAGGCCATCAGACACACAGCAAAGATAACCCGGCATCAATGGTTAACAAAGCCAACCTGTTAAAAACCTGTCGTGAATGCCATGAAAATGCCAACGACAATATTACTCAATACCGCCCCCACGGCAATACCACAGAATTTGATAAATACCCTTATATGTATATCGCCGGTAAACTGATGATTACCATCGTGGTTATTGTTTTAATATTTTTCTATAGCCATTCCATGCTCTGGTTCTACCGCGAATATAAATTACGGGTTGTAAAATGGTACACACAAAACTCGGCATCGGTTCCTGTACGTATCAAGCCCGAGAAAAAACATAGCGATAAACATTTCCAGCGTTTTAAATGGTACTGGCGGCTCAATCACTGGGTATTAGCCTTGTCGGTGATGACCTTAACGCTAACAGGCATGTCGGTGTTATACGCCGACACCAACTGGTCGATGGCAATAATGCATGCATTTGGCGGCCCACAAATATTCGGGGTTATACATCGTGGTGTTGGGCTGGTCTTTATTCTTACTATTTTATTACATGGTGTTGTAATAATTAACCAGATACTCGATAAAAAATCATTTGACTGGTTTGGCCCGGATTCATTACTACCAAGAATGAAAGACTGGCATGACATGAAGGCACAATTTAAATGGTTTTTTAATAAGGGCGAGCAACCCAAATTTGACCGCTGGACGTATTGGGAAAAATTTGATTACTGGGCTGTTTACTGGGGAGCCATTGTTATCGGTATTTCCGGCCTCATGCTCTGGACATCACCAAGTTTAATAAACCATTTACCTGGCTGGGCATTTAACATCGCTTCGATCGCACACGGAGTTGAAGCTTTCCTTGCTGTAACAACACTGTTTGTTGTACATTTCTTCAATAACCATTTCAGACCGTCCAAGTTCCCGTTGGACACGGTTATGTTCAGTGGTAGCTGGGATCTGGAAGAATTTAAAGAAGAACGCCCGTTAGAATATGAACGACTCGTTAAGAATGGCGAGCTGGAAAAATATCTGGTCAAGCCACCCAGTAAAAATGCCAACATACTTTATCATGTATTTGGTTTTACCCTTTTGGCAGTCGGTATTCTCCTGTTGATATTAGTTATGATTGGTTTCAATCATCGCGGGTTAGTTTAATAACGGTAAAACAATAACAAATCAGTACATCCGATGGCGAAATAACCAACCAGACAAAGTCAACGTTGTTATACCAATAATCAGCATCGGCCAGTACTGATGAAATAATAATGAATAGCTATCACCTTCCAGAAAAACACCCCGCACAATAATAAGAAAGTAACGTAAGGGGTCGAGGTAAGTTAGCCATTGTACGACTTCCGGCATGTTAGCGATAGGAGTAGAAAAACCTGAAAGAATAACCGCTGGCACCAAAAACAGGAAAGCACCCAATATAGCCTGTTGCTGAGTAGCCGCAATGGTCGATATCATTAACCCCATACCGGTAGCAGAAAGCAGAAAAAGTATAATCCCGAGATACAGTGCACCAATATCGCCACGCATCGGGATATTAAACAACGCCACCATAAGAATAAGAACAATGGTTGCTTCAACCAGCCCTATCACCATACCGGGAATCGCTTTACCAATAAGAATTTCTACGGGGCGCAGCGGGGTAACCAGCAACTGATCAAATGTGCCTGCTTCACGTTCACGGGCAACAGATAGCGCCGTTACCAACAACGTTACGACCAGAGTTAATAAGCCAACAATACCGGGAATAATAAACCAGCGGGATTGAAGGTTTTCGTTATACCAGTTGCGCGTCACCAACGTAACTTTTGGGCTGGTTTTAGCCTTTGCCTGTCCATGGGTCTGCATCCAGGCGAGATTAAAATCCAGCAAGATCGTGCGTACGTAATTCATGGCAATCATCGCAGTATTGGAATTTCGCCCATCAAGGATAAGTTGCAGTGGCGTGCTTATCCCGCGCAGCATGTCTTTTGTAAAGTGAGGGCTAATATTCAATACCAGCAATACTTCTTTATTATCAATTAACGGTGCAATGCCCGACTCATTACTAATGGTTTTAATAACATGGAAGTTAGGCGAACCATCAAGACGACTAATCAGCTCACGGGAAGCCGAGCCCGTATCCTGATTATAGATAGCAATGGGGACATGATTGAGATCATAAGTAGCCGCAAACCCGAACACCAGCAATTGCACAATCGGGGGGCCGATAATAACAATGCGACTACGTTTGTCACGCAGTAGCGCAAGAAATTCCTTAATAGCAAGAGCGATAATATGTCTAAAAGACATAACTATTCCAACCTTTTATAAGACTTGCGCCAGACAAGAGTAAAAAAGAAAATCAACATAAGAAACAGTGCACCCATGTTTGCTAGTACCACTGGCCAGACATCACCAGCTAGAAATAACGTTTGCAGGATGGCGACAAAGTAGCGTGCCGGTACCAGATGAGTAATAAGTTGAATGGCGGCGGGCATGGAATTAATATCAAACAAAAAACCTGAAAGAATAAATGCTGGCAGGAATGTCACAATGATGGCAATTTGCCCGGCAACAAACTGGTTTTTTGCAACAATGGAAATCAAAAGCCCTATCAACAGAGCCACCAACATAAACAAAGCCGAACTGAGCGTAAGCAGCCAGAAGGAACCGCGCAAGGGAACATCAAACTGCCACACAGCAAGTATCACACTGAATAACATCCCTCCCATTCCCAATATAAAGTAAGGAATTAATTTACCTGCTATCATTTCGCTCATATGTAACGGTGTCACCATTAACGCTTCCATGGTGCCGCGTTCCCATTCCCTCGCGACCACCATGGCAGTAAGTAAGGAGCCAATCAAAGTCATAATAATTGCGATTAAACCGGGAACCAGAAATAATCGACTGGATAAGGCTTCATTAAACCAGACCCGTTGTTCCAGTTGCACTGGCAAAAACAAGGGAATACCCTGCATCTCGGCATAATGCCCCAACCAGGACTGCCAGACACCTTCGATATAACCCCGGGTAATATTAGCCTGATTCGAATCCACGCCATTAATAATGACGCCAATCGGTGACTCGTGTCCGGATAATAAACTGGCGGAAAAATTGCCACGCATCCAGATAATGCCCTCAATTTTACGCTGCTCCATTGCCTGTTCAGCATCCTGAATATTCGAGAAATGAACGGGGCTAAAAAATTCGGAACGATTAAATGATCCACTCAACGATTCAGTTGCCTGATCCGCCTGTTCAATAACAATGCCTATCGGGATATGTTTTGCATCCAGTGACACGCCATAACCAAACAAAAACAACAACACCACAGGCATAATAAAAGCGATGGATATACTCGATGGGTCACGCAGAATTTGCCAGGTTTCCTTGCGGATTATACCCAGCAATCGCATTCGGGCTGCGGAGCTTGTCATTAAGCCACTTCCTCTTTCTGTTCGATAAGCCGGATAAAAGCATCTTCCATCGTAGGGTCGGGGTTATTATTACTGCGAGCCAGATTTTTCATTTCCAGCGGCGTACCTTCAGCCAGCATTTCACCATCGGCCATAATCACCAGCCGATCGCAGTAATTAGCTTCTTCCATAAAATGGGTTGTGACCAAAACGGTGACACCCATTTCGGCAAGTGCGTTTGTTCTTACCCAAAATTCCCGTCGTGCCAAAGGATCAACACCGGAAGTAGGCTCGTCCAGGAATAAAATTTCAGGTTCATGCATCAGTGCCGCAGCAAAGGAAAGACGTTGTTTATAACCCAGTGGCAGCTCTCCTGCATTACTTTCCCGATAGCTTTCCAGTTCAAAGGTTGTAAGTGCCCATTCAAGTCGTTCATTTTGCTGTTTACCAAACAAGCCATAGGCACTGGAAAAAAAACGCAGGTTCTGTATTACGGAAAGATTAGTGTAAAGCGAAAATTTCTGCGCCATATAACCGATTCGACTACGGGCTTGCGTAGCAGCAATACGCAAATCGTGACCGGCCACCGCAAGTTGTCCTGAACTGGCTGGCAATAAGCCACAGAGCATTCGAAAGGTTGTCGACTTGCCCGCACCATTCGCACCGAGTAAACCAAAAATCTCACCCCGCTTAACACTGAAGCTAAGGTTATTGACCGCAACAAAGTCACCAAAACGACGTAGCAAATTTTTTACCTGAATAACATTATCATCCTTATTGCCGCTTATCGCCACATGAAGAGAAAGTTTTTGTTTCTCCTTTTTTGGACGGTTTTTGAGTTTGGCAATAAACGCATCTTCAAAGCGTGGTTTAACTGCTGTTATGGTAACGTCATTCTCATCAGGTAATATGACACTCGCGCCAGGCATACCCGATGTTTGCATAACGAGGCGAACGGTTTCACCTTCAATCAGAGCATCCAGCACATCTGGTGCCCGATTCAATTTTTCCTGTAACTGTCGATGCCCCAAATTTTTTGCCTTAACCTGAAAGACCCGATCGTTAACTGATTGACTAAAATCCTGTGGTTCACCTTGTGCCAGTACTTTACCTTCATGAAGCAAAATTACCGCATCACATCGTTCGGCTTCATCCAGATAGGCCGTGCTTAACAATACTGTCATACCGGCTTGTTCTACCTGACGGTAAATAATTTGCCAAAGCTCTCGGCGTGAAACAGGATCAACCCCCACCGTGGGCTCATCAAGTATTAATAATTGGGGTAGCCGAATCAAGGTACAAGCCAGTCCCAGCTTCTGTTTCATACCACCGGAAAGTTTGCCGGCTAACCGGTTGGTAAACGGACTAAGTCCAGTCATATTCATTAGCTCGGAATAACGGGCTGCCCGTTGTTGCAATGGCACATTTTGCAGGTCTGCATAAAGATCCAGATTTTCCTGCACACTTAAGTCTTCATAAAGACCAAAGCGCTGAGGCATATAACTAACTTTAGTTTGTACTTGCAACGGATCTTGCAATACATCAATACCCGTTACTTTAATCTGCCCCTGATCGGGCAGCAGTAATCCACATGCAAGTCGCATTAAAGTCGTTTTGCCTGCACCATCGGGCCCAATTAACCCACTAATCCGACCACTCTGGATAGTAAAACTCACATCCGCTAATGCCTGCAATTGACGTCCACCGCTGTGGAATGTTTTGCTAACTCCCGCAACAACAAGAGCAGATTCGGTCATGGCTGTTTAATCCTCGACCTGCTTCCCGATTTGGCTCCCGGGTTGAGATGGGTCTTCACAGTTTTTACTGGCAGGCTGCTGCAATGCAGGAGGTTGATCCGTCGCAATACGCACCGTTACCGGCATCCCCAATCGCAGCTCATGCTGTGGGTTACAGGCAAAAATCCGTACCGAATAAACCAGACGCGTTCGCAGTTCTTCTGTCTGTACATTCTTGGGCGTAAATTCAGCTGTGGGAGAAATATATCCGACCCAACCACGGTAGGTTTTGTCGGGGAAACTATCAGTTGTAATGGTTGCCGCTGTACCCAGTGCAATTTTACCCAGCGCCCTTTCCGATAAATAAGCTCGCACCCAAACGGGATTACTAAAAGCCAACGTAATAGCCGGTGTTTGCGGGAAAGCCATGTCACCTGGCTCAAGAATACGTTTACGTATAATTCCGTGGTCAGGGGAATAAAGATTGGCATCATCCAATTTTTGCCGTGCCAATATTAATGCAGCATTGCGATTAGCCAGTTCAGCCTTTGCAATGGCAATATCTTCCTTACGAGGACCAACTTCCAATAAGTTAAGCCCCTG
>CAZEZI010000078.1:0-10872 GCA_964516315.1 uncultured Thioalkalispiraceae bacterium
ACATTTTCCTGTTGCAGGTTACGGTTTTCTTTATCAAGTAATATTGGTTTTGCCGCAACCTTGGACAAACGTGCAAGCTCAGATTCGAGTGAACTTGACTTTGTAGACAAGGATTTACGTGTTTGCGACAGTTCTTTTCTTTCTTTGCGCAAAGTGGCACGCTCGGTTTTTAAGCTGGCAACTTCGGCCTTGTATTTTTCAAGCAAGACGACCGCTTTATCGAGTTTTTGTTGTGCAATGGGTTCCGGGATTAAGTACTGGCTACGTACCCAGCCTTCGGTTCCATCTTCTGTTCGTACTCGTGTGTAGCCAGTTTCTGACTGTTCAAGCACTTCGAGCTTGCTGCCACTTTCGAGGGCTCGAATAATCTGAAACTCGGTGCCTTGTCCTGTACGCAGGGTGATACGTAATTTATCACTCACATACTGAGTGTCTGCAAATGCCTGAGATAAACTCAGGGATGAGCTTGCTAAAATAAAAAGTAATAATAAGTGCTTCATGTGAGCGATTCCAAAAATGTCGTAATGCATTTAATATTATAGCCATAAGATCGACAAAGCAAGTAAAGCGATCATAAAATGTGTATTTACCTCAATGGCTTAGCTGTTAGATGGGAGGTTAATTCTGGCTATGGCAAGATAGTGAAAGCTGAAGGTTTAAGCTTATTCCTGAAACGCAACCATATGGTCAGCGGCAAGGCGCAATTTGACCTTTTCGCCAATATTAAAGTTATGGTGGCTTGGGAACAGGGAAAGCAGTTCGGTGCCTGAGTGGAGTTTTACTGTATACAAAATTTCGGCACCTTTAAATGCTTTCTGGCTGATCTCGGCCTGGATGTCACCGGCTGGATCAAGCACGATATCGTCTGGCCTGAGGAGTAGTTTCACCTTGCTGCCGGTTGCAAAATCGTATGCGCGGTCACCACTGACCGTACCAATTTCTGTTTCAACCGAGTCGGGGGTTTTGAGTATGCCACTCAAAAATACACCCTGGCCAATAAAATCTGCAATAAACAGACTATTAGGTGAGTGATATAAATTATATGCGGTATCCCATTGTAATAGCTGGCCATTGTTCATTACACCAATCTGGTCACTGATAGCAAAGGCTTCATGTTGATCATGGGTAACGAGTATACCGGTCATATTTTTAGACTTTAATATTTGCCGCACGTCCTGATTAAGCCGTTCTCGCATTTCAATGTCCAGATTTGAAAAAGGTTCATCCAGCAAAATCAGCTCGGGGTTAGGCGCTAGTGCACGGGCAAGGGCAACCCGTTGTTGCTGGCCACCGGATAATTCATGAATATAACGTTGCCCAAAACCGGCCATATCAACGACTTCCAGCATTTCAGCAATAATGGATTGTCGTTCTGGCTTACTTTTACGGTTTAAGCCGAAGCCAATATTGTCGGCTACGCTCAGGTGTGGAAACAGGGCATAGTCCTGAAACACCATGCCAATTTGACGTTTTTCCGGTGCACGGGTAAACCCGGGACGGGAGGAAACAAAGTCACGAATAATAATCTCACCTTTACTAACAGGCTCAAAACCGGCAATGGCCCGCAAAGCGGTTGTTTTGCCGCAGCCACTGGGGCCCAGCAAACAGGCAAGATCACCCTCATTTACATGAAAACTAAGGTTATCCACAATGGTTTGGGCTCGATGCCGACATTCGATATTTCGTAGTTCTAGTACTGCACTCATAGCGGCTATAGTAGCAATTTTTAGCCAGTTCTTAAATGTGATTTTTAAATGCCGGGTTCCTCGAAAAGAAAACCCGGCTCGATGTTATTTTAATCTAAAACTAAAGAAATGGTGGTTGTTGACGATATATATTAAGGAATGTGGCTTTTGATGAAAAATCAATTTTTCACTCCCTGTAAATCAAGTTTACCGGTTATGTTGAGGGATAAAACAGGTACTTTGGCTCGGGCAGCCAGGTTGAAGCTGGAGTGCTAATCAGACTCAATCCGATTTTCTTTCCCAGACAAGTTATGCGTTGCTTATGCTTATTGAATGTAAAACTGGACTTTGGTCAAATACTCAAACTGGATGCAGATGGTTTCACAGAAATTTAATGTAGTAATATTGTATAAATTCTTTACGTGTCAGCAATCATGAATATTTTGCACAGGCAGGCTGAACATGCTTCAAGCAAGTATTCGTTAAGCTGCTTTTAAATATAGTTTTGAAAATGGAAAGATCATATTTTCCTGAATAAGGAACATTTGCATATGTTTGTAACAAATACAGGCAAAGGACTAATAGTAGAAGAAATAAAAATTAGTATACTCTTTGTCCGGGTATCATTGATAATATAGCAGGAACAAGGATTGGACTGGTGATTAGTAAACACCGGGTGAATTGATGAATGAGCATGTTGGTGTTGAAAGTAATCCGGGCAAAAGTTGCATATTCCGTGTTGAGTTAGTAGTAATAGATCAGGTCGTAACACAAAGCCAATGAAATTAAAGACGATTATACTATTAATGACAATTATGCTGCTAACCACGGTTTCGGCAGGCGGGTATTATTTTTACTATATATGGAATAGTACAGTTGATAATAGTATTCGAGAACATTCTGAAGTAGCCATAGAACTACTGCACAGTGAGGTCAACACTTATCTTGGTAACGAGAGAAAACCTGTAAAAACTCTGGCAAATATGCCTGTGATTAAAGATGTGCTGGTTAATGACACTGAGAGTAATTTACAACAGGCTAATCAGGTATTAGATATATTTTGCACTACACTGGAAGCTCTTACCTGCTATTTAATGGATAGTAAGGGTTCAACTGTTGCATCAAGTAACCGTAATTCAGAAAAGAGTTTTATAGGCAAAAATTATTCTTTTCGGCCTTATTTTAAAAATGCTATTTCGGGAAAGCCTTCTATTTATCTTGCTTTAGGTGTGACTTCAAAAAAACGTGGTGTCTATTTTAGCCATCCGGTTATCGTCAATAATAAACCTGTCGGAGTGGTTGTTATCAAGGTTTCTGTTTCCGAGCTGGAAAAGAGACTTGTAAAAAGTAGAGATATTGTAGCGTTAACGGGGCCGGGTGAGATGGTGTTTGCTGCCAGTCAACCGGACTGGTTATTTAAAAGTATGTGGACTTTAACGGCAGAAAAATCTGAGCAACTGGTTAAAAGCCGCCAGTTTGGTGATGCACTTCCAGGTTCAGTTGGATTGACTTTGAATGAAAAAGGTCAGGTGGTTGATAGTAATAATAACAGTTATGTAATGAGTCAAAAGGAATTGAGTGATATTCCCGGTTGGTGGATAAGCCATTTTCATGATACCCGATTTACAGCAGATCATCAGGCTGATGTGTTTAACCAAATGATTGGTTACATGGCCATCGTGTTGTTTTTTTTAATCGTTGTTATTACTCTATTGCTAAACAGGTTTGCCAGAAATGAAATTAGAACACGCAGACAAGCTGAACAGGACTTGATTAAGGCAACGGAAGAAGCACTGCATGCCAATAAGGTGAAGTCCGAGTTCCTCTCCAATATGAGCCATGAATTACGCACTCCCATGAATGCTATCCTCGGTTTTGGGCAGCTTTTAATTCTGGAAAAAACAGAATTAACTGAATCCCAGAAAGGTCATGTTAATGAGATCCTGGATGCAGGCTACCACTTGTTAAATCTTATTAATGAAGTGCTGGATTTAGCAAAAATTGAATCAGGGAAACTTGAAATTTTTATGTGGGAAGTGAATGTTGATGAAATAATGCAACAGAGCCTTGCACTTATAAAACCTCAGCTAATAGCACGCCAGATAGAATTGACTGATAACATTTGTGGTAAAGGATACATGATTCATGCTGACGCTATACGCTTTAAGCAGGTGTTAATAAACCTGCTTTCCAATGCAGTGAAATATAATTGTGAAAATGGATGCATTACAGTAGACAGTGAATTAATTGATAATCAGCGTTTACGTATCCGAGTTATGGATACTGGCAAAGGTTTAACGGAGCAGGATATTTCGAAATTATTTATGTCTTTTGAAAGACTGGATAAGGGTGATACTGTTGAGGGTGCGGGTATTGGGCTTGTTATCACTAAAAATCTGGTAGAGTTAATGGGGGGCACTATTGGTGTAGAAAGCATTCCGGGCGAAGGCAGCACGTTTTGGGTGGAGTTTGTATTAGTAGAAGCAGAACAGGAAGCAAAGGGCGAAGGTAATGGATAAAATCAGTAAGGATCTAAACACTGATTCTCGTAAGGCCAGTATATTGATTGTGGATGATGAGCGAGCAAATGTTGTTTTATTAAAAAAAATACTTGCTTCAAGAGGCTACAGCAATGTGGTGGGTACTCAGGATCCTGAGAAGGCGTTTGCATTATATCAGGAGCACAATAGTGACCTGATTTTATTAGACATTAATATGCCTGTTCTTGATGGTTATGCCGTGATGGAACAGTTCAAGAAGTTAACAGAAAAGTCACTGCCTCCAATTTTAATCTTAACAGCACAGCATACACAAAGTTTTCGTCAGCGAGCTTTAGACAGTGGTGCTATTGATTATGTAACTAAACCATTTGATGCACTGGAATTATTGTCACGTGTGCACAACTTGCTGGAAGTACAAATGGCACATAAGTATATGCGTTACCAGAATGAAATACTTGAGCAGAAAGTGCAGGAGCGAACTCGTGAAATTCATGAGACCCAGTTACAGATTGTAAGGCGACTTGGGCGCGCAGCAGAATATCGTGATGAGGAAACAGGTTTGCATATTATACGTATGAGTAAAATTGCAGTAGTGATTGCCAGAGCTGCAGGAATGGACAGCGAACAATGTAATTTATTGCTGAATGCAGCACCAATGCATGATATTGGAAAAATTGGCATACCTGATAAAATCCTTTTAAAGCCTGGAAAGCTTGAAGCCGATGAATGGAAAATTATGCAAACACATGCACAGATTGGTGCCGATATTTTGTCGGGTAATAATTCAACATTAATGTTAATGGCGCATGATATTGCAATAACGCATCATGAGAAATGGAATGGAGGAGGCTATCCAAATAATTTAAAAGGCGAAAATATACCACTGGTTGGCCGTATTACCGCATTAGCCGATGTATTTGATGCACTTACATCAACCAGGCCGTATAAAAAAGCATGGTCAGTTGAAGATGCCGTTAAGTTGATAACCCAGGAAAGCGGTCAGCATTTTGAGCCGAAGCTGGTGGATTGTATGTTGAATAATATAGAAGAGATTGTTCGAATTAAAGACGAATATGCCGAACCTGATAATACGAGCAGTATTTTGTAGTTCTAATACTGCACTCATATGGTTGCAACGTCCTTGTTGCAATTAAGCTATGCGCTAGAATTTATAAATTAAACCTAAAGACAAAGCAGTTGGGTTGCCACCGTTTGCAGTTTTAACTTCATCGCCATGTCCACCATCAACAGCCTGGAATTTTGCATTGGCATCATTGTCGGTTGAACCATATGCAATATAAACCTGGGCTTTGTTGTCCAGTTTATGGAATATGCCTAAACTGATTTTAGTTGCGCCGGTATCGGTTGTGCCGTCGGCATCATCAACAACCAGGTATTGGGCGCGAATGTCTGTTTTTTTACTGATTTTAAATTTAGCATTTAAGCCAGTTGCATCACGTTTCCATTGAGCTTTATTATCTGAATCAATGGTTTCATAGAAAGCACCAATTTGTGCCATGCCAAATTTATATTTTGCAGCAACACGTAATGCGTCAACATTACCTGCTTTGCTTTGACCTTCCCATGATTCAGTTGCAACCCCAAGCCACAATGGGCCACTTTTATAGCGTAAGCCAATACCAAACATATTTTTATCTGTGTTATCCGTTGCACCGGATGTGCCTTTCTCAGGATCATTTGCATACATCATATCCAGTCTTAGTGTTCTGGTTTTGTATGTGTACATAATGGCATTTTTAGCACGCTCGTTTAACTGGTTGCCGTCTGAATAGCTGGCACCTAAAATTGCACGACGCTCTCCTACGCTGTCACCAAAGAGCCCCCATTTGGAAGCAACGGTTTTAAAAGGAGTATCGTACTGGCCCAGAATAATCTGACCAAAGCCACCTTTTAAACCCGCGTAAGTATTACGGCCAGCTAAGGTGCTGCCGCTACTGCCTTCATCAAATCTGATTTCAGATTCAACTTGATAGATAAATTTAAAATCACCAGCAGGGAGTTGACCTTTAAAACCTAGACGGCTGGAGTTACTTGATATGCCAATGCCATCATTAGTGATTGAAGGATCATCCCGGTCACTTGAATCAATAGAAAGATGAACTTTGCCATAAATTTCTAATTTATCATTAAGAACTTTTGCTGCGAATGCTGAGTTGGCTGGTAATAAAATACCGGCAATTGTTGTTGCAATAATAATATTTTTATTCATTTTATTCCCCAAAAAATTTCAAGTTAAAAAATCTTACGTGCTATTTAGTGGGTGTATCTTGAATAAAATTTATGACAGTGAAGTTACAAAAAGAATAAGGTTTTATGACAGATGCAACAGGTTTCCTGCTCATCTTTTTATTTATGTAGCCTGGATGTAGCGCAGCGAAATCCGGGGGGTTAATGAATTATTTCCCGGATTACATTTTATTTCATCCGGGCTACTAACTAGAGATCAACCCATATATAAAGAAGATTGCCATGCTATCGTTCGCAATGACCGTTTCTTTTTTCTGGATGGTAAGATAAAATTTTTGATAGGACAGTAGTGGTAAGAAATACTAAATTTAGTCTGTTTACTTTGCACGTTTCTGCCAGTAGTCGGCCAGTTTTTTATCTTTTTTAAGCCCAAATAAACCTTTCTGGTAAGCTTCAGCCAGTGCCAGTGCGGCTTGCTTATGGCCTTTAACGGCTGCTTTATACCACCAGGATAACGCCGCTTTTGGATCGGCTTTGCTGCCATGACCAAAGGCGAGTAATACCCCCAGGTTATATTGTGAATCGGTGTGTCCCTGTTTAGCTGCTTCTGTCCACCAGTACAGTGCATCTTTTTTACTGGGGAAGCCAAACTTCTGGCTCATATACATTGCCCCTAAATTATAGGCTGCATCTGCACTGCCGTAGAAGGCTGCACGTTTAAACCATTTTTTTGTGAGTTTGTAATCTTGCTTAACACCTTTCCCTTTCATGTAAAGCAGACCAATGTTATACATGGCATCGGCATTATCTTTGGAAATTTCTGTACTCTGCGCAAGTGGCAGCCATAATTTTAAGGCCTGCGCATAGCGCCCCGCACGGTAGGCATCAAAGCCATCCTGCAACGGGGTGGCGCTGGCAGTCAGGCTAATGCTGCAAAGCAGGAGTAAGGTAATAATTTTTAACAGTAACAGACGCATAAAATTTAAATCCGGTAATCTACCCAATACTATGCCTTGTACTATATGGGCATAATAGAGCTAAGTCACCTTATATAGCGTCCTTAAATACTAATGCTTTAGTCTGTTTTCAGTTTTATTTAACGAGCAAATATTCAAGTAATGCTTTTTGGCTGTGCAGACGATTTTCTGCCGCCGTCCAGACAATACTTTGCGGACTATCCATTACCTCGGCTGTAACTTCTTCTCCACGATGTGCGGGCAGGCAATGGGTAAAGACTGCATCTTTATTGGCAAGTTTCATTAATTCAGATGTAACCTGATAACCTGCAAATGCTTTTTCGCGTAGTTTCTGCTCTTCTTCCTGGCCCATACTGGCCCAGACATCGGTGGCAATAAGGTCGCTGTTTTCGGTGGCTTCTTCGGGTACATTTGTCAGTGATATGCGATCACCTGCTGCTTTTATAATATCGGCATCCGGTTCATAGCCTTTGGGGGTTGCGATATTGAGTTTAAAATCAAACTGACGAGCAGCATTAATATAAGAGTGGCACATATTATTACCATCACCAATCCAGCTAACAGTTTTACCTTTAATACTTTCGCGGTATTCACAATAAGCCTGCATGTCGGCTAATAACTGGCAGGGATGATACAGATCGGTTAGCGCATTAATGACCGGCACACTGGAATTAGCCGCAAAGGTTTCCACCATCTTATGTGAAAAGGTGCGGATCATAATAACATCCACCATGCTGGATAGTACCCGTGCGCTATCTTCAACGGGTTCGCCACGGCCAAGCTGCGTATCGCGTGGTGACAAAAAGATCGCATGGCCACCAAACTGGCTCATCGCGGCTTCAAATGAAACACGGGTACGGGTGGATGATTTGTCAAAGATCATCGACATCACTTTATTCTTTAACGGCTCAAAAATTTCACCATGATGTTGCATGGCTTTTAATTCAATCGCTCGTTGAGTTAAACGATTTAAATCGTTTGCAGGAATATCTAATAAAGTTAAAAAATGTTTCATTGTCTTATCAATCTGCTTTATTTTATAAAGTCTTTAATCAGCGCAGTGACTTTTTGTATGATCTCGGTTGCCTGATCATCGCTGATAATTAAAGGCGGTAATAAACGTACTACTTTTTCTGCGGTAACATTTAACAATAAACCTTGTTCCAGTGCTTGTTGCATCAATTCACTACAAGGGCGATCCAGTTCGATTGCCAGCATCAGCCCTTTACCGCGGATATCAACAATAGCAGTGTTATCGGCGAATTCATTTTCAAGTTGCACTAACATGGTTGCGCCTAATGCTTTACTGCGAGCAGCCAGTTTTTGTGACTTCATGGTTTGTACAACAGCTAATGCGGCGGCACAAACAAGCGGGTTGCCGCCATAGGTACTGCCATGGTTGCCGGGTGCAAACAGTTCGGCTGCATCACCTTTTGCAAGGCAGGCTCCAATCGGTACACCGTTTCCTAGTGCTTTAGCCAGTGTCATAATATCTGGTGTAATATCGGTATGCTGGAATGCAAACCATTCGCCAGTGCGACACATACCGGTTTGAATTTCATCGAGTATCATTAACCAGCCATGCTCATCGCAGAGTTTGCGAATACCGCCAAGATAATCTGCATCGGGGATGTTGATACCACCCTCACCAATAATCGGTTCAACAAGAACAGCCACAACGTTTTGATTATTCTTTGCAATATTTTTGATGGCTTCTAAATCATTATAAGGTGCTCGAACAAAGCCCTGCACTAAAGGTTCAAAACCGGCGTGCACTTTGCGGTTGCCGGTTGCCGAAAGAGTAGCAAGGGTACGGCCATGGAAGCTGCCGTCCATCACAATAATGGCGGGTTCGGCAATGTCTTTCTGGTGGCCATATAAACGTGCAAGTTTAATGGCGGCTTCGTTGGCTTCGGCACCGGAGTTGCTAAAAAACACATTGTCCATACCACTTAGCTGACAAAGCTCGGCAGCGAGTTCTTCCTGATGCGCAATGTGGTACCAGTTTGAAGTATGGATAAGTTGTTTGGCCTGTTTGGCAATCGCTATTGCCACATCTGGGTGGGCATGGCCTAAACTGCAAACGGCTACGCCACTGAGAACGTCGAGGTAGGGCTTGTTGTCCGTGTCCCATAATGTGGCGCCTTCACCTTTTGTAAAAGTGACCGGTAAAGGTGCGTAGTTTTTCATTAAATAGTCAGACATTGTATTCCAGCCGAAGCTTCCATTCGTCATAAATTAAAAAAGCAGCCATTCCAAATGACCGCTTGTGTATTGTTCGAGCCTGTATTTTGCTCATATTTGTCCCACATTTGATAGCGGAAAACCATCAATTCTAGTCTTTTCGACGAATTTACGCAAATAATGGACAGTGAAATGACACTAAATAACATTTTTTAGACAATAAAAAAACCGGCCTGGAGCAACTCTCAAGCCGGTTTTAAGAAGGTTACTTTGTTAAATCTAGAAAGTAAGACCGTGACCGTAACCAACCATTGTCATTAACATTGGAACAGACAATACGGTGTTAGTACGTGAAGCCATTAACGCAGTTACTTTAGCACTTGCAATTTGCTCTGCAGTTGCGTCAACAATGCCTAAAATTTTCTTCTGGTTTGGCCAGATAAAAACCCAAACATTGAATAACATAATAGTACCCAACCAGGCGCCAAGACCAATTACTTCGAAGTTATCGGCGAAAGTAAATGCCGCAACAGCACCATTAACACCTTCTGGTACAGGCAGGTTCTTCAGTGCGCCAATACCTGTTATCCAGGTTGCAACGGCTGCCCAACGGAACCAAAGTAGCGCACGTGGAGCAACGTATTTGTTGATTGCAGCGGGGCCTGGGCCATCTGAGTCAGCTAATGCTGCACCAACGCCGGGAACCTGCACAAAGTTGAAATAGTAAAGTAAGCCAATCCACACAACACCGGCTAATACATGCAGCCAAACTTCTAATGCAAGTAGATTAAAGCCGGAAGTGGCAGCCGCAATGTAAATGGCAATTGCTAAGATAAAGCCGGTTACAATGGTACCGGTTACCGATTTTAATGGGTTCATAGTGTGTTTATCCCCTATATGTTAGGTTTGTCGTTATATGGCTTTTATTAAAAAGCCAGGTTAAAAGAGTTTGACTAGTTTACTACAGTATTCAGATGCTGACACCCCTAAATAGAATAGGGTTAAATCCGGGCAGGATAAGCTTGAATAGGATTCCTAAGCTTAATCGCGTAACATTCATTCTGTGGATGCCATTGAATTAAGTTTATTTTCCAACCGTTTAGCGGCCGTGTGTGATGAAATGGGTGCTATTTTACAGCGCGCGGCTTTTTCCCCCAATATTCGAGACAGGCTGGATTATTCCTGTGCCGTTTTTGATGCTAATGGTGACCTATGTGCGCAGGCTGCCCATATTCCTGTGCACCTGGGCAGCATGGCCTATGCAATGCAGTCGATTATTCGTCGCTTTGACTGGCAACCGGATGACATGGTGATTGT
>CAZEZI010000079.1:0-10773 GCA_964516315.1 uncultured Thioalkalispiraceae bacterium
AGAAAATAAATAACATAACGAATTTTTTGAGGAATCTACTGTGGCAGATTTTGAAGTACCAGAAATAACAAAAGAGTACACCAGTGTCCCTGCTGTTAAAGAAGGCACAATGGCGCACAGCTTGCCTTTTATTTCAAAACTTGAGTTTAATGAACCACTTGGCTATCCAGGTGAGCTTGTTGATAACTGGAAAGAAGTTGTTATCGATAAACTTAAAGAGCTATCCGATAAATACCGTTCATTAAAAGTATTTCTGGATTCGTGTATTAAATGTGGTGCCTGTACCGATAAATGCCATTATTTCCTCGGTACACAAGATCCTAAAAATATGCCGGTTGCGCGTCAGGATTTATTGCGTCAGGTTTACCGCTACTACCACACTTTTACTGGCCGCCTTTTTGCAAAACTCGGCATTCCAGGTTTTGTGGGTGCAAAAGAATTAACAAAAGAAGTAATTGATGAATGGTTTGTTTATTTTCATCAGTGTTCACAATGTCGTCGTTGTTCTGTTTACTGCCCGATTGGTATTGATACAGCAGAAATTTCTATGGCTGCACGTGAAATTCTTGATCAAATTGGTATTGGCCATAAATATTGCAACCAAATTATTGAGAAAGCAGGCCGGCTTGGTAACAACCTCGGTTTACCTAAACCCGCTCTGATCGATACACTCGAAGGTTTAGAAGAAGAAATGGAAGAGGACACTGGCGTAGCTGTTAAAATGCCACTCGATGTTAAAGGTGTTGATATCTTATTAGTGACACCTTCTGCTGACTTTTTTGCAGAGCCTCATGTTGATGGCTTAATGGGCTATGCAAAAGTTTTCCATGAATCAGGTATCAGTTGGACAATGAGTTCACACGCTGCAGAAGCCGGTAACTTTGGCATGTTTATCGGCAGTTACGAAAACATGCGTAATCTGTCTTTGCGTATTCGAGAAGCCGCGATTGAATTAGGCGTTAAGCGAATTGTGTTCGGTGAATGTGGTCATGCATGGCGTGTTGCATATAGCTTCCTGAATACTTTGGCCGGTCCATTTGATTTCCTTGATCCAAACTACCCTGTTCCACAGCATATTTGTGAGTTCACCTATGACATGATCCAGAAAGGTGAACTGAAGTTCGATAAGTCACAAAATGATCATATGACACTTACATTCCACGACTCATGTAATGTTGCGCGCGCCTCTCGAATGGGTGATCAGCCAGGTGGGCAATTTAAAATTCCACGTGCTGTTATTAAAGCGGCATGCAACAACTTTGTTGATATGCCTTCTGACACAATTGGCGAAGCCACATTCTGCTGCGGTGGTGGTGGTGGTTTGTTAACAGACGAATTAATGGAAGTACGCGTAAAAGGTGCCTTACCTCGTGCAACCGCTCTTAAAAGCGTAACCGAAAATTACGGTGTAACACATATGGCGGCTATATGCGCTATCTGTAAAAGCCAGTTTACCAAAGTGCTTCCTTATTATGGATTCACAATGGACCAGATTGTAAGTGTGCATCAACTTGTCAGCGATGCCATTGTCTTAAGCGACGCGCCTAAAGATGATGAAGACTCTGACGAAACAGATGCTGCTTAATATATAACCTTTAAACTTATACTAGATAATACGTATTGGAGACATAGATATGGCAACCTCAAGCGAAGATATCAATACAAAGCTTACGTTCCGCTTATACAAAGATGGCGACCATGAGGTCACTGACTTTTCGAAAAAAATATTTGTAGAAGATACTTCATACAAATGCCCCACATACGTACACCGTACACCGCCTTGTCAGGGTAGCTGCCCTTCTGGTGAAGATATCCGTGGTTGGTTAGATATCGTTCGTGGTATTGAAAAACCAGCCGCTGATATGACAATGCAGGAATATGCATTCCGTCGCTCGACTGCTGCTAACCCTTTCCCATCCATTATGGGTCGCGTTTGTCCTGCTCCATGCCAGGACGGTTGTAACCGGAACCAGGTTGAGGACTATGTTGGCATTAATGCTGTTGAACAGTACATTGGTGATACTGCGCTAGATAAAGGTTTTACATTTGAATCTGCGGCAAAAGATACTGGTAAAAAAATTGCAATCATCGGTGGCGGCCCAGCTGGTCTTGCTGCTGCTTACCAGCTTCGTTTAAAAGGTCATGCTTGCACAATCTTTGATGACCACGAAGACCTTGGTGGCATGATGCGTTACGGTATTCCCGGCTATCGTACTCCACGTGAAGTACTTGATGGCGAAATCAAGCGTATTATCGACATGGGCGTTGAAGTTAAATTAAACACACGTGTTGGTAAAGATGTCAGCATGGCTGATGTTGAAAAACAATACGATGCAATTTTATGGGCACTCGGCGCCAAAAAAGGCCGCCCTCTTCCAATTCCTGGTGCAGAAGCAATTAACTGCTTAACCGGTGTTGATTTCCTTGAAGCCTTTAACATGGGCAAATTACAACTTGTTTCAGAACGTGTTGTTGTAATCGGTGGTGGTGATACATCAATCGACGTGGTATCTGTTGCGCGTCGTTTAGGTCACATTACAGAAATACATGAAAAAGATCGCCCTGAAAATGTTGTACTTGGTCACACCGCACATGACGTTGCTTCAAGCGCAAAACGTCAAGGTGCTACTGTAACCTTATGTTCACGTTCTGCGATTGAGAATATGCCTGCAGCACAACATGAAATTGATGATGCAACACGCGAAGGTGTTAGCATTGTTGGTTGTATCCAGCCTGTTGAAGTTGTTCGCGATGCCGATGGCCGCGCAACCGCACTTAAAGTAATTAAACTGGGAGACGACGGCAAAACACCTATCGAAGGTTCTGAGTACGATATTGAATGTGACTTAATTGTTGCAGCGATTGGTCAAGGTGCTGACTTAACCGGTATCGAAGGCATTGGTAACGATAAAGGCTTTATTGATGCAGATGCACATTTCCAGGTTGCCGGTAAAGATGGTCACTTCGTTGCAGGTGACGTGGTACGTCCTCACTTGTTAACAACTGCCATTGGTCAGGCATCTATTGCAGTCGAAAGTATTGAACATTTCCTGTCTTCTGAAGAAATGGGTCGCCGGCCTAAAGTTGACAAGCATCATTTCAACTTAATGCAGAAATTACGTGAAACAGGTCTTGAACCAACTGAATATGATCATTCAAGCGCATGGGCAACTGAGTCAAGTAATTTTGCAATCCATAACTACGAAGATCGCTCTGCACATGAAATCATTGCATCCGATGAATTATTCCTCGGTCACTTTGATTTCACACCACGCCACAAGCGTAAAGAAGAAGTGCCAGATTCTACAGAAGTTTTAGGCCACTTTAAAGAACGCCTGTTTGGTTTAACTGAAGAAGAAGCGGTTGAAGAATCAGATCGTTGCATGAGCTGTGGCATGTGTTTTGAGTGTGACAACTGTGTTATTTACTGTCCACAAGATGCGGTTTACCGTGTTAAGAAAGACGAAGCTACAATGGGTCGCTATGTTGCAACAGACTATGACCGTTGCATCGGTTGTCATATCTGTGCAGATGTATGTCCTACTGGTTACATCGACATGGCAATGGGCGACTAATAAAAACCGAGGTATGACTGTGTTAAGCCATAAAACTATAATAAGCACGCTGCTAAGCATTTTATTATTCCTGCCCGTGTTCGCACAGGCAGATAATTTAATGCCGACTGTGCCTAAAGCAAAAGCCAAAGCAAATCCTGAAACACTTTGTGTTCGTGATGTTAAAGTTATGCGCACAAATCACATGGAATTCATCATGCACCAGCGTGACGAAACAATGCGTAAAGGTATTCGAACTAAAAAAGATAGCCTTGCTGAATGCATTAGTTGCCATGTATCGAAAGACGATGAAGGAAAATTTGCCAGCTATGGTGATGACAAACACTTTTGTAGCTCATGTCATAACTATGCTGCTGTAAAAATTGATTGTTTTGACTGTCACAATGACAAGCCAACAGCGGCCAGCAAAACCGGGAGTACAGTTAAATGACACAACCGGTCAATACTAACGAAACAAAAACAGACTTATACCGTCGGCAATTTTTGGGTAAAACGGCTGCTGCTGCAGGCTTTGCACTTGCCCCCGGCATGTTATTAACCGAAGTTGCACATGCAAAACCAGCTGGTGAAGCCGTTAGCGATAAAAATCGCTGGGGACTGTTAATCAACACCAATAAATGTGGTTCAGGTTGCACAGCTTGTGTTACTGCCTGTAAAACCGAGAATGGTTGGGGCGATATAAACAACTCCGAAGAACATTCACGCGCATCACAAAAAGCGGTCTGGATCCGCAAAGTAAAACTTAAAGATAAACAAACCGGCCATGTTCAGTCATTGCCTTTAATGTGTCAGCATTGCGAAAAACCACCTTGTGTTGATGTTTGCCCAACAGGTGCATCATTTAAACGTGAAGATGGCATTGTATTAGTTGATAAACATATTTGTATTGGTTGCCGTTACTGCATGATGGCCTGCCCGTATAAAGCACGTTCATTTATACATGAAGCCATTGAGAACCAGAAAGTTCATGCACCACGTGGTAAAGGCACCGTTGAAGCATGCACGATGTGTGCACACCGTGTTGATAACGATGGTACACCGGCTTGTGTAGAAGCCTGTAATGCTGAAGGCCACCAGGCGATGTATTTTGGTGACTTAAAAGATAGCAACAGTGTTATCTCAAAAGAGCTTACGAAAAACGGTGGCCAGCAATTACGTGCTGATCTCGACTTGAATACCGGCGTACGTTATCAGGGCTTGTAATAACCACTAAAGTAACCGGCATGACAATAATATTAACTTTTAATTAATTTAAAGTTGTTTATAACGATGAAAAAAAATATACCATTTATTGCAATTGAAGGCCGTAGCAGTGGCTACTATTCACTACTCGCGTTGCTTGGTGCGTTTATACTCGCATCACTGGGTGCCTTTTATTATATGGAACACCATGGTCATTATGTGACAGGCATGTCAAACCAAATCGTTTGGGGTATGCCGCATGTGTTTGCCGTATTTCTGATTGTTGCAGCATCGGGTGCATTAAATGTGGCTTCTATTTCATCTGCCTTTAATAAAAAAGCCTATAAACCCCTTGCTCGCTTATCCGGACTTTTAGCGCTTGCCTTGCTTGCTGGCGGTTTAATGGTACTTGTGCTGGACCTGGGTCGCCCGGAGCGTCTGGTTATCGCAATGACCTACTACAACTTAAAGTCTATCTTTGCCTGGAACATGCTTTTATATAATGGCTTCTTTGCCATCGTTATTGTTTATATCTGGACAATGATGCAACGCAACTTGGTACAGTACACGCGTGCAGCGGGTATTGCTGCTTTTATCTGGCGTTTAGCATTAACGACTGGTACAGGTTCCATCTTTGGTTTCCTGGTTGCTCGTCAAGGGTATGATGCAGCTATTATGGCACCTATGTTTATTCTTATGTCATTTTCTTTTGGTTTAGCTATTTTCTTGTTAGTTTTAATGGCTTCTTATAACTGGACTGAACGCCCTCTTGGTGATGCGATTTTCAATCGTTTAAAAAATCTACTCGGTATTTTTGTCGCCGCTGTTCTATTCATTGTGGCTATTTATCATTTAACGAATCTCTATGAAGCTCAACATCAGGGTTTTGAAGCTTTCATTCTTTTAAATGGTGGTATTTATACTCAAATGTTCTGGATTGGCCAGGTCATTCTTGGTGGTATTATTCCACTCATCATTTTTTACACACCCTCTTTAGCAAAATCTCGTGGTTTAGTTGGTTTTGGTGCATTATTAGTTATCATCGGTGGAATTGCTCAAGTGTACGGTATCATTATTGGTGGTCAGGCTTACCCAATGGAAATTTTCCCGGGTAAAGAAGTCATTGAAACAACCTTTGCAGATGGTGCTATCGCAAGCTACACGCCTACATTAGCTGAAACCTTATTAGGTTTAGGCGGCATTGCTGTGTCACTCTTCCTTGTTGCCTTCTGTGTTAAAATTATGGACTTCTTACCAGCAAGTCTTGCTGATAAAGATGTCGACCCCCACTACAAAGCGTCTTAATATATAACGGTAGAACAGCAAACATGTTCTACCGTTAAATTACTTCAGGGTTTAACTATGAGTCGATTATTTATCTCTGCGGCTCACAAGTCATCTGGCAAAACAACACTTTCAATCGGGCTGTGTGCTGCATTGCATGCAAAAGGACTTAACGTTACCCCCTTTAAAAAAGGGCCCGATTATATTGATCCCATGTGGCTGTCTCGCGCCGCGCACAACCCCTGTACCAATCTCGACTTCTATACCATGCAGCATGAAGAAATCCTGCAAAGCATTGCGACCGCAGAACAAAACTCGGATATTGCGCTGATAGAAGGCAATAAGGGCCTGTACGACGGTCTGGATCTTGATGGCAGTAACAGTAATGCTGCACTGGCCATACTCAGCAAAACTCCTGTTGTGCTGGTTATTAATGTGCAAGGTATGACCCGAGGCATTGCCCCACTTATTCTCGGCTATCAGGCATTTGAAAAAGACATCAATATTGCCGGTGTTATCCTCAATCAATACCGTGGCCTTCGCCACGAAGAAAAACTAAAAGCCGTTATTGAACATTATACCAATGTGCCTGTTATTGGCGCGGTACAGCACAACCCGGAACTTGAAATAACCGAGCGCCATCTAGGGCTTGTACCAAGCAATGAGAGCCAGTTTGCAGACGATAAAATTGAGCAAATACGCCAGCATATTAGTGGCCAGGTGGATATTGATACCATTATTGCCATTGCCACTAAAGTACAAAAAATTACAACAAAAGACACTCCAACCCCCAATATTAGCCCGGCTAAAGCCGAAAAAGTTAAAATCGGCATTATCCGCGATGCTGCCTTTGGCTTTTATTACCCGGATGATTTAACATCTCTGGAGCACAATGGTGCCGAACTTGTTACTATTAACGCATTAACCGATAGCAGCTTACCCGCTATTGACGGGCTTTTTATCGGTGGCGGGTTCCCAGAGTCTCACTTACAGCAACTAAACCGGAACCAGTCGCTGCGTGAAGCGATTAAAAATGCTATTGAAAATGGCTTACCCACTTATGCAGAATGCGGTGGTCTGATGTACTTATCTCGCTCAATACAGTGGAACGAAACACAAACTGAAATGGTTGGTGCTATTCCTGCAGACTGTAAAATGCATAAGCGCCCTCAAGGCCGGGGTTATGTGCAGTTACAGGAAACAGAAAATGCCCTCTGGCCAGACAAAATGGCCGACAATATTTTACCGGCACATGAATTTCATTACTCATCACTTTATAATATTGACCCGGATTTAAAATATGCCTATAACGTTAAACGCGGCACCGGCATTAATGGTAAAAATGATGGGCTCATTTACAAGAACTTACTCGCAAATTACACACATTTACGTGATACATCACAACACCACTGGACACAGCGTTTTATTCGCTTTGTATCACAAACAAAACAGAAAATTGAAAGAGGTTAATTATGTTTACAGTCACTGAAGCAGCCGCAGCACAAATTAAAGAATCGGCCAAACAAAGCCAGAGCGAAGGCCTGCCTTTGCGTGTTGCTGCAAAAAAAAATGTCGATGGCAGTTTTCATTATGGCGTGGGCTTTGAAGACAAAACAAAAGAAGAAGATTTAGCTTTTAAATCACACGACATCACTATCGTTATCGCGCCACAAAGTATCGAGTTACTTAATGGCACCGAAATGGATTTTGTAAAACTGGATAACGGCGAACAACATTTTATTTTCAAAAACCCGAATGACCCAAGCTATACCTCTGAAGACAACAATTCAGAGCACAACCTGTAACATATCAACTTTGAAGATGGGCTCAACAATAAACAATTCTGAAGATAGCATCCTTTGCCAGGGGGGTACTTCAATCAAAAATATCCGTTTCTGGAAGAGCCCATTATGCCTGCCCATGGTAATTTTAGCTTTTACTATTATTAGCCTGGGCGCAACATCACTGTGGGTTCTTAGCCCGGTTACCCCCGGCAAACTGATAAGCATACTTGCACTGGTCACCTTAGCACTAACAACGCTTATTATACTTTACCAGAAAATACAGGAGCGCCTGTTATTACCCTTATCACAATTAAAGTCCTGGGCCATTGAAATTAACAATGGGAATTTATCAACCCGGCTGCCCGAGTATTTACCTGGTGACTTTAGCACCCTGGCAAAAAATATTAACGAACTGGGCGATCAAATAGAAAACCTGACACTTGATATGCAAAGTCAGGTAAAAAAACAAACCCGGCATATCGAACGCAAATCACACTCGCTTGAAATTGTTTATGATGTAGCAGCGAGCATTAACGTGTCCCGCAACCTGGATGACTTACTCACCCGCTTTTTGCACAGTTTAAAAGATGTAGTAAATGCTCGCGCCGCCGTTGTACGACTTGTTACCGACGACAATCAAATGCGGTTAGTTGCCAGCCTTGGTTTTGACGAAGACTTAATGGAGCGCGAACAACTTATTCCGTCTGAACACTGCCTCTGTGGCACCGCTTACCGTGATGGTAATGTCCTTTTCCAGAAAAACATAACCCAGTGCGACAAAATTGTTGGTCGACAATTTTTTGATGTCGATAACGTCCATATGATAGCCGTACCGCTTCAATACAGGGACAAAACCCTCGGAGTATACAATTTATTTGTTGACTCAGAAGACTTTGCCGAACCCGAAGACATTGAAGACTTATTAACAAGTATTGGCCGCCACCTGGGCATGGCCATTGATAAAGCCCGTTCAGACGATGAAGCCAATCGCTTTGCCATTATGGAAGAACGTAACCGGCTGGCACATGAGCTGCACGACTCACTTGCACAAACACTGGCGAGCTTACGCTTTCAGGTTCGAGTGCTGGACGAAAAAATACGCCTGGGCGAAGAACCATCCATTTGGCATGAGCTTGAAAAAATTGAAAACAATCTGGACGAAGCCTATCTGGAACTGCGTGAATTGATCACCCACTTCCGTGCACCTATCGATAAACGCGGTTTAGTACCCGCAGTTGAGCACCTGATTGAACGATTTGAATACCAGAATGATATCGCCATATTCTTGCAGAAAGAATGGAATGTGCTGAGTCTGTCGCCCAATATCGAAGTGCAGGCTTTGCGTATTATTCAGGAGTCACTGAATAACATCAGCAAACACAGTCAGGCACATGCTGTTCGGGTTATTATGCGCAGCAATGTGCAGGGTGAATGCAGTATTTTAATTGAAGACGATGGTGTTGGTATGGACATCCCGCCAGAATCCGATCGTGTATCCGGCGATCATCTTGGTTTAAGCATTATGGATGAACGCGCCAAACGCATTGGCGGCACCTTTACAATTGAAAGTGAACTAGGCGAAGGTACGCGAACAACACTCACTTTTAAACACCAGAACCTGAACGAAGAAGCAGCAGACACCACGAATAAAATTTTAGTCAGCCCACCTTCTATACCCATAACCGGCAAGGATAAAGAATGAGTTTAAAAGTTTTACTTATTGATGACCACACTTTGTTCCGTGTTGGTTTAGAGGGCCTGCTATCTACCCGTGGCATTGAAATACTCGCCTCCGTTAACACCGGTATAGATGGCGTTGAACTGGTAAAAAAACTGCAACCGGATATTGTGCTGCTTGATATGCGCATGCCCGGCATTGACGGCCTCGGTGTATTAAAACTACTGCGCGATGCTTACGACACTCTGCCAGTAGTAATGTTAACAACCAGTACCGATGAAACCGATCTGGTTGAATCGCTAAAAAATGGTGCCCAGGGTTATTTGCTAAAAGACATGGAACCCGACGAGCTGGTTATCGCACTGCGCGATATCGTTAATGGCAAAACAGTGGTAGCACCGGATCTTGCGCCTATCCTTGCCCGAGCGGTTCAGGGTAAAACGGAGCCTAAAGAAGAATCAAAAGACAGCCCATTCACCGGGCTTACACCACGCGAAACTGAAATTCTGGGCTTACTTGCCGAAGGGCTCAGCAATAAAGGCATCGCCAGAAACCTGGGTATTTCAGACGGCACCGTAAAATTGCATGTAAAAGCCATACTAAGAAAACTGGAAGTGCATTCAAGAGTCGAAGCCGCCGTTATGGCCGTGCAGCATGGCATTAATAAAAAAAATGCAGAATCGAATTAACCTCAGCTTTATACAAGAACAAGGTTGCCACGCTATCGATCGCAACGACATAACGCGGGACATTGCGAGCAATAACAGCACCGCAATCTAACTCAATATAAAAAGTAAAATTAAATTAATAAGATAAAATAGTAAAATGAAAAAATTTAGCCAGTTAATACAAGAATGTTTAGAGCGTGTCGATGAGATTTTCCCCTGGAACCTCGAAGAAATGCTCAAACAAGAAGACAAACCCCTGCTTATCGATGTACGTGAACCAAAAGAATTTGAAGCCATGCATATTTACAATTCCATCAACGTACCACGCGGCATACTGGAAACATCCTGCGAGTACGACTTTGACGACACCATTCCCGAACTGGTCGAAGCACGCCAGAAAGAAGTAGTTGTAATTTGCCGCTCAGGCAATCGCAGTATCTTTGCCGCCGATGTAATGCAACAAATGGGCTATGAAAAAGTTGTCTCGCTTAAAACCGGCCTTCGAGGCTGGAACGATTCCGAACTGCCACTGCACAATGATAAAAATGAAGACGTTGATATTGATCATGCTGAAGAATTTTTTGCGCCAAAATTACGGCCAG
>CAZEZI010000080.1:0-10368 GCA_964516315.1 uncultured Thioalkalispiraceae bacterium
CGCATCTGAAGAACCAGACGTTCTACCATTTTGGGAACTAATTTTAATTCCATGATCTGATCGATTACTTCTTCACGAATTTTGGTGGTCTTTTTATCCGAAAAGCCATTTTTTTGTGCGGCTTTCATCATTTTGTTAAACAGTTTTTCAATTTTTGAAAAACGCTGTTTTGCTTCTTCTGGATCCGGCCCTGTATCGACAACTTCATCATCATCATCATCGTCATCGGCACCGTGTGCACCTGGCACAATAATTTCATCCGGTGCATTCGGATCGATATAGTCGGTTAAAATATCCGTCAGTTTAAATTCTTCAGCGAGAAATTTTTTGTGAAACTCGATTAATGTCTCAATGGTTTTAGGATAGCAAGACAGCGACCACAACATTTGCTTCAGGCCAGCTTCAATACGCTTGGCAATTTCAATTTCACCTTCACGAGACAACAATTCCACTGCACCCATTTCACGCATATACATACGAACAGGATCGGTTGTACGACCGAATTCACTGTCGACATTGGCAAGCGCCGCTGCTGCTTCTTCGGCTGCATCTTCATCAACACTATTGCCGGATTCCAACAAGGTATCACTGTCCGGTGCCACTTCATGCACAGTGATCCCCATATCGTTGATCATGGCAACAATATCTTCAATTTGATCCGGATCGACAATGTCGTTTGGCAGGTGGTCGTTGACCTCGGCATAGGTTAAGTAACCTTGCTCTTTTCCCTTTGCAATCAATATCTTAAGCTGGGATTGCTGCTTACTTTCGTTCAATTCGGGTGCTTTACTTACACTCATTCACTGCGCTCACATTATTTCGAGATAAAAGATCAGGAGTTTACACTAGATCTGTGATTTTTCTATATAAATCATAAGATAACTATAGACTTTTTATTAAAGAATTTGCCTGCTTTAAGCAACAAATTACAATTTTTTGCGGATTAGTGACATTAATAAGGCTGTTAATTAGTTCGCTGGGTTAATTGCCGCAATTCCTGCTTTTCTTGCTCGCTCAATTGCCCATGATTCGATTTTGCCAGTAAATGCTCCAGGCGCATTTCCTTTGCCTGCAAATACAGAGCTTCCATCACGCCGAGAAACTCGGCCTCCAGTGCCGCCTCATCTGTTACTTCCGGCTGCCATTGTGCAAGTTTGACAAGATGCGGGTAGCTTTGGTTCGCATCCTCAAAACCTGCCCAACGCTCCAGGATCGCCGCACAATTGATATGGGGATAAGCATGTAATAATTCAAGCAATTTTCGTAAAATATCGATACCCGGCATATCCAGCTCAGCCAGCTGCCTGGGCGTTTTCACTAACTGAGCCAAACGTGGCAAATAGAGTAACCGCATAATAGCCATTCTTATCGGAGATAGACCCATTTTAGCCACAGATCGCGTTGAATTGACTCTATTTACCGTATTTTGCTGACCCGGCTCAACACCCATTTGCTGCCCAGACGGCTTTGCCGCTGCATTGCGATTACCACGAACCAGAGGTAAGTTATTTTGCAGGCTGGCTTCGATTTCTGTCACCTCCATCCGGGTCAACAGAGCCAATTGTTGCAGCATCATTTGCCGGTAGACTCCCGGCAATAGCTGGCTTAACAGCGGTCGCGCCTGCTCCACCAACTGTGCCCGACCATCAATACTGTGGGTATCGATATTAGCGCACAGGTTCTCGAACAAATATTCTGAAAAAGTTTTGGCTTTGCCAAGCTCCTCTTCAAAACCCGCTTTACCGTTAGCACGAATATAACTGTCGGGGTCTTCACCTTGCGGCAAAAACATAAAGCGAATTTGTAAGCCTTCGCGTATTACCGGCAAGGCATTATTTAAAGCCCGCCATGCGGCATCGCGGCCAGCGCGATCACCATCAAAACAAAAATAAATTTCATGGCTTAAGCGAAACAAACGCTGTAAATGATCGGCCGTGGTCGCTGTACCCAGGGTTGCCACCGCATAGCGCACACCAAACTGTGCCAGTGCCACCACGTCCATATAACCTTCCACCACCAGTACCTTATCAATTTTGCGCAAAGCTTTGCGCATTTCGTACAGTCCGTACAGCTCACGGCCTTTGTGGAACAAGGGTGTTTCGGGTGAATTTAAATATTTGGGGGACTCATCCCCTAGCACACGGCCACCAAAGGCAATACAGCGCCCACGTTGATCGCGAATAGGAAACATCACTCGATCACGAAAACGGTCATAAGTCCCGCCCCGCTCATTGTTAATCAGTACCCCTGTCTCGACTAATTTTTTTTCTATGTCAGGCTTTGTGGATGAATCGGAAAGGACTTTTAAAACCGACTCATAACCAGGTGGCGCATAGCCCATGCCATATTCTGCTGCAATTTCACCACTTAAACCACGCTGCTTTAAATAGGCAACGGCTTTTTGTGCCTGCGGATGTTCGCGTAATTGTTTGCGATAAAATTGATCCACTTGCTGCATCAGCTGATACAACGAATCGGCCTGTTTTATCCTCGCACCATGCTCAGTGCCATTAACCTTTTCATGTGGCACTTCCAGACCTAAATTACTTGCCAGCTCTTCAACCGCCTCTGGGAAACTCAGGTGCTCGTATTCCATTAAGAAACGTAACGCCGAACCGCTCTCACCACAACCGAAACAATGATAAAACTGCTTGGCTTCGCTTACCGTAAAAGACGGCGTTTTTTCGTTATGGAACGGGCAACAAGCTTTATGGTTGGTACCGGCTTTTTTTAACGGCACACGCGCATCAATCACCTCGACAATGTCGGTGCGTGCAAGAATGTCGTCAATAAAATACTGAGGGATTAAACCGGCCATGGATGTTATTTTATGGCTTTTGCCCTTGAGACGCGAGGGGATACGTGACTTGTTTTGGCTTTATATAAACTTATTTTCTCATGTTTAATCACGGTTAACCTAAACCTGGAGTACAAGGCATAAATTGGTGAAAAAAACGGAGCTTACTTGAGTAAGTGAGTGTTTTTGAGGCGATTTATCAGAGTGCCCCAACTTTTAAAAAAATTATTAAGGTGGGTAAACCGCCATAATCCAGGCTTAGGTTAAGCGTGATTTAATTTTACCGCTAACCGCACCCATATCAGCCTTACCGGCTAACCTGGCTTTAAGCATGCCCATGACCTTACCCATGTCTTTCATGGCTGTAGCACCGGTGGATGTAATGGCTTCGCCAATTAAAGCATCAACTTCGGCATCTGACATTTGTTCGGGCATATATTCTTTAATAATAGCCACTTCGGCTATTTCAATCGCAACAAGTTCATCACGACCGGCTTTTTCAAACGCTTCAATCGAGTCTTTACGTTGCTTTAGCATTTTTTCCAGAACAGCAATAACCGCATCATCGTCAAGCTCGATACGCTTGTCGACTTCAATTTGCTTGATAGCCGATGTAATTAAACGCAATGTTTTAAGGCGCTCTTTTTCTTTGGCGCGCATTGCATCTTTTACATTATCATTGATACGTTGTTTTAGATCAGACATACGGAGTTATCTTAATTAAAAATAAAAACAGCCTGACAATACAATGCTGCCAGACTGAGCAATTAGTTTAATAATATAAATCTAGTAAAGACGAACTAAACGTGAACGTTCACGCGATATTTTTTTCTGGTGACGTTTTACAGCCGCAGCGAGTTTGCGTTTACGAATCGATGTTGGCTTTTCATAAAATTCGCGACGACGGACTTCAGATAAAACACCGGCTTTTTCACAAGAACGTTTAAAACGACGCAGCGCGACGTCAAAGGGTTCGTTTTCTTTAACCTTCACAAAAGGCATTTAGTATTCCTCTATATTTGTTCGTTACTTTTTAGCTACAATGACCCAAAAGGGCGCGCTATTTTAAACGCAGCCGCCCGACAATGCAAAGAGATCACTCATTAATTCGCTATTTTCTTCCATTTTAGAGGTTAAATAGCAACAAAAGCACCCAACAAGGCGAAGCACCCCCTATTTATGCGAGTTTTAGGAATCGAAACCTCCTGTGATGAAACCGGTATCGCCATTTACGATACCAACACCGGCATTATTGCCGATGTACTGCACAGCCAGATCAAGCTGCACGCCGAATACGGTGGCGTAGTGCCCGAACTGGCCTCGCGTGACCATGTGCGAAAAATTATTCCCTTAATTAACAAGGCATTAGAACAAGCACAACTCACAGCCAAAGACATTGATGGCATTGCCTATACCAAAGGCCCCGGTCTGTTAGGCGCTTTACTGGTTGGCAGTTCCGTCGGCCGCTCACTCGCTTATGCCTGGGACGTACCGGCCATTGGTGTACACCATATGGAAGGCCATCTGCTCGCGCCGATGCTCGAAAAGAATCCACCACGCTTCCCGTTTGTGGCCTTGTTAGTCTCTGGCGGCCACACTCAGCTTATTGGCGTACAAGGTATTGGCCAGTACACTTTACTCGGCGAATCCGTTGACGATGCCGCAGGCGAAGCCTTCGATAAAACCGCAAAAATGCTCGGCCTGAGTTATCCCGGTGGCCCGGCACTGGCCAAACTGGCGGAGTCCGGCCAGCCCGGCCGTTTTAAATTACCACGTCCAATGACCGACCGCCCCGGACTGGATTTTAGCTTTAGCGGTTTAAAAACTGCCGCCCTCACTGCATGGAAAAGCTCTGACCAATCCGCACAAACACAAGCCGACCTCGCCTATGCATTTCAGGAAGCGGTAGTCGAAACCATTGCAATTAAATGCCGCCGTGCATTAGAACAAACACAAATGAAAACACTGGTAATAGCCGGAGGTGTTAGCGCCAATACCCACTTACGCATGCGCTTAACCGAACTGGTTAAAAAATACGATGCAAGCGTTTACTATCCGCGCCCTGCTTTTTGCACCGACAACGGCGCAATGATTGCCTATGCCGGTAGCCAGCGACTACTTGCCGGTGAACAGCAAGACCTCGATTTTTCTGCAACGGCTCGCTGGCCGATTCACTCTCTTGTACCTCTATAAATCCAGAAACCAATGGCTCCGGTGAAGTAAATATTCTTTGTGATATTCAAAGTAACAAGACCGGATAGAAGTTTTTCTATTAATACAAAGGCGATTCAATGTGTAACGGGCAAACTTCGAGGCAATCTAAACAATATTCGACTAACATCTATAATAATAAAATACATGGGTGGAAGTGGAGATTTGCCGGGAACATGGATGGTAGAGGTAATGCTTAACGATAACCGTCCAGAGCACGTCCATACCTTTAAAAACACAGTTTAAACTCGTTAAAGTAAAGACTAAAAAGAAAAATGTTTCTGTACAGTAAAAAATCACTGCCTGGTGATACCATACGATACAGGCTGCTGATATTATTAATCAGTAGTCTCTATGGGCAGCTTGTGTTTGCATCACCGCGTCAGCCAACCCCACCACTTGCTGCTGAGGGCTGCATTGTATGTCACGGTTCAGGGAACATTGCTCAGCAACAGGCCTACCCAAAGCTGGATGGTCAGCATGCGGACTATATTGTTAACCAGATACTTGATTTTCAGGCCGGACGGCGTAAGGATCCTGTGATGTCACCGATTGCCAAAAAGCTGGATCAACAGTCACTTAAGACTATTGCGAGGTATTTTGAACAGCAGCCGGTTATAACCAGGCGGAAACAGAACAGCAGTCGTTCCATACGGGGGCATGTGCTTTATATTGAGCACCGTTGTTATATGTGTCATCACCCAAAAAGCCGAAACAAAGCATCGGTATTGCCTCGTGGCCCTGTTATTGCCGGCCAGCGCCGTGGCTACCTGATCAAGGCAATGATGGATATTAAGTCAAACAAGCGCCCTGCCGATATTTTTGATCTGATGCATCGCATCTTTGGAGAAGTATCAGATGCGGATATTGAGGCCATGGCGGAACATATAAGCACACACAGCATCACCGAATTGCAACAATGATGATATCTGCGCATATTCACGTTTTGTGATACGCACTCTTTTTCTGATCAGATATCCATAGATATGTGATCCAGGTTAATAACTAGCCGTTCTGGTTACTATTATCCTGGTCACTACTGTCATGGACATCATTTCCAGTAAAGACCTGCACAGATTCTGCACTGGACCAGTCAATGATCTGTTGCCAGTTTGTCCTGTCATCTTTGCTGTAATGTAGTATCAACACGGTTTTTCCATCCAGTAAGGCTTTATGCAGGCGGTCTGTCTCATCTTCGGGTATACCAATTTTATGTAATGCGGCAGTACTCCCCCGGATTACGCTGCGCTTCATCCAGGCTACTTGCTGTATCCACTACTCGCATAGGCTTTAACAATAACATCATCTCTGTTCATATCTGCATTACGTGATTTAGGCTTCATGTTTTTACGGATTAATTTGCTACAGTATAACTAACGCAATTAATAAAGATGGCTTTTTAGCCAGCCACATTCAAAAATGAGAAACTGGCTATTTCAACGACGCCGCAGGCGCCGCAGATTTAAATCCAAAACAAAACTATGGCGCTACAGTGTCTATCTGTTTCGTGCTTTTATCCTTCTTCTGGTAATCGATATTTTTTATATCAGCACCATCTGGCCAGACTGGTCTGAATATGGACGCGGTTCGGTTAAAAAAACAAAATTCATTCAGGCATATGAAGCAAGGCAAAAAAAAGATACCCGCCTGCCACGCCTGCGCTGGAAACCGGTACCGATGAACTGGATACCAAAAAATATGCGCATGGCTGTTATTGTTGCTGAAGATGCACGTTTTTACCAACACACCGGTTTTGATTTGGATGCTTTAAAAGATGCAATGGAATACAACATGGAACACATGGATTTTAAATACGGTGGCAGTACGATTTCACAACAAACGATTAAAAATATGTTTTTAAACCCGGCACGTAATCCTCTGCGCAAATGGCATGAGTTGATACTTACGGTAGGGATGGAAATAAAATTAAATAAATCCCGCATACTGGAAATTTATTTAAATGTTGCTGAATTTGGTAAAGGTATTTTTGGTGTAGAAGCCGCATCACGCTACTATTATGGTGTTTCGGTGCATACCTTATCAAAACGTCAGGCAGCAGAACTCGCAGCCACACTCCCCAGCCCGGTTAAACACAACCCGAAAACACGGACTAAACGTTTTTTACAACGCAGCAAAAAGATTTATCGTTATATGCAGTTTTTCGATAACAAAAACTAAAACCCGTTAATCATTTTCGGGTGACGCACCTGCATATATAATTCTTTTTTCCACTTATAGACCCAACCACGCACATACAGTGTTTTACCTTTTAAATCTTCCAGCTTCAGGGTCTTTAAGTTCAGGGATTTAAAATACTTAAAGTCTTTACGTTTTATTCGCAAGGTAAATTTTGGCGCTAACTGTAACCAGATCGAATCGCGACTTTTACCAACGCGTATAACGTTGCCTTTTATAAAAGCAAAGCCGGTATCCTTTAATTTTAATTGTGAAGCAAGGATATTTTTAAATGAATGAGTCGACCAGATATACTTTGCTTTTTTCCGCGCCTGCTGTTCCAGCCTGAAATAGCAATCCATTAATGCTGTATTTGGCGGCACGACAATAGCACTGGCCAAACCCTTTCTAACCAGCATGGCATTAAGATTACGCCCATCACCTAAAAATAAATGTGCCAACAGACGTCCATAGCGATCTTTCTGTTGCTGGCCAAATTTTAAATAGACTTTTTTATTCGCTGCCAGTTGTGTTTTAAGATACTGCTTTGCGACTAAAGCATAGGGCTCTGCTTTTTCAGGATAACGTGCTAACTCCGGCGCATTAATACCTATCAGCCTGACCTTCCTTTTGCCTGCTAACGTAACGCTATCACCATCAACAACCCTTACCACGGTTGCCTCCATGTCGTAGCGTTTGACGTTACATTCAGACGCAGCAACTTCGCCGACAATAAAAATATAACAACCAATAAAAAAGGCGCTCAAATTGAGCACCTTTTTCAGGTAATAAAATCGCAACATCTTATTTTGATGACATACCGTATTTTTGACGGAATTTATCAACTCGACCGGCTGTATCAACAATTTTTTGTTTGCCTGTGTAAAAAGGATGGCAACTGGAACAAACCTCGATGCTCAGCGCGTCTTTACCAACAGTTGAACCGGTCTGGAATGTGTTACCGCAACTGCATGTAACAGTTACTTCAGAATATTTTGGGTGGATATCAGCTTTCATTTTGTTGCCTCATTAATTTAAGTCGTATCGCCACTGAAACTAAAAGATCTTTATGTTCAGCACCATACTAAAAACAGTCGGCAATAATACGTAAAAGCGCCGGCGACAGCAAGCGCAATCCGTCAAAATAGCTCAAATAGTCAAAAATCGGCGGGATTATCTAACTTCGGGCAAAAGCCGCGCGATTAAAGGGTAAAACCGTTGCTGTGCGGCGAGTTCGGCGGGGCTGACGACCTTCAACCATTCCAGCCAAATCCTTATACATTGAACCAAGCTCATCAAACGATTTCCACATCATTTCAGAGATTGCAATGGTTGCCGCCAGTGGATTGGCCGCCCGCTCACGTACTTTATCAATGCGCCATTGAAGACAGCGTAAACGCTCACGATGTTTTTCCGGCACACTATTAATATAGGCCGCAATACGCCTGGTGCGGCAAGATTCAAAATTTTCCGGACTGTCTCGCCAAAGCGCCATCCAGGTTTCAAAATCCAGTTTATTTAGTTTTTCTTCTTTGAGATTCTCAATCATTTTCGGTACCAACTTTTACACCTTAAATAACATTACCAACGAATCGGTTTATCCCCAATAATTCTATAATTCGTAAGCTTATATTTAAGAATATTGCGCGAGCAATAAGACTTTGTCAAAATGCTTAGCACTGCTTTCTAATCCTTTACATGGAAAATGCGCGGTATCCAATTGATTTAAAATGTTTTTTTAAAAAGGACAAAAAAAATATTATTTTGCTTGTATTTTTAAATAACGCATGGGGTGGAGTTAAAACGTGGCATCCCTTGCCTGCAGCCCACTACTATTATCCCGGGCTGCATTTTTACTTGTTCTAGCAGGTACTGTTGCTCTGCTTATTTTTTCTATTTCTTTCTTTTCATGGAATCAAAAAACTCGGCATTTGTTTTACTGGCTTTAAGCTTATCAAAGATAAATTCCATTGCAGCCACTTCATCCATTTCATGCACAACCTTGCGCAAAATCCACATCATTTGCAGCTCATCCGGTTTGGTTAACAACTCTTCGCGGCGGGTGCCGGAACGGTTGATATTAATCGCAGGGAAGATTCGTTTTTCGGCAATCTTGCGATCCAGGTGCACTTCCATATTGCCGGTGCCTTTAAATTCTTCGTAAATCACATCGTCCATACGCGAACCGGTTTCAACCAGCGCGGTAGCTAAAATTGTGAGTGAACCACCCTCTTCAATATTACGTGCCGCACCAAAGAAGCGCTTTGGGCGTTGCAGTGCATTGGCATCCACACCACCGGTCAGTACCTTGCCGGAAGAAGGGATAACAGTATTGTAGGCTCGCGCTAAACGGGTAATCGAATCCAGTAAAATCACCACGTCTTTTTTATGCTCAACTAACCGCTTGGCTTTTTCAATAACCATTTCGGCCACTTGCACATGGCGACTGGCTGGCTCGTCAAACGTACTGGAAACCACTTCGCCTTTAACAGAGCGAGACATTTCGGTGACTTCTTCAGGACGTTCATCAATCAGCAACACAATAAGGTGGCATTCTGGGTGATTAAGTGAAATGGAATGCGCAATATCATGCAGCATCATTGTTTTACCGGCTTTTGGTGGTGAAACAATCAAACCGCGCTGGCCTTTACCAATGGGGGAGGCTAAATCAATAACACGCGCGGTGATATCTTCGGTACTGCCATTACCCATTTCCATTATTAAGCGTTCATTCGGGTGCAGTGGCGTTAAATTTTCAAACAGAACTTTTCGGCGGCTGTTTTCAGGTGAGTCAAAGTTAATTTCGCTCACTTTCAATAATGCAAAATAGCGTTCACCATCTTTAGGGGGGCGAATTTTCCCGGCAACGGTATCACCGGTCCGCAAACTAAAGCGCCGGATCTGGCTGGGTGAGACATAAATATCATCTGGACCTGCTAAATAGGAACTTTCTGCTGAACGTAAAAAACCAAAACCATCCTGTAATATTTCCAGAACACCATCACCGTGAATATCTTCACCTTTCTTTGCATGCGCCTTAAGTATTGAAAAAATAATGTCTTGCTTGCGGGAACGTGCGGTTCCTTCGACGCCACTTTCAGCGGCAATTTTAATCAGTTCAGGGACAGGAGTTTTTTTTAATTCGGTTAAATTCATAACAAAAGGGTCTTTTATTGGATGGTTGA
>CAZEZI010000081.1:0-10170 GCA_964516315.1 uncultured Thioalkalispiraceae bacterium
CGTAATTAATAACGGGAAATGGCACACCGCCTATATTAACTTTCGTATTCAACACACACCCCTAAATACACATTACAAATTCTCGTCATCATCAGGGATAACTCCTATGCAAAGTTCAACTACCCAACTATCATATTCACGTTCGGAAAGCTCGAATCGCCTATACAGTATTCAGCACCCATGTTCTTTCATAACTCAAATTAAAAACGTAAATGCTGGCTGCTATAAAACATATAAATATAATAACCAGAGAGCCTGCCAACACTTAAATAATTACACTTTTAATCGCCACCGAAAATACTACGAATCCTGCTATAAATCAGGCTCATTGAAACTTCTTGATACTTAATTGTCATTTTAGGATTTATAAAGATATTTGAGAAACCTCTATCATGCATTTGTTTACACAAAGAGAAATGCTCGCACCTTACTTCTACCCGGTCATCACCATTTAATAAAAGCTGATATCTTAAATTTTGAATTGCTTTAAACTTATAGATGGCAAGCCCTCCATATGCTGAAAACACCTTTACTAATAAATCACCCTTACTTAAAGATGCCCATTTATACTGGCTATCTTTAATAGATTTTTCTGTTTGTGGTATTTGTTCCATACCACTTTCTACCAAAGCATATGCATCGTGATAACGATTTGTCATTCTTGGGGAAAGGGAGTAGCCATAAGCCGTTATTGCATCCCAATTACTTTCAACCTGTAATGAATGCATTATCCCTTTTAAACTAATCATAGTAACATCCAGATCAACCACCATTACGTAATCAGCGGTTAAGTTCTTTCGTTCAATATATTCAAGATATTGATTTCTTAAGTCAACCATCTTGGAAATTCGTTTTGCCGAAAAATATGGGTTCACCGATACTTCACTTTTCCCAGGAATAGTATTTTTCGGCTTCCCAGTATCCTCAAGAATCAAATGAACATTTTTTCTACGTTCCGCCCACTGAACTAAAACTGCTCTAGTGTTATCTGCACTATCATTCTCATAAATAACAATATGATAATCTTTTACCCGATCACATAATTCATCAATAACCAGAATATTCTTTTTCAAAGACTCTTCGCAGTTTCTTACAATAGAGCATATTATTAAAGTCATGTTTTCCATTATTTCACAATATCTTCCCTATTAATCTTGATAAAATTGAATTTTTTCTTCTGAACTCCTTCAATATGCGATAATTCAATTTTGGATCAGCATCGAATACAAAATCCTTCTTTAACCCATCATCTAACACAATTGAAAACCTTGTCATCTTTTTTGTATGCGTAGCCTGCTCCCCGCATCCTATATTTAAGATTTTCGACTTACTTGGAAAAATTACATACTGATCATTTTTGAACTGATGATAACACCACCTGATAGCCCAGGAATCTATTTCACCCTGCATGCACCGTTTTAGCATCAACGGCATATCAGAACCACCTCTCATAAACATAAACTGCTCACGATAATTAGTTTTGAATTTATAATAATCTTTTATCTCCCAATCGATACCTTTCCATTTAGACTCCCATGTTCCCCACCCCCATGATGAGGCTCTTAAACTCAGGTAATAGTCCGAGCCAATAGTCCCTAATGACTTTAGATCCATCGTGTATCCAGTCACAGCTAATATTTTAGGGTTGTCCTGATAATAGTGAAGAGCCTGATTCATAAAATTCAGGAAGTTAGGTGATGTAAGAAGATCATCTTCCACCACAATTATTTTTTTATATTTCTCAATAATTTGAGTAACGCCTTCTATTATTGAGTTTGACAAGCCTTTATTACCCTCAGACTCGATTATAGTTGTTCTCTTAAAACTGGAAATAGTCCTGACATACTCTCTTACTTGAGCAACTTTTCTTGCATCTTTTGCACTTCTGGGCCCATCGGAAAATATATATAATATAGAATCCTTAGCCAGATAGTTCTTGCTTAACGCCTCCACGGTCTTTTGAGTTTCCTCTAAGCGGGAGTAAACAAAAACACAAATAGGAGCCAGGGAATAATTATTCATATTTACTTGAATGAAGCTACAGCTTAATTCCGTTCGTCTTTTCTTGTTAACTGTTTTGTTTTCTCGAAATCAGGCGAGATCAAACTATTTCTGTTTGAAAAATTTAAACCAAAAATTTTATCGGTCAATTTTCGCATGTAATATGGCAATATCGTTGGATTAACTCTAAATTTCTTATGGGTAAGTAAGTGTAAATCTCTTGAGTTTGAATATATATTACAACCAAAATGGTCAGCAATTACTTGCAATGACTGCTTCGTGTAAAAAGATATATGTTGCCCTGTTTCTGGTACAAAATACCACCAGTCTGCTGTACTATCGTAATGTTTTTTTGATTGTAGCTCTGTACTGAACAAAATAGAGTCAGAATATTCAAACATCTTTTTTATATCATCTAACGGATTTTCTAAATGTTCAAATATCTCAAAAGCCGTCACCAACTCAAACTTATCATCACCTTCAACATCCTCTATATCAAAATATGTTGAAAATAAATTATCACTGTATAAATCTTGCCTAAAGAACTGAAACCCTCGATCTCTCATTAAGCGAACAAACAAACCATAGCCACCACCATAGTCCAGGTATTTAGCGTCTTTTTTAAAATATAGCTTAATAAGTGTACGTATCATTTGGGAATACATTACATTTCTTGTAACGTACCCCACATCCATATTAGCAATCGATTTACTATACGCTTCATCCAGCCAGTAGGGATCTTCCGTCTGAATAAAATTACAATTTTCGCACTGATAATATTTAATATTGTATTTTTGAATCACAACGGACTCAAAAATTTCTTTCGTTTTCTTATTACATATTTTACATTTCATTGTTTTGATACGCAGTTTCAACTTTGAAGTACAACAGTTAACGAAGTCTGGCATTGGAAAAGACTTCTGGAGGTATCCGATGGCTTAGTCATTTCATCGGAAGACGCTTAAGTTTATACGTGGCTTTTTAATCTCACATTTTGTTACGTATTTCAGATACTAATCATTCAGGGATTACTGTCGCCAGATAGGTATAATAATAGTCGAGAATTATCATAAATACTCAGATTTCATCGCCCCCTGCCCTAATAATCCACCTTAGCCTGCATCTGATTTCCTCACATCTAAAAATAAAAGGAGCCACAACCATCTCTTAAGGTCCACATGCGCTCCAATGAATATATAACGGCGTTATACTTGCCGCCACTACTGCAACACCTGCCTCATGGCGAGGCTGAATAACACGCCCCATTAAATCACTGACCTCTAATAAGCTACAATCACCCGGTGCCTTTATCTCTGTGCTAACAGTACGCCCTATAACCCAGTCATTTAGCCAAACTATATCAATGACTTCTGAGTTAGAGTTAGAATTAAACCTGACAGCATGCACATCTGATCCTGCTCTCCAGCTTTTTTTGTATTCAGCATGCCCAATCAGGTTGCTCATTACTGCATAAGCAACAGCAGCCGGCCTGGGCGATGCGTCCCATTCGAATAAACCTGTGAATTCTGTCCGGTCCGGTCTTCTGGAAGATATTGCGCCATAGTAAAACCATCTTTCAACACCGTTTTCAATCAAGTGAACATAGTTACGAACTATATATGCTGCTACTTCTGTGACAGAACTATGGTATCCACCAGTTATGTCCGGAAAATAGTCGTACTCACTTTCAATGAATCGAACGCCGCTTTCAGTTTCCCAAACAGGCTTAAGCTCGCCATGTTCACGCATGATCTTTCTGAACTTATTGATCAATTCTCCAGTAGTCACATCCAGGACATCACCCGGTCGCCCATCAGTGTAACGATGGAATGACAGAACATCCATATATTGTAATGCACCTTCTTCAGCAATAGCCTTAATCCAGGCTACCGGGTTACTCCCCGTCGGACAGCCCGCTACTATTACAGAATCCGGGTTAGCTTTTTTTGCTTCATCATAGGCCGCCTGAAGCAGCTGGGTATATGCTTTTGCTTTATCTTTCAAACTACCACTATCTGCTAGCTTAAAAAAAGAATCACTATCCGGTTCATTCCATACTTCCCAGTAATTAATCACCCCTTTGTAATGACCCACTGTCCGTTTTATGTAACGCCTCCAGTCACGCATATCTTGCGGCATTCTAGTTCGGTATCTAAAAAAACGCGTTTCATCTGTGCCACTGGCCCATTTTGGTGTGGCATCAAGCGAACCTAGAACCTCAAAACCACGCTCTTTGGCAGCAAGCAACGAATCATCAAAATACCTGTACTCACCTTTTCTTGGCTCAACAATGGCCCATTTAGTAGCATAGGGAGGATGAAGCCGGAGCCAACTCGCCCCAAGCGTTTTCACCTGTTCGAGGTCTGACGGCGAAAACCGGGCGTGCACACCAAATGGCGACAAGTTCGCCTCGCTATCGTTATTTATGCGTGGCACAACGCCAACTGCCAGTTCAGCGGTTGCTGAAACACCATCTTTATATAAAACATTTGCGGTGAGTTTTTGGTATCCAATCTGGCTGGTACTAATTGGCTGCATCAACAAACCATAACCATCCTTATCCAGGGATAAAAGTTGGCTATTAATTAACACACGATTTTCCTGCCAATCAGTCGACCAAATCTCAATATTTACCTTATCTATACCGGGCGCATAAGCTCGCACAGGCAATGATTCTAACTCTCCGTTAAACAACAGAAGTTTAAGTCCTTCGTGGTCAAAACCAACCTCAACCGGCTGGCTTTGCTGATAAGCCGTAGGTTTATTGCCGCGTTCAAGCTGAATAGCATCTACCAAAAACTCACCTTCATCAGCCGACTCTATAAAAATATGATATACATTTTTTCGTGAAACCGGCAACTTGCCACTCACGTTTAGCATTGTCCAGTCCTTTGATATTTTCATACTTTTTATGAGTCCCCGGTGTTTACCATAATCACCAGCCACTACTCCAAATCGAATTCTTCGAGGCTTATCAGATTTAGCGTAGAAAGAAAGTGAAAACTCCTCACCAGATTCCAGGACAACAAACGGAGACGATAAACGCGTCACACCATAACGTGGCACATGGAGCAGCAATGCGGATTTACCATGCACAGTAGATGTTTTAATTGTTTTTGCTGGTACCGCTTCCCAGCGAACCTGAGCCATATGCTCATAATTTCTCTCACGAGTTAAAACCGCCCATTTATCAAGACCGACTTCAAAGCTGCTATTATTTATTTGATTTCCTACAGATACTCCTGAAAAAGTAGAACAATCAGTAACATTCACAAGTTCAGCATTATCTAATTCAATCCAGCCTGCTCCTTTGGTTCGCACCATAAAATACACATTACCGTCATCAACAGGCGCGATATCCTGAAAAACATATTTTTTCCATGTTTTGTTAACTTTGAAACCATCACTCATATAAGTAGTGTATGGCTTACCCTGCTTTCTCATAAGCACTTCAACCGGCGCAGAAATATTGCCACGCATCCAGATACTTATTCTATATGATCGTTTTCCTAACAATTGCACACCGGCCTGTACAAACTGCATAGCGCCACTACGAACAGCACCAACATCTATGCGCTGCACTTTGCCTGCTCGACCGTCATAAGCTATCCGGGAGTAATCAACATCCACATCGGCCCAGCCACTATTATCACGCCAGTTCAATGCCGTTCCTGTTAACAAGCCCGAATCAAAACCTGAATTCGCCAACAAATTATCTGACGAGCAATCCGCCACGCTTGTTGTTGCCCAGAGAAAGCCCAGAGGAATCAATAAATAAAATACAGAAAACCCTCGATGCGAGCGCCATTTAGTTATATTCATTATGCTGAACATACATTGCTATTTATATAAATCATTTACAATACGGCTGGCGATACAAATGCATAACAACCAGTGCAGCACGCTGTTTTAACATGACATTAATAGCCTCACATTACGTAATTTATGAGAAAGCATAAAAATGGATATTAAACATTTCATGAACTAGATAATTTAATACTCTTTTACTCGAAAAGGAGAAAGAGCACTTAGTTGCCCAAGGTTTGAAGCAACCTTACGCGAAACCTTCATGCCTATTGTGCGACCACAAAGCCAGGAAAAGGGTAACAACACCAGGCCCGCCAGGCTAATCGTCCCCCTAAACACAAACCATGCAATCTTTTTCTGAAAACTAAAAGCAGGAAGTGTTACTGATGCGTAAATCTGGCCACCCCGAAAAGCGCGACGAATAAGATAGCGAATTGTTGCGCGGTCAACCGGTACGCACTCTTCTACTATAGCTTCATCTGCCCAGACAGCCCTCCCTCCTGATCTAATTATACGATTAAACAAATCCGTATCTTCGCCGCCGGTTTGGCCGTATAACGTATCAAATGGTCCTTTCATTTTTCGTATACATTTACCCCATAAAAGTGCGTTACAAGTAGCAGCAACAGAAATTTCTGTGCCTGTTTTCATTCTGCGACGTTCAAAAAACCGGCCACGTATAATCCACTTAGGAATTTCATCAGGATAGAGCGGTAGTACCGGGCCTGCAACTGCATCAGCTTTATATTTGCAAATAACATCAAACAATTCCTGCAGCCAATTAGGGCTAGCAATTTCATCATCATCGATAAATGCAATTAAATCACCCTTTGCCATGGCGACACTCTGGTTTCTAACTATAGACAGGTTTCTTGCTGGCTCGATAGAGTAATTAACTGGATATTGATTTAATTTTATAAATTCATCAATAACCGGTGTCGCCGTTGCATCTGGGTCATTATCCACAACAATGATTTCCATTGTTACACTACTATCCAGCCGCTGCCGCATCAGGCTGGTCAATAACTGACGCAGTAATTCAGGTCGACGATAAGTAGCGACACACACGGAAATCAAAATTTTCTTATCATTCATGATGGGTTATGATTTTTTAATCGTTTATCACACGCATTTAATGCAATGATAACTGCAAGTAACATCACCCATAAAGGATGCGTAGGCCGCACTAACGATGCCTCAGTGATATTGTGGAGTATCGCAAAAACACACATTCCCAGACCAGGCACCGCCACGGCTTGAAATGTTGACCAGTTACGATAACCAGAAAAAATACCGCGAACTATAATCACAACAACCACACCCAGTGCAAGTGCACCACCACGAACGAGAAGATCCAGATAGCCATTATGAAATTGGCCATATGCAATACCAAACTTTGACTCTAGTGAAATCAATGAATCAAAGCTCCATCCAAAAATGGGATGTACTTCAATCGCTTGCCTAGCGATGACCCATAATTCCGTTCGCCCGGATAAGTTTTCTGAACGTCCTGCTGCACCAAATATAGTGTGGAGTCCAAGAATATCCGGTGCCACCACATGAATCACGAGCATCAAAATAAGTAAGCCGAATATGCCAATCATCACTCGTAAGACAGCAGATTTTCGATTCGAAGTAGTACCGATATACAAAAACCACCCAAGCAATGTGATAGCTACAAAAAGTGATGTGATGCTATTGGCACCTATAATCACCACCCAGCCAGCAATAAAGACCGACAACGCTAGCTTTTTATCTCTTGGTGCCACACTCTCTTTAAATAAAGCTAATGCGGCCCAAATGCCGATTGCACCTGATATACCAAGTTGATTGGGGTGCGTTCCAATACCAGACCAGCGCATTGTGTCTCCGATTAATATTTGCCCATAAGCTGGCAGCACTAGCGCCAAAAAAATTGAAACACCTAAAATAATAAGTTCGAGCAGAGCTAGTATTCTAAAAAAACGCAGTGGACTATGACAAAAATTAAACCCCATTGTGAGTGCTACAAGGAATGCGCCTGACAAATGCCCAAAATTTATCAACACCTTACCGGGTGCCACAGACCAGAGCGCAGACCCTAAAACCACCAATAACAGCACCAGATTTAACCACTGCTGCATCACAAGTGGCACGACTAGACGCATATTTCTCCATAGTGAAAATGCGGCAAGAAGGTAGGATAGACCAAAAAACACCTGACGAAAAATACCACCATCATCTATATTAGGTGACACAAGGCCACCATGAATAAATTTCGGTAAGTACAGCGCACTACCAAAGAGGAAAATAATAAAGGGTAGCGAGGGTAACACTTTCAACTGATTGTCATATCCAGCAGTTTCAGCCATCTCTGTATACGAGTCATGCTCGTCTAAAGCTAAATTCAGGCTGGCTGAAACTTTCTTTTCTCTCAACAATTTGTGCTTAGCCACCATTCATTTTCACCTTGATCCCGTCATTTTTATGCGAAGCATAAGCCTTTGTTTAAAAGTCTTGATAAAATAACTCAGACACTGTGTATTAAAACGAACAACCCGTACTGCTTCCATAAAAGAAGCACTTTTTATTGCTCGGACAAATAGCTGATAACGACAAGCACAGTCATAGAGAGAATCTCTGTGATACAGTAAATCCGTAAGATTTTGCCTAGAGTAGCGAGATGCCATATTTATCATTTTCTGATTAACATCCCGAAGAGTAGCAATGTTATCATTTGAGACCTGGCGACATAGAGAGTTTGTTGTCAGACGATAGTAATAATAAGATTCAGGAGTTACAACTGCTTTGACACCTTTTACTAAACATTCAAAAAACAACAAGGCATCTTCCCCAACACGAACACTATCGTTATAACTAATAAAATTTTTCTCTAACACGTCTCTCCTAATCATTGGCTTAAGGTAACCAGCTTTTAAGCCGTTTCCACCAGGCATATCAGCTAGTAAAAAATCAGCAGATGTAAAATACATCCATTTTCCAGGCTTTACGATTGGATACATTTTTAGCCCATTCACAATAGAGCCATGTTCATCTACAGGCTGCAGGTAATCACAAATCATTTCCGCATTTGTTTCATCACTCAAGTGTAATAAACGTGCAAGTCGCTCAGGCCTAAATTCATCATCTGCATCAAGCACCGCAACCCACTCGCCACTTGCTTCCGATATTGCTCGATTTCTAGAGCAAGACGGCCCACTGTTTACCTCATTCTTAAATAGTTTTACACGTGCATCCCGGGTTATAATTTCCTCGACAATTTCTACTGTTGAATCAGCAGAGCAATCATCTACAACGATTACTTCAAGCGACACATCATCCTGCTGAAGAGCAGAATCAATGGCTCTGGCGATATAATCGCCAGCATTATAGGCCGCCATTACAACAGATACGCGAGGAGAATTCATATTAGTGCCAGGCATTAATGTTCATTATCCCATTCGGGAAACTTTCTATCCAAAAGCATACACAAAGCTGCAACCTGTTCTTGCTGCGCTCGTTTTATATAGTCAACTACTTCATTCAAATCCACGGTCTCGCGGTCAATTTCAGGCATTAAAATTTTCTGCCCTAACTCACGAATGCTGCGAGGAATAATCGGCCTGATTTTCTGATAAAGAGGCCTAAAGTTAAAATCATTCAAATATCCCAACTTACGCTGTCGTCTAACAGTGTTAGGCGTTACGTGGTTTTTTTTACTCAAATTATCAGGAATAAACTTGTCATCTATTTCCAGCCAGTGAAAAATATTTTTTATCGTATCAGCCGGTGCTTTTGAAAATTCTTCAAGTGTTATAACTAATACATTTTTTTTATCAAAATATTTTAAAAATTCTTTTATTTGCAGTACATAGTTGCTCACATCCAGATATATTGAATCTGATTTAATAGAATCAAGAATAGATCGCGTTTCGCCTTCACGTTTCACAGCATGCCAGTAATGACTTATTGTCCGTCCAGTGGGCTCTCTTAAAACAAATAATATTTTTGAGTTCGGATTAAATTCTGATATCCGTTTTGCCACACCTGGTGCATGTGGAATCTTTGTGTAATTACTACTTGACTCACCAACTATATTTGCACTGCCAGCTTTATCAAACAATTCAAGATATGATGGCTCATCGAAAGAACATTTTTCCTTAGCCATATCAGGCCAAAGTTTTTTCAGATCTTCATGGTCAACGAAAAACGATGGCTCTTTAGGTTCAGACATAAATACTTCAGGATGTGAAGATAGAACCGAGTGCAAAGTTGATGTGCCTGATTTCATTGCCCCAACGATAAAAAAATTTGGTTTATTCATAGCATTAACATACTCTAGCTTGCCACACGGAAACTCATTCGTCCGAACACAGTAGGATT
>CAZEZI010000082.1:0-10137 GCA_964516315.1 uncultured Thioalkalispiraceae bacterium
TCTGGTTATTGGAAATACTTTCTTCAAAGAGTTCTGCGAAACTTTCGCTCATGTTCTTACGCCTTACTCGTAATACGAGTACTTTGTTGAGCCACATTGAAATGTGGGGAGTTAACTAAAACCCGAAACAGGTTGTTCCGAATTCACTGTGTTATAACAACAAGCTTAAAATCTATTTATTTAAAAACTTGCCGGTATAATTGTAAAACATGCTGAATCACCTCATTGATTGGCATCGATGAGGTGTCTACAACATGTGCATCTTCTGCGGGTTTTAATGGAGCAACAGTGCGATTCATATCGCGTTCGTCACGTTCATTAATTTCCCGAATAAGACTCCCTACTGTAGCATTAATTCCCTTTTCTTTCAACTGCTTAAAGCGTCTATTTGCACGTTCTTCAGCACTGGCGGTCAGGTAAATCTTTAGTTTTGCGTCCGGAAAAACCACCGTGCCCATATCCCGACCGTCAGCGATTAACCCCGGTGGCGATAGAAATTGCCGTTGCCGTTCAAGTAAAGCGGCTCGAACGGCCGGTATGGCCGCCACTTTAGACGCATTATTGCCACATTCTTCAGTACGAATCCCATCCCCAACCGCTTCACCTTCCAGCACAACGGCCACTTCGGTTGCACCTGTTTCCGGGTTTGGTTCAGAGACATCAAAACGGATATCCAGCTGTTTGGCATAATCGGCTATTTTGTCGGTGTCGGAAAAATCAATTTGATGTTTTAATGCCCCAAACGCGACCAATCGATACAGCGCCCCACTGTCAAGCAAATGCCATTTCAGTTCGGCAGCCAGTAGCGAGCAAATGGTGCCTTTACCTGAACCACTTGGACCATCGACCGTAATAACAGGGATTGTATTATCTACCACACTTAACTCACTAGACTATAAAATTTGGCATTGTAAAATTATGTTATTTGAAATGATTAACTAATGGATAAACCGGCTTGATTCGCCAAAGTTAAAAAAGAAGGGAACGAAGTGCTGACATTGGCGCAATCACCAATGGTGATAGTACCCTGAGCAACGAGTGCCGCCATTGCAAAACTCATCGCGATACGGTGGTCGCCGTGGCTCTCAACATGGCCACTGCCAATCGTGTTCGCGCCACCCTGAATACGGATCCCGTCGGGCGTGGCAACCGCATCGACACCTAATGCCACCAGACCATCCGCCATTACCTGAATGCGATCACTTTCTTTTACGCGCAGTTCTTCTGCACCGGTGAGGACAGTTTCGCCTTCGGCACAACTGGCAGCAATAAAAATAGCCGGAAATTCATCAATGGCCAGCGGCACCTGATCTTCCGGGATGTGAACCCCCTTTAACCTGGCATTTTTTACCCGAATATCGGCGACCGGTTCACCGCCCACATCACGTTGGTTCAGGATTTCAATGGATGCACCCATTAAACGTAAAATATTAATCACCCCAATACGCGTCGGGTTAATGCCCACATGCTCTAAAGTAATATCGGAACCTTCGGCTATCGTCGCGCCCACCATAAAAAAGGTAGCCGATGAAATATCAGCAGGGATATCAATGTCCGTTGCGATTAGTTTACCACCACCTTGCAGGCAAATTTTGCCATTGTTAGATTCGACCGCATAACCAAAGCCACGTAGCATTCTTTCGGTGTGGTCCCGTGTTGGTGCTGGTTCCGTCACACAGGTTCTACCTTCGGCATAAAGCCCTGCCAACAGCAAGCAAGACTTTACCTGCGCACTGGCCATCGGCATCTCATAGTCAATGCCTTTTAAAGTTTGCCCGGAATGAATTTTAAGTGGTGGCGTACCGGCATCATTGGTTTCAACCTTTGCACCCATTAATTTTAATGGATCGGTCACCCGTTTCATTGGCCGGGTTGATAAAGAACTGTCCCCTGTTAACACCACATCAAAATCTTTACCGGCAATTGCACCTGACAATAAACCGGATAGTAACCGAATTGATGTGCCGGAATTACCCAAATCAATATCACCAGACGGTGCTTGCAAACCATGCATACCAACACCGTTAATTTCCAGTTGCCCGTTCTCTGGCTCGGTAATTTTCACACCCATGCTTCTAAACGCATTCAAGGTTGCCAGATTATCTTCACCGTTTAAGAAACCACTGACTTTAGTCGTGCCCTCAGCCAACGCACCAAACATAATACTGCGATGTGAAATTGATTTATCACCTGGCACTCGAATGGAACCACTTAAGTGCCCACCGGCCTGTGCTGTAAATTGAAGCTTGTTTTGATTGTTACGCTTTTCTGCTGTCATTACTATTTATAACTCATTACTAAATTGGTCGCGCGCTTTTTTGGCTCGTGTAAATATTCTGGAAATTGTTTTTTTATCACCAGCTTTAATCGCCTTGCTTAGTGCAGATAAATCAGTTTGAAACTTTTCGATCACAGCCACTAATGAATCTGCATTGGCCACACAAATATCCTGCCACATTTCAGGCGAGCTTGAAGCAATACGGGTAAAATCGCGGAAACCGCCGGCAGCATATTTAAAAATTTCCTGCTTATCATTCATTTTCGACAAGGTATCAACCAGCGAAAATGCCAGCATATGCGGCAAGTGGCTGGTTGCAGCCAGAACTTCATCATGATGTGCAACCGGCATTTCAACCACTTCAGCACCACAGGCTTGCCATAGTGCGGTAATTCGTTTTGTTGCGCTTATATCAGTTATTTCGGTTGGTGTTAAAATAACACGCCGTTGCTGAAATAATTCGGCAAAGGCTGCTGCTGCGCCTGACTTTTCAGTACCGGCAATCGGATGCCCCGGTACAAAATTTTTCACAAATGGTTTAAGAATTCTGTTGGCCAACGCAACCACATTACCCTTGGTGCTACCAAGATCGGTTAATAATATCGAGTCACTAAGAAAAGGTTGTACTTGCTCAAAAGCGGCTTCCATTGCACCCACCGGCATCGCAAAAACAACCAGTTCCACACCATCAAGCGCAGTCGCCATATTAGTACTAAACGAATCAATCACACCTAACGCTTGCGCCTGCTTTAAATGTGCTTCATTACGACCCGCACCTACAATTTCTATATCCGGATTTTCTTTTTTACAGGCAAGCGCCAATGAGCCACCCATCAGGCCAACACCGTAAATACAGATTTTTTTAAATGTTTTTGCCATTAAATATATTTTTTTGATTATAAATAACTTCTGAAACTATGTCTCTGTCATTGCGAGCGATAGCGCGGCAATCTAACTAGATGATACCCCGTATCTTTAAGATTGCCGCGCTATCGCTCGCAATGACAATGGAAATTAAATTGCTTTTTTCAACGCAGATAAGAACCGTTGATTTTCTTCGCTAGTACCAATACTGACTCGCAAATAATCCTGCATCCTGTAATTCCCAACCGGTCGTACAATTATGCCTGCTTTAAGCAAATTTTCATAACACACATTTGCATCAGCCACTTTAAAACAAACAAAATTACCAATAGAAGGAATAAAACTTAAATTTAAAGCTTGTAAACCCTCCTCTATCACCTTCATCTGCTCGTAATTGAGCTGAACGCTGGCGTTTAAGTACGCCTCATCCAATAAAGCCACCTCAGCGGCTTTTAATGCCAGTGAATTCACATTAAAAGGTTGCCGAACCCGATTTAAAATATTGGTTATTTGTGGACTGGCAATGGCATACCCTACACGCAAGCCAGCCAAACCATAGGCTTTGGAAAAAGTCCGCGTTACGATTAAATTATCAAACTGTTTTAACAGTGCAAGGCCATCGGGATAATCTTTTACGCCATAGTCAGGGTGGCTTGCAAATTCAAAATAGGCTTCATCCAGTACCACTATAACGTGTTCAGGCAACGATTCTAAAAAATGTTGCAACGTTTGCGTATTTAACCAGGTACCGGTTGGGTTATTCGGGTTGGCAATAAAAACAAGTTTGGTGTTATCCGTAACAACGGCCAACATCGCATCTAAATCATGTCCCCAGTCTTTTGCCGGAGTTACGACCGCAGTTGCCCCGATTGCTTGCGTTACAATAGGGTAAACAGCAAAGGCATGTTCGGAGTAAATAACACTGTCACGCTCGCTAACAAATGCACGTGCAATCATTTCCAGAACATCATTGGAACCATTGCCTAGTGTGATATTATCAATTGTAATGTTTGAGTATTTGTTTACCAGGGCTTGCTTTAAATCAAAGCCATTACCATCAGGGTAACGTGTCAACTCTTTTAGATTATTTTGTATCGCTTCAGTAACGCGATGGCCAGGACCAAGCGGATTTTCATTTGAAGCTAACTTAACAATACCCGTTAAACCATATTCGCGTTCAAGTTCATCAATCGGTTTACCCGGCTGATAAGGTTGTAATGCCTGAACACCATGTACAGCTAACTTTACAAAATCATTCATATTCAGTTCAAACCGACATTTTACTTTGAAGAACCCGAACGGCCATAGATATCTTCAAAACGCACAATATCATCTTCACCGAGGTAACTGCCAGATTGAACTTCGATCATTTCAAGAGGAATAGCTCCCTTGTTTTCCAGACGATGCTTAGTACCCAGAGGAATGTAGGTTGATTCATTCTCGGTCACTAAAAAGACCTCTTCACCTCGCGTGACATGTGCCGTGCCACTGACAACAATCCAGTGTTCAGCACGGTGATGATGAAGCTGCAATGACAATGCCGCACCGGGGTTAACGGTAATACGTTTTGCCTGATAACGTTCACCCCGATCGATACATTCATACGAACCCCATGGACGGTAAACAAGCCGATGGTTTTGATATTCATCCCGGTTCTGTTCCTTTAATGCTTCGACAACCTTTTTAACATCCTGTGCATTGCTTTTATTCGCAACTAAAATCGCATCTGCTGTTTCCACCACAATGGTATCTTTCAGGCCTATTGCGGCAATATAACGCTCACTTGAATACAACAAACTGTTTTCAGTTTCATGCAGACTGACATCACCTTTAGTCACATTCCCCTGACTGTCTTTGTCACCCACTTCCCATAATGTTGACCAGACACCCACATCTGACCAACCTGCATTTAAGGGGATTACCGCCGCTTTATGTTTGCTGCCCACACTGGCATCGTTACTGGCACCCGCCGCTTTTTCCATAACAGCATAATCAATGGAATCGCTGGGGGACGTTTCAAACGCTGCTTTATCCACCCGACAAAAATCATTATCGAGCACTGCGTTCTGGTAGGCTTTTTCTGATGCGACAGAAATATCTTTGTTCAATGATTTTATTTCATCCAGCCAACTGGTTGCCGTCATCATAAATAAACCACTGTTCCATAAATAATCACCCGACTCCAGATATTGAGCAGCTGTTTTTGCGTCGGGTTTTTCAACAAAGCTGTCAATCAAACAGGCAGTATCCGTATCCGTTATTGGTATTCCTGTTTTGATATAACCATAGCCTATTTCAGGTGCATTCGGTTGTATCCCAAATGTTACTAAATAATTTTCGGCAGCAAGAACTGCACCTTGTTTTACAACCTGATGGAAAACATCAATATCATCGATAACATGATCCGCCGGCATCACCAGCATAATGGCATCTGCTGATTTTTCCTGCGTTGCCAATGCAGCCAGCGTTAATGCAGGCGCTGTATTCCGACCCACTGGCTCCAGAATAATGGTTGGATTTTCGATTTTTAGCTGTCGCATTTGCTCTGCAACAAAAAAACGATGGTCTTCATTACAAACAATAATCGGGGCCAGAACATCAATATCCAAATTGTTTAACCGCAGAGCCGTTTCCTGCAACATGGTATTGTCTGTTACCAGCGGCAATAATTGCTTTGGATACATTGCACGCGACAACGGCCATAAACGCGAACCTGAACCACCGGATAATATAACGGGTTGAATTTGTTGCGACATAATAGCTTACGAATCCCTGAAAGAAAGAATAGAATAAATATTTATAAAACGGCTTTAGGGAAAGATCCTAAAACATTCACCATGGTTGCAGCTTTGTTAAGTTCTTCTAATGCCTGTTTAACATTACCGTCATTTTCATGACCGTCAATATCAACAAAAAAAACATAGTCCCATGTGCCACGTCTTGATGGCCGTGATTCAATCCGTGTCATTGAGATATTGTTGTTAGCAAAAGGCTGCAATATACCTAATAGAGCACCGGAACGATTTGCCGTTGAAATAAGTAATGATGTTTTATCTTCACCACTGGCCGGCGTTTCACGTTTACCAATAATTAAAAACCGTGTGGTGTTGTCCGGTTCATCTTCAATATTTGGTACCAACATATTTAATTTATATATTTCTGCTGCCGTTTCACCAGCAATTGCTGCAGTATTTTTTTCTTTCGCCGCCATTGCCGCTGCCGCCGCATTGCTACTCACATCGACCAGTTCTACCTCTGGCAAATTAGCGTCTAACCATTGTCGACATTGCGCTAATGACTGTTGGTGTGAATAGACTTTCTTAACATTAGCAAGTTCAGTTTCATTACTCAGTAAATTATGATGAATACGTAAAATAACTTCACCGCATATATTAAGTGATGACGTCATAAATTCATCTAAAGTATGATTAATCACCCCTTCAGTAGAATTTTCAACTGGCACCACACCATACGATGCCGCACCCGATTCCACCTCACGGAACACGTCACCAATAGACGTTAAAGGAACCGTATTAATAGAATGACCAAAATGTTTTAGTGCCGCTGCTTGTGTAAAGGTGCCTTCTGGCCCTAAAAAAGCAATTGCCATCACTTGTTCCAACGCCAGACAGGCAGACATAATTTCCCGGAACAAACGTGCCATTTCTTCGTTACTTAATGGCCCATTATTGCGCTCCATCACACGGCGCAAAACCTGTGCTTCACGCTCAGCACGGTAAAAAACACTGTCGTTTGATTCCTGCTTAGCTTCAGCCACTTGCTGCGCGACACTGGCTCGCTCGGTAATTAACACCTGGATCTGCTGATCCAGACTGTCAATCATGTCTCTCAATTCTAATAAACGGTCGCTCATAAAAAGATAAACCTGGCCCTTAAAATATTAGGTGATGACCCGCACTGTCAATACACCATCAATCGACTTGATTTCATCAATGATACTTTGTGGCGGTTCAGCATCCACATCAATAATAGTGTAAGCCAAATCTTCGCGTGATTTATTTAACATATCAACAATATTTAAATCAGCGCTGGCTAAGGTGGTTGAAATTTGCCCCACCATATTGGGCACATTGCTGTTCACAACAGTAATACGATGCGAACCATTGCGCTCCATTTTCACGGCTGGAAAATTAACCGAATTTAACACGTTACCATTTTCAAGGTAGTCTCTAACCTGATCGGCAACCATAATGGCACAATTATCTTCTGCTTCTACCGTGGACGCACCTAAATGCGGTAGCGACACAACACGTTCATGATCTTTAATTTCGTTACTCGGGAAGTCACAAACATACGAATAAAGTTTTTTTGCATTTAATGCTTCTAATACAGCGGCATCATCCACAATACCATCACGGGCAAAATTCAGGATAATGGCATTGTCTTTCATCACCTTGATGCGCTCAGCATTAATCATGTTTTTGGTTGCCTCAATAAGGGGCACATGAAATGTCACAAAATCCACTTTTGATAAAAGCTCTTCAATACTCGCGGCTTTTTGTACTGTTGATGAAAGTTGCCATGCCCCTTCCACGGTAATACCCGGATCATAGCCAATCACGTTCATACCTAAATCCAGTGCGGCATTGGCAACATAACGGCCAATCGCACCTAAACCAACCACACCTAATGTACGGCCGGGTAATTCAAAGCCGGCATAATCTTTTTTGCCCTGCTCAACCGCTTTACTGATTTCGGCATTATCTCCTTCAAGCCCGCGCGTATAACTCCATGCCTGACATAAATTGCGACAACCGATTAACATACCGGCGATCACCAGCTCTTTAACCGCATTGGCATTCGCACCGGGAGCATTAAAAACCACCACCCCTTTTTTCGACATTTTTTCAATCGGAATATTATTGGTTCCTGCACCGGCACGGCCAACTACTTTCAAGCTATCCGGAATATCCATATCATGCATTTTATAAGAACGTAATATAATCGCATCCGGTGCACTGCATTCAGATGAAACTTCATAACTGTCACGCGGCAAACGATCCAGTCCGGCAATCGAAATATTATTCAGGGTTAGAATTTTTTTCATAATTTAATCTTTTTATTTTTAATCATACAAAAACAACAGAAATAATCAGCCATTGCGTTTTTCAAAGTCCTGCATAAAAGCAATCAGTGCATCCACACCGGCTTCCGGCATGGCATTGTAAATACTGGCTCGCATGCCACCGACTGAACGATGGCCTTTTAATGTGATCAGGTTTTCTTTTTTCGCTTCTTCTAAAAACTTAGCATCCAGTTCTGCATCCGCTAATGTAAACGGCACATTCATCCATGAGCGACAGGGAACATCGACCGGATTGGCATAAAAACCGGAGCCATCAATGGCTGCATAAAGCTTCGCAGCTTTACGTTCGTTAACTTCAGCCATTTTTTCCAGACCACCCCGTTCTTTTATCCATGCAAATACTAACCCGGCCAGATACCATGCATAAGTCGGTGGTGTATTATTCATTGAATCGGTTTTTGCATGCACTGCATAGTCAAACATGCTCGGTGTGTTGTTTGCAGCCTGGCCAATTAAACCTTTTTGTACGATCACTATCGTTAAACCGGCAGGGCCAATATTTTTTTGCGCACCGGCATAAATAACACCAAACTTCGATACATCAATCGGCCGTGACAAAATAGTGGACGACATATCGGCAACCAGTGGAACATTCACATCCGGCACAAAAGGAAATTCAACACCACCAATGGTTTCATTGGGCGTGTAATGCAAATACGCTGCATCCGTTGAAAGGTTCCAGCTGTCCTGAGCCGGCGCCGTCGAAAACTTTTGTTCCTCACTACTGGCAACCACATTCACATCACAAAAACGTTTCGCTTCGGCAATGGCTTTTTTAGACCAGGCACCGGTATTCACATAATCGGCTGTTGTTTTACCGCCCAGTAAATTGAGTGGCACCATTGCGAATTGTGAGCTTGCGCCGCCCTGAAGGAATAAAATATCGTGGCTTTCAGGAATAGACATCACATCAATAAAGTCCTGTTTAGCTTTTTCTGCAATTGACATGTATTCCTTACCGCGATGACTCATTTCCATCACCGACATGCCGGTACCTTGCCAATCCAGCATTTCCTGCTGAGCTTGTTTCAATACCGCCTCGGGTAACATTGCCGGGCCGGCACTGAAATTATAAACTCTGGACATCTAAACTACTCCTTAAACAATCTAATAATTAAAATATCTAACCACGAAGGACACCAGGAAATACCAAGGTGTTTTATCTTTGATAATTTTTCCTTGTGTCCTTCGTGTACCCAAAACGCTACGTGGGGCAGGCTCTTCTTTGTGGTTAAAAACCCTATTCAGTTTTATCCTCTGAAGTGTCAATCACCTCGGCTTCAATATTCTCGATTCGTTCTAAACCGGACAACTTCTCACCATCGGATAAACGTATCAAACGCACACCTTGTGTATTTCGACCCATTTCAGAAATTTCTGCAACACGGGTTCTCACCAAGGTACCACTGGTTGTTATTAACATGATTTCATCATCATTATCGACGCGCACCGTTCCAATAACATCGCCATTTCGTTCACTGGTTTGAATCGAGATAACACCCATACCACCACGGCCATGCACTGGATAATCACTGATCGAGGTACGCTTGCCAAAACCGTTTTCAGTGGCAGTAAGTAAATAACCTTCCGAAGCGATCACAAGTGAAATAACTTTTTGCCCGTCTTTTAGTTTAATACCACGCACACCGACCGAAGCACGTCCCATTGAGCGCACATCGCTTTCATTAAAACGAATCGCTTTGCCAACGCTATTAAACAACATAACGTCCTGACCAGCTTCAGTCAGTTCAACCCCAATCAAGCGATCGCCTTCACGAATCTCAACGGCAATAATGCCGGAAGCACGTTGACGCGAGAAATCTTTAAGTGGGGTTTTCTTAACAGTACCGTTGGCGGTTGCAAATAGAATATATTTATCTTCGCTGTA
>CAZEZI010000083.1:0-3367 GCA_964516315.1 uncultured Thioalkalispiraceae bacterium
ATTAATGACTTTTCAACAACTTATAATGTCCTTGCAGCAATATTGGGCAGATCAGGGCTGTGTGGTTTTGCAGCCTTATGATATGGAAATGGGTGCCGGTACCTTCCACCCCGCTACTTTCTTGCGTGCGATTGGCCCCGAACCCTGGAATACAGCCTATGTACAGCCCTGCCGCCGACCAACCGATGGTCGCTATGGTGAAAATCCAAACCGCCTGCAACATTATTATCAGTTTCAGGTAATGCTTAAGCCATCACCTAAAAATATTCAGGAGCTGTATTTAGGCTCACTTGAAATGCTAGGTATTGATCCTTTGATACACGATATTCGTTTTGTTGAAGATAACTGGGAGTCACCCACGCTGGGTGCATGGGGCCTGGGTTGGGAAGTTTGGCTTAACGGTATGGAAGTGACACAGTTCACTTATTTCCAGCAAGTCGGTGGCCTGGAATGTAAACCAGTAACGGGTGAAATCACCTATGGTTTAGAGCGCATTGCCATGTACTTACAAGGCGTAAAAAGTTTATTTGATCTGGTTTGGACCGAAGGCCCGCAAGGTGTGGTCACTTATGGTGACGTATTCCACCAAAACGAAGTTGAACAGTCTGCCTATAACTTTGAACATGCTAATGTCGAAGAATTATTTAAACAATTTGATGAGTGTGAAGCACAGAGCCAGTCGTTAATTGAAAAAGATTTACCGTTACCAGCGTATGAACAAATGCTAACTGCATCACATACCTTTAATTTACTCGATGCACGTCATGCCATTTCGGTAACCGAGCGGCAGCGTTTTATTTTGCGTATTCGCAATTTATCACGTGCCGTTGCAGAAGCTTATTATGCCCGCCGGGAAGAGCTGGAGTTCCCACTTTGCAATAGCAACAATACTACAAAGGCAGGTGCAAAGTGAGCAAGATGAAAATAGCGGATTTGCTGATAGAAATTGGCACCGAAGAATTACCGCCTACGGCATTGTTAAGCTTATCCAATGCTTTTACCAAAAATGTAAGTACAGCTTTAGAGGATACAAATTTAAAATATGGAAACGTACATTCCTATGCAACGCCTCGACGTTTAGCAATATGGATAGAAGCACTGGAAGTAAAACAGGCCGGCAAAGAAGTGGAAAAACGCGGCCCTGCATTAAAAGCCGCTTACGATGCAGACGGTAACCCAACTAAAGCCGTACAGGGTTTTGCAAAATCCTGTGGTGTTGAAGTTGCCAATTTAGAAAAACTGGAAACCGATAAAGGTATCTGGTTAATGTACCGTGCGCAGCAGGCGGGCAAAGAAACACAACAACTATTAGCCGATATTATTAAAAACGCACTGGATAAATTACCGATTGCAAAAAGAATGCGTTGGGGTGATCTGGACGCACAGTTTGTTCGTCCAGTTCAGTGGGTGATGGTATTGTTTAATAGCAAGGTGGTTGACTGTAATATTTTATCCGTTTCTTCAAGTAACCAAACCTATGGCCACCGTTTCCATGCACCAGCGGCTATCAGCATTAAAAATCCGGCCGATTATGAAAAACTGTTAAAAGATAAAGGTAAAGTAATTGCCGATTTTAATACGCGTAAAGAAATAATTCGCGGGCAAATTGAAGCAATTGCAGCCGAGTCGAAAGCAACCGCAGTGATCGATGAAAATTTATTAGATGAAGTTACCGCAATGGTTGAATGGCCGGTTGCGATTAAAGGTAATTTTGAAGAACATTTTTTAGATGTTCCGCAAGAAGCGCTTATTTATACCATGAAGTTAAACCAGAAGTATTTTCATTTAGAAGATGCAAACGGCAAGTTGATGCCTCACTTTATTACGATCAGTAATATTGAAAGTAAAGATCCTGTTCAGGTAAGTGAAGGTAATGAACGTGTTATCCGGCCGCGTTTTGCAGATGCCGAATTTTTCTGGAATCAGGATCGTAAGGTTAAACTGGAATCACAGCTGGAACGTTTAAAGACCGTTGTTTTTCAAAAGCAGCTTGGCACGCTTTACGATAAAACCCAGCGTGTTAAAACCCTGGCAGCATGGGTTGCAACGCAATTAGGCGAAAACGAGAGTTTGGCGCAACGTGCCGCCGAATTATGCAAATGCGATCTGCTTACCGACATGGTCGGTGAGTTACCCAGCTTGCAGGGTGTAATGGGGCGCTATTATGCACAACACGATGGTGAAGATGCACAAGTTGCCGACGCGCTGGATGACTACTATAAACCCCGTTTCGCAGGCGACACCTTGCCCGCAAGTTATGTGAGCCAGTCCGTTGCACTGGCGGACAGAGTCGATACCTTAATTGGTATATTTGCTATTGGGCAAATTCCAACGGGGGTAAAAGATCCCTTCGCATTAAGACGTGCAGCCTTAGGTGTGCTCAGAATATTGATCGAAAAAAATCTGGATATTGACTTAAAAGAACTGTTAACACGAGCCGCTACAAACTTTGACAAAAAGCTGGGCGCACAAAAAGCCATACCACTGGTATTTGATTATTGTTTAGACCGTTTAAGTGCTTATTACAGTGAACAAAATATTGAGGTGAACGTTATTCAATCTGTTTTAGCCCTTAAGCCAACAAATCCGGTAGATTTGAACAAGCGCGTACATGCTGTAAATACTTTTATGGCGTTACCTGCTGCAAAAAGTTTAGCTGCGGCTAATAAGCGTAGTGGTAATATTCTTAAGAAAATAAAAGGTGAACTGCCATCAAGCATTAATAAAAAATTATTATCCGATGATGCAGAAAAAAGTTTTTTTACAACACTAAATAATTTAAATGATAAAGTACAGCAAAGCGTAAAAGCCGCAGAGTATGAACAGGCACTGACCCAACTGGCCGAACTGCGTGAACCGGTCGATGCTTTCTTTGATAATGTGATGGTAATGGATGATAACGAAGACGTTAGAAATAATCGCATTGCTTTATTAAATAACCTGCGTGGTTTGTTTATGCAAATTGCAGACTTATCGAAGTTATAGTTGTCATTATAACGAGGTCATTGCGAGCGATAGCGCGGCAATGACCGGATATGCTTGTAAACACTAATTAAATATAGGTATATAAAATGTCTAATCTCGATTCCTACAATGCCATGCTTGAAAAAGTACAGGCCTTTCATGATAAGCATGACTTTAAAAACAGTGGCGGTGAAGATTTACCATATCGTGTTGCCTTAATGGCCGAAGAACTCGGTGAAATTTCATCTGCGATTACCAAAGGCAAAAGTAAAGAAGATCTGGCAGAAGAAGTGGCCGACTTGTATATTTTATTAATTGGTACAGCAATAGCAGCAGAATTTGACTTAAAGGATGCCTTCTGGAAAAAAATGGATAAAATAATGCAGCGTGAATCGCGAATGGT
>CAZEZI010000083.1:3467-4842 GCA_964516315.1 uncultured Thioalkalispiraceae bacterium
GGTTAGCAGTGGAAAAGTTAATGAAATTTATAATTCTAGATCGCGATGGTGTTATCAATCAGGATTCAGATGATTTTATAAAATCACCAGAAGAATTTATTCCTGTAGAAGGTAGCCTGGCGGCAATTGCAAAATTAAAGCAGGCCGGCTATCGTATTGTGGTTGCAACTAATCAGTCGGGTATTGCTCGCGGCTTATATGATCTGGATACCTTGCATCGAATACATGATAAGTTGAGCAGATTATTGCAGAACGAAGGTACACATTTAGACGGTATTTTTTATTGCCCTCATGGGCCAGACGATAGCTGCCACTGCCGCAAACCTGGGCCAGGCATGTATCTGGATATTGCCAAACGTTATAATGTTGATTTAAGTGAGGTTACCGTTGTTGGTGATTCGCTTCGAGATTTACGGGCAGCGATAACTGTTAATGCAAAGCCGATACTGGTTAGAACAGGTAAAGGTGAGCGTACTATTAAAAACCATGCCAAAGAAATAGCCGGTATTCCGGTTTATGATTCTTTGGCTGATTATGTTAACGCTATTTTAGAATAAAGATAAAATTATGCAGGCCTTTCGTTCGTTGTTGTTCAGTATTGGTATGATTGTGAGCACTATTATTGTTACCGTATGCTCAAGTTTTTTTATTTTGTTTCCCTTTACTGTTCGCTCTAAAATTATACGTACTTATGCCATTTTTAATGTCTGGTCATTAAAAGTACTTTGTGGCATTCGTTATGAAGTTAAAGGGCGAGAAAATATACCAACTGAAAATTTTATTATTTTTTCAAGTCATCAGTCAACATGGGAAACACTGGCTTTGCAGTTAATATTTCCACCTCTGTCATTCGTGATAAAAAAGGAATTGTTGTACGTGCCTTTCTTTGGTTGGGCATTGGCTATGTTGAAACCAGTGGCAGTAAAAAGAGGAACAGGGCGTTCTGCATTAAAACAATTAATTGAAAAAGGTATTCAGCGCTTAAAAGAAAACATTGTCGTTATTATTTTCCCAGAGGGAACACGAATAGCGCCAGATACTAAAGTGGAATATAAAAGAGGCGGTGGCATACTGGCTGAAAAAAGTGGCTACCCGGTTGTGCCAGTTGCACATAATGCCGGTTACTACTGGCCAAAGCGTGGCTTTCTAAAAAAACCCGGTTTAATTACCATTCACATTGGTAAAGCCATCCCCACCAAAGGACGCAAGGCAAAAGATATATTAAGCGATGCAGAAACCTTTATTCGTTCGCATATTGAGCACGCACATTTTGATTAGCTTAAATTCAAAGTTGTTTCGTTAGCTAGTTGAGCTCAAGTGTACCCACCAGATCGGTCACATTGTTAAAGTGATGTTGTTTTAAGTACTCGCTGAT
>CAZEZI010000083.1:4942-10122 GCA_964516315.1 uncultured Thioalkalispiraceae bacterium
TTGTCAGTGGCGTATTATAAAGGGTATTGTGGCGTTTGTTTAATAATGAAGTAAATATTATGTTTCATATTGTTTTATTTGAACCCGAAATCCCACCGAACACCGGCAACATTATTCGTCTGTGTGCCAATACCGGCTGCCAGTTGCATTTAATCGAGCCACTGGGCTTTGAGCTGGACGATAAACGCCTGCGCCGCGCGGGTCTGGACTATGACGAATATGCCAGCGTCAAAACCTATGCCAATCTGGATGATTATATGGAACGTGCAAAACCAGTGCGTGTTTTTGCGCTATCGACACACGGCGTAAAAAGTGTCTATGACACTGCGTTTACCGAGGGCGATGCCTTTTTATTTGGCCCCGAAACGCGTGGTTTGCCCAAATCGATACTTTCCGGGTTAGGTAAAGACAATGTACTGCGCATTCCGATGAAACCACAGAGCCGTAGCTTGAATTTATCGAATACAGCGTCAATACTTGTGTTTGAGGCGTGGCGGCAGTGTAGCTTTACTGGCAGCAGTTAATGAAATGGCGAACTGAATGAAGTTGGAATTAAAACAGCAAAAATTGTTTGCCGGTGAGCGCCAGTTTCGTTTTAAGGACAAAACAACACTCAATATTATTTCCAGAACATTAAAAACCCACAAAGAATATTTAATTGATATTGTTGCACTTGATCCAAAAATAAGAAGCCACTTTATTTTTGCAAAAAAGCCGCTGATCAGTTTTATTATTTTTGTAAATGTTAGTTTAATCTTTTATTTAACACCCGTACTGGACTCTTTTCCTGCAGCCTATAAAAACTGGGCTATTGCAGCAGCTATTATTTTAACCTTAATCAGCCTGATTACCTTTATGGTTTTTACACGACATGATCGGGTATTCGTATCTCGGCATTCAAAAGTACCGCTGGTTCAATTTTACAATGGCCTGCCAAATAAAAAAGAATTTAAGCAGTTTATTCAAACAGTGCAAACAGAAAGCCAGCGGCGTTTTGATCATTTAGGGCTAAATTTGCAGCAACAACGTGCTGGCGAATTAAAAACAATCCGCCGTGTACAGGAACAAGGTGAACTCACCACAAGCCAATATGAGCGTGCAAAAAATAAATTACTAAATTTATCGGATAAGTGAAGATAGACTACCCTTGCTATACTCTTTTTTCCACCTTTTTGGCTCAGGCCTTGCACGGTGGTTTTGGGCATATGGTTATGTGATATTTATTACAGTATGCTCTTTACTGACTCCAGGAATTTTTCTGGAAACAGTGGTGTAAATCTTATTTCTTTTAAAGAGCCCTTTTTTCTTTTTATTCCTATGTGCGTATAAAAATCTGCCAAATCTATTTTTAAGGCAAAAATGGATGTTTTTATAACGGGTGGCGAAAAGATATTTATTTCTTCTATGTCTATTTTTTTAATTATTATAGTTTTAAATACGGTATCTAGCTCAATACGATCTTGATATACCCTGTATTCATGCCAAGTATTTCGAAAGGCCTTCTCAGACTTATATACTAAGAAACTCGGTTCCACCATTATTTTCCTTTAAAAGTCGATATGACGTGTTAGGTTACTTTGCTAATGCAGGATCACCAACATGTTCAATCCACACTGGCAGTAACGGTTCTGGGAAAATCGAGGCTTGATATAGAGCTTTGTAACTATCACTCTTTATTCCATATTCTCATGTTAAAGCTGGCGCTTATGCCGGGTATACTCGCAGACACATTGGTTGAGGGCTGCACATATTTTGTTCTGGCTGCAAGGAAGTAAGTTTTTTGGCCACACTGATTTCCCTCAGGAAGTAATATTAGGTTTGTTGCCCATTTTTTTCCGTTGCTGTTTAACATTAATTCGCCGGCAAGCATACCGATTACATCATATGCACCACTTATAGCCAAGAGTACGCTAGCCAAATTGTCATGCTGAAGAATAGTTTGCGTGACTTTTATTCTTTGACCTTTGTACATAATAACCACCTGGCTGGATCGTTTGTGAATAACCCTGCAAAAATATTCAATATCAGACTCAGAAGGTATTCTTTTTCGGAACAACTCTTCTGCTAATTTCTTTTTTGCCTGCTCCTTACGGTAATAATCTTTTAGCCTTACAAGGACAATTTTTGATGTTTTGGTACTGTAATCCTGAGCTTGCATCCATTCATTTTTGTTCACCCGTAAAATCATGGTTGTTGGGCCGGTAAATGATATCGTGTATTTACCATTGCTATTCGTTATAACAGGATCGGAACAGTAACCCTTATCCCATACCAGACCAGACCACCGCTAGACCAGCCCCAGCCATAGTAGCATGCGCGTACAGTTGCATTATTAATCTTTGCCCCGTTTTCATCCACAACTATTCCGGTGATGGTTTGGGTCTCATTGCTGCAACTGGCCTGCAATAGCATAAATAAAATCAGAAGAAGCTTCATAGTATGGATTTCGTTGTTATGCATTTGGCAAACATTTCAATTTCATGGTAGGTACGAACTAGCGGCAGTACCGCAGATAAATTATTTATAGATGCTAATTGAATTATCGCCTTCATTTTTAAACACCACAAGCTATTGGTTTTATTGTGAATTCTTTTGGTGCCATAACAAACCCCCTGTCTTTAGTAAGTGTTATTTTCCCGCTTCAGTTAGTATAGTCCTGGCTAAATAGAATTGTATAAAAAGCAATAATTACTTATTTTTATTATTAGTTAGAGACGCAAGCCAACTGACAATTGATTTTATCTCTCTTTGAATCAACCGTGCATCCTTGTGAACATAAGCCATAGTAGCAATACCCTGTGTCCTCACCATAAGATGTAGCGTTAATTCAGATGAATTTTTTCTACACCCCATTGCCTGAAACTGCTCTTTTATCCATTGCTCAAAAATTTCAAATTGTTCCTTTGCTATGGCCTGCAAGTTCTGCTGCACCTTGCCTAATTCCGTATTAAGCGTCCCCATAGGACATCCGTAATTAATCACTTCATTTTTTACGTTGGCTGCAATTTGTGCATATCGCTGCAGACGCTTAAGTGGAGTTTTATACTCTTTTTCCCAGCCTTGTAGCATTTGCAGCGTTTCATCCACTCGATACTTAATAACAGAAATTAAAACATCATCCTTTGTTTTAAAGTAATAATTTAAATTACCACGCGGTATTTTAGAGACAGTTGCAATATCACTGAACGAGGTCAGGTTATAACCCTTTTGGTAAAATAACTGATCAGCCGCCCTAACTATCTGCTGCCTAAGTTCTTCTGTTTTCTCTCTTGTGGCCATGGTATTTTCAAGATACCTTTTTCTGGTTTATTACACAATCGGTCGGGCCATACTCATCGCTGTTTTTTGCAATTTGTGCATTTTATTTATCTGCATATCTATTGCATTCTGCCAATGATGTTCAGGATGGTAGCCTAATATTTTAGTTGCTCGGTTATTATCGGCGTTTACTTCTTCCAATAAATGAACAACACTGCGGCATATTAGTGGTTCCCAGGGTACAACAGGATCCAGCTTTTCCATTAGCCAGGCAAAAGGATAGGCCATACAAAACGGCACGCTAAAATGAGGTTTTGGATAACCAAACTTTCTATGTATATATTCTATAACCTCTCTAACAGTAGGTACTTTTTTGCCTACAATATTGAATGCCTGATAGCCGTTGAGTTGCTCCGCAATTGAGGCACATTTCATCGCCTCACCAATATCCCGCCCATCAATCACTGGTAAACTGGTTTTGCCGCCAGCCACCCAGGGAACCAGATGCGTTTTTAAGCGCGGCAGCAATATTGGTAGTATTCCTAAGGCATAGTGCTCACCAGCAAAAATGCCAAAACGCATATTAATCATGGCAGTAGCGCTGTTCGCATTACGTCTCATATAGTTTTCAATTTTAATAACATTGCATAAATGTGGCCAAAAGGCTCTTGGCATACCCGTGCTCATGGCATCTGAAGATAGCCTGGGTGATGCTGCAGATGTTGTACTAACATTGATAAATCGCTTAATCTTTTTTTCTATTGCTTTATTAATGAGTTTAATAGTTGGCAGATAGTACAGTTCTTGTGATTCTTTATTGTGCCCCCATAACGATGTCCATGCCATCGCATTACAAACAACATCAACACCATCTAGCATGCTATCCAGATATTGTTCATCACGGTAATCGCCCTCACGAACTTCTCCTTTATACTCGGAAATTAATTTTGTTTTATCGCGACATGCCACTATCAAATTTATTCCTTTCAATTTCATTAAGCTTTTAAGTGTGTGCGTACCTACAAAGCCATTTGCACCAGTAACCAGTATAGTTTGCATAGCATCCCTCTTGCATTATCAGACGGTCGTCTGGAGTATTAAATCAGATGTTCATCTGACTATCAAGCAATATTAGGTGAAGAAATGAAATAAATTATTCGTTGGGGTGAAAACTATTGCTTGGTTATTTAGGGATTGTTAGGCTATGCTTCATTACCAACTTGGTAATAAATACCATGTTCCAATAGAAACCTAATAAAAACTATACTAAAACCACCAGAGAATATTACTGGGAAAAAGCCCCTTCTATAGGCATTAACTTCGGTTTTTGATTAGTTTCAGGTAAATATAATACTGTAACATTTACCCCTTTGCTATATTTATCATGCCAGATGTAAAGAAAACAGAAAATATATTTTACTCATTTTGTTATGTATTTTTTGCCATTTTTAATATTGCCAAAACAATCGTTATTAGTACTAGAGCTACCCATTGATAAACCGGGATAAATAATAATGCTAAGCCGCCTTGAGCATTTATACCGATAAGAGCTGTATCAATTTGTAGTGATACTCCAAGCAAACATATTACTAGCACTGAACCTAATATAAATTTTATATTATTATTGGTTGAATACTTCACTAACAAGAATAAATATAAATATGGTGACATTGCCCACGCCATGAAACCTAATACAACCAAAGTGAATTCGCTACTAGATAAATATATAAAGATTAAAATCGTTATTACTGCCGACAAGTTTATTAATTAGATAAGAAGCTTTTTTCATTATTTATGCATAGCGCCCTCATCCAGCAGCTACATTCATTCAAGTATATTAGGGATTTTTGTTGTCTCTCCCTTGTGGTTTCGTAATGTATATTCTTTCTCATTTTTATCGACAATGTAATAGTCCGGCATCA
>CAZEZI010000084.1:0-10103 GCA_964516315.1 uncultured Thioalkalispiraceae bacterium
AGTTGTTTTTGCCCATAACGGCTGAGTATGCCGCGTTCTTTGGTAAATGAAAATATAACAAAATTCAGTGGCAGTAAAAAAGTGACATAGTTTGTTAATTGCTCACGTTGCGTGATATCGAGCAGTGAATTTGATTTAAACATAAGTTGGTTGATAACCCAGTAGGATATGCACAATAAAACCAGAATCATAAATTCCCGGTTATTGTTAAAAATAAATGCAAGTACTAACGCAGCAATAAAAATAACATAGGGGAGTAAGGGTAAAGCGAAGAATATGGGCTGGGTGATATGGGTTATTTCAGAAATAAAACTAACGATGATAATCGTAATAAGTGTGGGCGTGCTGAGTAAATAAATGGAACGACGTAAATCCAAAGTATTTTACCTTTAGTAAAATGACCGAGATTTTCCGAAACTAAAGTTGTTTAAGAGTAAAAATTAAAGTGTCTTATAACGTTTTGGAAAAATCAATCATACGTTTAACAGATTGATAAGCCCTTACACGAAGTTGTTCATTGACGTTGATTTCATTGCAACCCTGCTCAAGGGTTGTGGCAATATTTTCCAGACCGTTCATTGCCATCCAGCCACAGTGAGCGCAACTGCTACAGCTTGCGCCGATACCACCAGTGGGGGCTTCGATGAGTTTTTTATCGGGGGCAACCTGTCGCATTTTATAAAAAATACCATTGTCAGTTGCTACAATAAATTCATTCGCCCTGGAATGGTCTACTGCATTAATCAGTGCGGTAGTGGAACCCACAACATCGGCCTGTGCAATGACTTCATCCGGTGATTCAGGATGAACTAACACAGCCGCTTGCGGATGTTTTTGTCGCAACTTCTCAAGCTCTCTGGATTTAAACTCATCATGCACTATACAAAAGCCTTGCCATATCAACATGTCTGCACCGGTGACTTTCTGGATGTAATTTCCCAGATATTTATCGGGGGCCCAGAGAATTTTTTCACCACGTTCGTGTAGGTGCTTTACTATTTTAGTACCTATACTGGATGTAACGACCCAATCTGCGCGTGCTTTAACTTCGGCGCTGGTATTTGCGTAGACCACCACAGTTCTATCGGGATGTTCGTCACAAAACGGTACAAAGGTGTCGGCTGGACAGGATAAATCGAGGGAACATTCCGCTTCCAGTGTTGGCATAAGAATGCGTTTTTCGGGGCTAAGGATTTTGGCAGTTTCTCCCATAAAGCGCACTCCGGCCACAATCAGTGTTGAAGCGGGGTGTTCACTGCCAAATTTAGCCATATCGAGTGAGTCGGAGACATAACCGCCAGTAGCCTCTGCCAGTTCTTGTAAATCGTCATGGGTGTAATAATGGGCAACCAGTACTGCATCTTGCTGTTTGAGCAATTTTTTGATGTGCGCTATCAGTTCACGCTTTCGCTGACTGGAAATAGGTCTGGCTGCCTGGGCATTGTGATTAAGGCCTCGAATATAGTTTTCATCGACGCAAGGGAAATCTTCAATGGCTGTTGTTTGCTTAATCATCTGCTCTATTTTAACGGCATCAATTTAAAGATATTAATTAGAGTGCCATACAAAAGTGGCTATATCTATATTATATAAGGAATAGGTGGGGCTATTTTGCCCTGATTTCAATAAGTTGGCTAATATTTGTTCATTTTTAGTGGTTTAGTCAATATATAAATACTATACCAGTGTTTTTCTTTTCAAATTAATGAGTTATGCTATATATGTATCAATTTACTTTAATATAACGATGACACTGCACAAAATTATAGACAAAATCTGCAAATGCTTTCGGTTGGCCGAGTCAGCTAATCCGAATGAAGCGGCGGCTGCATTGCGCCAGGCTGTTGGTTTAATGCAAAAGTATGATATCAGCGAGGAACAGGTTGATTCATATGAGCTTAGCGTGAACCAGATGAATGAAAGCGCAGTGACCAGTTGCAGCACCGTAAAGCCAGCTTACTGGATTCTGGCTCTGTCTAATCTGGTGGCCGAGGCGTTTGACTGTCGGGTTTATATCGCTCGTAAGCATCAAAGCAAGCCAGAATTTATATTTATTGGTGCGGATAATCGCCCGGAAATTGCTGGTTACCTCTATACTATTTTATATCGGAGTTTAGGGCGTGCACGTGCCGACTTTATGCGTGGGCTTGATTTGCAGGCAGAATTAAAGAACATGGCAAAAGAGCGCCGCCGTCGTGCCAATGTTTTTGCACAGGCATGGTTGTTTCGTGTTTCAACTAAAGTGAATATGTTTAAAGATAATAAAAAGATGAATAACAAGGTCAGCCAGCCGGTTGATGACTATGTTCACCAAAAATACGGGCATACGGCAGATTATATGCGTGAGCCAGTTGAAACAAAAATGCCGGATTATGATGATATTATTATTGGTATGCGAGCGGCTGAAGATGTTTACTTATTGCGTCCGTTAAAAAATGCTGGCAAGCCGCTATTGATCGCATCTGCAGTTTAAACTGGTTTTTACAGGGTAGTGGGGATAATGTTTTTACATTTAAAGTACAATCAAAATAATATGACTGATTTTATCTTTTGGGGTTGATAAGAAATGTCGGCGACACTACGTTATCTTCATACAGGTCGATTAAAAGGCGTGACGTGTAAAACCGTTACCACGATTGGTCGTGATGTGCATAACGATATTCCTATTGATGACCTTACCGTTTCCCGAAACCATGCCATGGTTCGACGGATTGGGCATGACGATTATTATTTAATTGATAGTGGCAGTGCGAATGGCAGCTTTTTAAATGGCAACCGGATTGCGATGCCAAGTTTGCTTAAAAACAGTGACCAGATAAAAATTGGTGGTCTGGAAATCAGTTTCATTCAGGAGCAGAAAAGCATTTCCGGGAATGATACCCAATCGATGCTGGAAACGGTGATTTCCGAAACACCTGAAATTAACGAGATAACGATTCTGGTTGCCGATATTCGTGGTTTTACTACTTTATCCGAGCGTGTTGATATTCGTACTTTAACAAAAATGATGAATGCCTGGTTTGGTCAGGTGAGTGACATTATTGTAAAAAATGGCGGGCTGGTTGATAAATTTATTGGTGACTGTGTTTTTGCACGTTGGCAAGCAGGTGCGGAAGATAAGCAAACTATTTATCGCATTTTAAATGCAGCGGTTGCGATTAATAAAGTGACGACAAGTATTAGTCAGGATTTCCCTGCGGTAACTGAGAATATAAAAATAGGCGTAGGCATTAATACGGGTGCTGCTTCTATATCGGCTGGGCAGGATAATTCAGCAATTGGTGATGCCGTTAACCTTGCTTTCAGGCTGGAAAGTGCCACCAAGGTTATTGGTAAAGATCTGGTAATGAGTGAATGTGCTTATAAAGATTTGCCAAAAAAATACTGGAGTACTTCTGAACTACATATTCGGGTAAAAGGAAAGCGTGACCCGATTCGAATTGTTGCCCTTGATTTTAGTGAGGTTGAAAACATTATTAATGATGCCTAATTTTTAAAAGATGTTTTTTCACTTAAAAATAACTGGATTTCCTCCAGATTATTTTCCATCCGTAGTTTTATTTTGCTGGTAATAAAACCAGCTTGTTCAATATCTGCTGCATCAGGTGGTGCCTGTGTTGAATCCTTTAATACCCCCAATGCATGCTGAACGGTTAATATCTCATCATCGGGCACAAATTGCCCTAAAAACATATAAGCACTGGTTAAACTGTTTTTAATTTCCTGATTATCGTCATCAAGTACGTTGAGCATGCAATAAATGGAATCCTTGATTTCTGTAATGGTAAAAGGAAGCTTTGATAATGGCAGGCCGTAAAAAGAAGGTTCCATTGTCGCTAGTAGCCGGCCATATGCGCTAATGACTTTTTCAGCGGACTCTAATTGTTGTTGTGAAACCTGCATTGCGTTACCATATTGGGCTATATACAAATATCATAATAACGCATTCTTTAATGATATTCACTTGGCATAATATATTTATTCTTTTTATGGAGAAGGCTCAGTATGGGGCTGTTTGAGCAAATTTCGGTTAATACCATTGTTAGCAAACCAATGAATGTAACTATTATTGTTAGCGCTGTTCTGCTGTTTGCTTTTTTTGTTAGTTTAAGGCCAGCATTTAAAAAATATTTAAAAGAAAGAAGGGTTAACAAGTCCGTTCAGCAGCTTGGTAGCCAGTTTTTAAAGCAGGTGATATTGCCTGATGGTGTGGGTGGCAGTATATTTCTTGATTATTTAATTCTGGCCCAGGATTCCATTGTTCTTATTATATTAAAGAATTTTAAAGGCAGTATTTTTTGTGCAGAAAATATTGAACAATGGACACAGTTAATAGGTAATAAAAGCTACAAGTTTCCCAATATTTTGCGCCAGCTGGATTCTGATATTTCGTCGATAAGCTCATTGGTGAAAGGCGTTGATGTGACTGGCCTGGTGGTTTTTTCAAGTGATTGTGAGTTTCCAAAGGGCAAGCCGGAGCAGGTTAAAAGCATTACGGAATTGACAACAAAGGAGGTAGACAAACAACTTCATTCAGAAAAATTACTAAATGCATGGTACACCTTAAAAGAAATGGCGGGGAGCCATTTGTCTACCCAGTCTTTCGCTGAGGATTATTTTAAGGAAAAAGATGTGCCGACGAATTATACGTTGCCTGTTATTTTATTTTTAAGCCTGATTACATGGTTAGTATGGCGAATAAATTTTGCAACTTAAGCATATTAAGCTAGGCTTAAGGGTATGAAATGTCTATTAAAAATACACTTGGCCGTATTATTATCATTACTGTTTTCTGTTAGTCAGATTGCGTATGCCGGGCAGGAGTCCAGAGTTGCTCGGGCAATATTCACGACAGAAATTCTTGAACGTGAACCTGTTGATCAGGTGTTAATATTAAGTAACAAAGTGCCGAGTGTGTTTTTTTTCACTGACTTACGTCATTTTGAAGGTCAGACAGTCATTCACAAATGGGTTTATAATGACAAAGTCAAATCGGTTGTAAAATTTAAAGTGAAAGGTCCTCGCTGGCGAGTTTTTTCACGCAAAGACATTAATCCGCTACAATTAGGCAAATGGACGGTTGTTGTTCAGGATGAATCCGGGCGAGCTGTGAAAGCAAGTGTATTTCGTCTGGTTGAAAATTCAGAGCAGCAGGTTATTTTACCAGCTTCAAATTAGGTTTTACTCTTGAGCAAGCGGGGCAAGGGCTTCTGTGTCTCCGGTAGCTACTACTTCAACTTGTTCAACTTGTTCAACTTGTTCAATTTGTTTCTGTTGGGAATTTTTCCATTTTGAAAGCAACTTTTCAAACTCATGCTCTGCATCATTAATTACTTTCTTGTCGATTTCCATATTATTTGCTGCTAGTCCTGAAACCCGCGTAGCATTAAATGAGTTGTTATCTTGTTGAGACAGACTGGTTAAATCACTTTGTTCCGAGTTAACACCGAGGAAAGTTATACTAATGCCAATAGCAACAAACAGACTTGCGGCAATCGCAACAATACGTTGTGCTGGTCGTTTTGAATTAGAATGCTGTGGACGAATGTCAGTTGGCTGCTGTAACTCAAAATCTGAAAATCCTGAAATGGCATCATCAATGGCCTTCTGGCTGCCAAGGTGGCTTGGGAGTTCATCTACAAGGTCGAAGTCGGGTTCTTCTATCGTAAATTCAGGCAGTTCTGTATTTTTTACAGGCTTATTACCTGGCAGTGTTGATACATTCCGGGGTTTTTCCACCGCAGCTTCGTCAATAGATGCTTCAAGTCTGGATAATTCATCTTTTGACAGTGTTTTAGGCTCTTTAAATATGAATATATCTTCTTCACCTTCTAAAATAATTCTACCATCAGAGCGGCGTTTAAGGCTTGCTGAAGAAAGGCTTAAGCCAGTATTGTGGTTTATTTCAACTTGATCTTTAAGGCGGTTGCTTTCTGCTTTTTCCAGCTTATAGACAATTTCCTGTGCAAGTGATTTTGCATCAGACTCAGCCATGGAAGTATTTCTTCCCGGGATAGCTATGTCTCTATAACTCTTGTCTGATGAAGTTTGTCTGTTTTTGCTTTGAATATCTTCAATAATTATTTCTTCGGCATGATTTGTAGCCGACTGTAATGCTTCGTTGCGTATTTGGTCGGCTTCTTTTTCTGCCTGTAAACGTATTTCTTCTGCCTGCTTAAGATTAAACTCCATTGTAGAACGCTGTTTTTTTAGTTCTTCGGCTTGCTGTAAAGTTTTTTGTCGGGCGAGTTCAACTTTTTCAAGTGCCTGTTGTTTGGCCGCTTTTTCCGCTTGCATGCGAATTTTCATTGCTTCCTGTCTTGCCAGCTCAAGTGTTTGTTCTTTTGCTCGAGCTGCTTCTGATTTTATCAGTGAAACTTCTTCTTCAATTCGTTGGCGTTGCAGATCCAGCTGCTGAGCTTCTTCAGCTGTTTTTCGTACAATACTAAGGGCTTCCTCTTTTGCCGCGTGCAAGGTTGCATGACGTTCAGCTTCAGTTTGCAGGCGTATTTGCTCAGTTTGATTGTCCAGTTCCTGGCGTTGAGTACTAATGTATTCAGCTTCTTTACTTGTGCGAAGTACAATATCCTGTGCTTGTTGCCGTGCCAGTTCAAGTGTTGCTGCACGGTCACGTTCGGCATCCAGGCGTATATGCTCTGCTTCAGTCTCAAGCTGTTGCCTTTTAAGTTCAATTTCCTGTTGTAGCTTTTGAGCTTCTTGTAATGCTTGCTGGCGAATTTTTTCAGCATCGGCAGCTGCTTGCTGGCGTGCCTTTTCTATTGAATTTTTAATCGCTTTACTTGCATGCTGTTGGCGACTTTTAATTTCCTGTTCAGCTCTTTGTTTCTCTTTTTCTTTTAATGCTTTAACGCGTTGTTCAACAGAGCTCCTTGTTTTTTGCAGTTCTTCACGAAGCATGGACAGCTCTTCATCCGCTTGCTGGCGGATTTTCTCAGTTTCTAACTTGATTTTTTTCTTTGATTCTTCTGTTAGCTGTTGTTGTTTTTTGATCTGAGCATTCAGATGTTCTTTTTGTTCCTGTAATGTGCGTTCGGCAGCAAGTTTTTCGGCTTCTGCTTTTTCTCTTAGTGCTTGAGCCTCGCGTTCAGCAGTAAGTTTTTCGGCTTCTGCTTTCTCTCTTAGTGCTTGAGCTTCGTGTTCAGCAGCGAGTTTTTCGGCTTCTGCTCTTTCTCTTAGTGCCTGAGCTTCACGTTCGGCCTGTTGTTTTGCTTTAAGTGCAAGCTGATGTTTTTTTGCTTCAGCAGCCTGCTCCTGTAATTTACGCTCTACAGCGAGTTTTTCAGCTTGTACTTTTTCACGTAGCGCCTGAGCTTCACGTTTAGCCTGTTGTTTGGCTTCAGTAACGGCTTGCTTGTGTTTTTTTGCTTCACTCTCTAATTTCTGCAGTTTACGATCTGCTGCCAGTTTCTCTGCTTTTGCTCTTTCGTGTAATACTTTTGCTTCTTGTTGTAGCCGTTGCTTTTCGGTTTCAAGTTTCTGTTTCTCTGCAACCGCTTTTTTGTGTACGGCATCCGACTGGATATGATCTTTGCTTGAGGGATTTTTAGCTTTGGGATGAGGTGTTACTTTTGCTCTTTCTTTATTTGTTACCGCATCCAGATCTGCAATGATATCGGACATACTTGTATTTGATGTGTTAACTTTTTCTTTAGCTGTTACTGCATCGCTAAGGCCATTTTTAAGAATACTGCAACTTAGTCCATGCTGGATAAGTAAAAACGCAGCAGCAGTACTGCGGTTGGCATCATCACAATAAACAATGGTATTTCGCTCAGCATTAAAATTATTGAGTTTAAGTCGAATCATCGACAATGGGGTATTAACGGCACCGTCTAAATGCCCATCCATAAAATTCTTATGCGGGCGGACATCAATAAGCAGATCACCAGCGTTGACTCGTGATTTGAGTTCTTCCAGGTGAATAAAGTCTAAAAGCGGGCTTACTAATAGAGAAATAAAATTATCCTTTGTCAAGCGCATTAATGAGCCGCTATCCATCATGCGAACGGTTGCATTTCTAACGCCATCAGTAATAAGGGCTTCTTCACCAAAACCATCGCCTGCGGCAAGGATTGCAATTTGTACGTCTTCTGCTTTTGGACTTGGGCGCCGGCTTACGCTGCATTTGCCTGTTTTAACAATGTAGTAGTAATCATTGCTTTCGCCCTGGCTGACAATTGTCTGGCCTTTTTTGGCAACAATTTCCTCCATTGACATAAGAATTTTTTGAATATTTTCGGTGGGGATTTGCAGGAAAGCACGCGACTGTAAAAATTTTAGCATCCAGCCATTTTCATCGTCACTGCTAATTTCAGTTACTTCATAGTTACCCGATGGGTTATCGTCTGATTCAAGCAGCATTTCGAGCAAGTCGGTATCAATAGCTATAATTTCGGAATTAACTTTTGTTTTAGCTGTGCATGGGCGAGGAATTTGCTGGGCAACGGGGTATTTTGCTTCAGGTGTTTTTGCTTTTATTGTCTGCGCTTTCTTGGTTCCATTAGTATGCAGTTCAATTTGGCCCGAGACGAGGTAGTAACTGCGTTTGTCCTTTTCACTTTGGCGGAATAGCGTTCGGCCTGCCGGGATAACTTCAACGCTGGATTTATTGGCAAGTTCAGATAATTTATCGACGCTTAATTTGCTAAGCGGTTCTAAGGTTTTCAAAAATTTATTATTTAAATATTTATCTAATATAGCCATGGTGTCAAAAATTTCTGTGTGTTTAAAATTAACTTCGGAGGTCAGTCCGCTAAATTCCCATTTTGGGTAAATCGTCACTTCCCCTAATTATGGCTTTATTTTAACCATTTTATTCTTATTTTAAGCATTTGTATTCAGTGAGACAGAGCCTTGAATTAACTTTACACTATTTTCAGGGTATCTGGTGTGATTTGCTTCTCATTTAGCTATGAAAGCAGCCACAATGAGTCTGATTTACCGTGAAATTGTGATGCAATCCAAATAGTGTGCTGGTTTGGTTTAATTTGAGATTTTAGCCGCGCTTGCTGTACTTCTCTCTTAAATTTGGCTCAATTTGGCTAATTTGTCAAATCACTGATATTTCAGTAGAAATTTAATTTCCTTATTTATCAAATAGTTGAAAATCAATCTTTGATGCTAAAGTGTAAAATCTTCAATTTGTGATTGCGTTCAATCTTTATATATATATCATTGATATTAATAAGGTTATTAGTAGTTTCAGCGAAAAGCTCAGATTGCCCGACAGGTATGCCGTTAATCGACTTTATGATGTCGCCTTGTTGTAAGCCTATAGCGCTACTTAAGGGGATGTTTTGTACCGACTCGACGGAATAGCCGCTGATACGGCCATCTGTCACTTCTAACTTGAGTGAGATAGCATTTAGCCATTGCTGAATATTGTGGCGAATATGATTTAGCAGTTGGCGTTTTATGTGAATATTGACAGGCAAATTAGCGGGTTGTTCTGACGATGAACCCAGGGATGAGGCGGGTAGTGAGACCAGTGCGGTTCTTTGTTGCAAATGGAGCGTATAAAGCTGTTTATTGTGTGACAGCCGGATTTTATTGTACTTAATGGCGATGATGGTAAAGTTTTCAACTTTGTCTGCAAGCGTATAAAAATATAATTTTTTATCGTTAAATTCGAGTAGAGCGAGAGGCTGGCTGCCGGTAATAGTACCAACAAGTGTAAAGGGGAGTGGTTGCTCATTTTGTTCGCTGGCGGCGTAAACAGGTATCACTAAAATAAAACAAAGGCTAAAAATAAAGAAGGCCGAACAACTTTTGTGCCGCTGTAATTGTATCAGGGCATAAAGTAGAGGGTGACTAGCGATAGTGGATCGCATAAGCGTGCACCGTTACGAAGGCAGAAAATCGATAGGATAGGTTACCGTTACTGTTGCAACATCTTTCTTCTTAAAGCGGAAAGTCTTCACTTTAAGAACAAGCCTTCGTTCAAAACGCTTAGCCTTTAACTCACTTGAAATAATTCGACATTTTGAGACTTTACCACTTGGCAAGATAGTAAGCTCAAGAACTACTTTCCCCTGCAAGGATGGATCTTTACGTAAAGCGCGATTGTATAAGGCAAATATACC
>CAZEZI010000085.1:0-4898 GCA_964516315.1 uncultured Thioalkalispiraceae bacterium
ATCAAGAGCGTGCAAAATACGCAAAAGATCACCAGTGCAATGGAAATGGTTGCAGCGAGTAAAATGCGTAAAGCGCAGGATCGCATGGCTGCATCGCGACCATACTCACAAAAAATGCGTCAGGTGATTACACATTTGGCTTTTGCACATACTGAGTACAAGCATCCTTACTTAAATGACCGCGATGTAAAACGTGTTGGTTACATAGTGGTTTCATCAGACCGTGGTTTATGCGGGGGCTTAAATAATAATTTATTTAAGGCAACCCTGATGCATATGAAAAACTGGTCTGATAAAAATATTGATATTGAATTTTGTACTATCGGTTCAAAAGCTCAGGGTTTTTTCAAGCGTTTAGGTGCTTTGCGCGCACAAGCAACCCATTTGGGTGATGCGCCAGCTCTTACTGATTTAATTGGTACCGTGAAGACGATGCTTGATGCTTATAATGATGGCGTGATAGATCGCTTATTTATAGTGTCTAATGAGTTTGTTAACACCATGACTCAGGAGCCACGGGTTGATCAGTTGTTACCTATTGCATCAATTGAAGATGATGCAGAACTAAAACATCATTGGGATTATATTTACGAGCCTAATGCAAAAGATGTACTGGACAGCTTAATGATTCGCTATATTGAATCACTGGTTTACCAGAGTGTGGTTGAAAATATTGCCTGTGAAATGGCATCGCGTATGGTTGCAATGAAGTCGGCAACCGATAATGCGGGTGACTTAATCGATGATTTACAGCTTGTGTATAACAAAGCACGGCAAGCAGCAATCACCCAGGAGATTTCCGAAATTGTTAGTGGCGCGGCGGCGGTATAAGAGCCCGGAAAATATATTCAAGTACGAAAAGAATTTACAAATTTTAAACTTTAAAGATTTAACGAGGAACGACAAATGAGTTCTGGAAAAATTGTTCAAATTATCGGTGCGGTCGTTGACGTGGAATTTCCACGCGATGCACTTCCTAAAATTTATGATGCATTAAAAGTAGAGTCAGAAGGCTTAACTCTGGAAGTGCAGCAACAACTTGGTGACGGTGTTGTTCGTGCCATTGCAATGGGGACAACCGATGGTGTTAAGCGTTCACTGGAAGTGGTTAACACAGGTGAGCCCATTCAAGTGCCGGTGGGGCAAAAAACCTTAGGCCGAATCATGGATGTACTGGGCAATCCAATTGATAATGCAGGCCCGATTGGGCATGAAAAAGAAATGTCAATTCATCGCAAGCCGCCAGCTTATGATGAACAAGCATCGAGTTTAGAGATTTTAGAAACAGGTGTAAAAGTAATCGATCTGATTATGCCGATTGCCAAAGGTGGTAAAATTGGTTTATTCGGTGGTGCGGGTGTTGGTAAAACCGTAACATTGATGGAGCTTATTCGAAACATCGCGGTAGAGCATAGTGGTTTTTCTGTCTTTGCCGGTGTGGGTGAACGTACTCGTGAAGGTAACGACTTTTACTACGAAATGGAAGAAGGTGGCGTGCTTGATAAAGTGGCCCTGGTTTACGGACAAATGAATGAGCCTCCCGGCAACAGACTTCGTGTAGCGTTAACAGGTTTAACCATTGCGGAAAACTTCCGTGATGAAGGCCGGGACGTACTCATGTTTGTTGATAACATTTATCGCTACACATTAGCGGGTACGGAAGTATCGGCACTGCTTGGCCGCATGCCATCTGCGGTAGGTTACCAGCCAACACTTGCAGAAGAAATGGGTGTGTTGCAGGAGCGTATTACATCAACAAAAACCGGTTCAATTACGTCGTTCCAGGCTGTTTATGTACCTGCGGACGATTTAACCGATCCATCACCAGCAACAACCTTCTCTCACCTTGACGCAACTTTAGTGTTGTCACGCCAAATTGCAGAGCTCGGTATTTACCCTGCGGTTGACCCACTTGATTCAACATCACGTGTACTTGACCCACTCGTTATTGGTGAAGAACATTACAATGTTGCCCGAGCAGTTCAGGGTACCCTGCAACGTTATAAAGAATTAAAAGATATTATCGCGATTCTGGGTATGGACGAATTATCTGAAGAAGATAAACTGGTTGTAACCCGCGCGCGTAAAATGCAGCGCTTCTTATCACAACCATTTTTCGTAGCAGAAGTATTCACTGGTGCAACTGGTAAATACGTAACATTAAAAGAAACTATTCGTGCCTTTAAGGAAATTGATGAAGGCAAATACGATGATCTGCCAGAGCAAGCGTTCTACATGGTGGGCGGTATTGAAGAAGTTGTTGAAAAGGCAAAAACCCTTTAGGTTTGATATAAATTTTCAGCCTGCACAGGTTGAGTTGAGGTAGCAAAATGGCTATGACAATGCATTTAGATATCGTAAGCGCAGAGCATGAAATTTTTTCAGGTGTTTGCGAAATCGTTGTTGCACCTGCAGTAATGGGCGAAGTGGGGATTTACCCGCGCCATACCCAAATGTTAACACCTTTAAAGCCAGGTGAAGTTCGCATTACAAAGCAAGGCGGTGAAGAAGAGTCCATTTATGTATCAGGTGGTATTCTTGAAGTGCAACCGCATGTGGTAACTATTTTATCGGACACGGCGGTACGTGCAGCTGATCTGGATGAAGCGGCAGCACTGGAAGCAAAAGAAAAAGCAGAGCAGGCACTTAAAGATCAAACAAGTGAAATCAATATCGTTGATGCTCAGGCAGAACTTGCAGAAGCAATGGCGCAACTTCAGGCTATTTCACGCATGCGAAGTAAAATGAAAGGTTAGTTGTTATTAATTAGCTGTATCAATAAAAAAAGGCGGTTATACTGCCTTTTTTTGTATTTAAAAATATATTTAAGAGTGTAAAAATGTCAGAAAAAGTAGTAAATCAAAAAGTCGTTACCTTTACCTATTCTATTATGGATGAGCAAGGCAACATTCAGGAACAGTCCGATTTACCGATGGCCTATGTGCATGGTGCTGATGAACGTGTAATCCCTAAAATTGCAGAAGCGATGGAAGGCAGATCGGTTGGCGAGACCATAAAAGTTGCGGTTCCACCTAAAGAAGGCTTCGGTGAATTTGATGAATCTTTAATCTTTCGTGACAAGATTGAAAATGTACCGGAAGAATACCGTGAGATTGGTAAAGAAGCGCAATTTCAGAATGAAGATGGCCAGACAAAAACAATGATAGTGACTAAAATTGAAAATGGTGAAATTGAACTAGATGGCAATCATCCTTATGCTGGAAAAACAATGACTTTTATTCTTAACATAAAAGAAATTCGTGATGCAACGGCAGATGAAGTTGGTTCGGGTATTGCCGCACAAAATGCAATCCCGGATAATCGAAAACATTAAAATATCATTAACCACGAAGGATACAAAGAGCACAAAGAAAACAATAAAAAGCTGTTATTCCGGCCTACGCAGGAATATTCATGCACTTTGTCAAAGCTTTTTTAAGAATAAAATCTTTAATCTTTCTTTGTGCTCTTTGTATCCTTCGTGGTTAAAAAAATAATATCAGAGATTAAATATGAATAATGTAAGTGTCATTATATTAGCAGCAGGCCAGGGCTCAAGAATGAAGTCTGCCTTGCCGAAAGTCTTGCATTCTATTGCGGGCAAGGCGCTGGTTCAGCATGTTATTGATACCTCGTATCAGTTAAATGCTGGTAAAATTATTGGTGTTTATGGTCATGGTGGTGATATTGTTCCAAAAACAATTAATGACGACAAGGTTCACTGGGTCGTTCAGGAGCAGCAGCTCGGCACAGGCCATGCCGTTGATCAGGCGATGCCTGAGCTTGGCGATAATGACACCGCTTTAATTTTATACGGTGATGTGCCTTTAATTAAAACAGAAACATTAAAACAATTAATAGAGCAGGCAAAAAATAATTTTGCATTACTCACCGTTGATTTGGATGACCCCACAGGCTACGGACGTATTGTTCGAAATCAGGCTGGTCAGGTCGAGCGCATCGTTGAAGATAAAGATGCCAGCGAAGCAGAAAAGCAGATCACGGAAATCAATACAGGTATTTTAGCCGTCAATGCGGGCGAACTACGTAGCTGGCTAAAGCGGCTTGATAACAGCAATGCACAGGGTGAATATTATTTAACCGATGTGATTGCGATGGCAGTGAATGACGGGATGGCGATTAAAACGGTTAACCCTGAAAGTGAAGAAGAAGTACTCGGTGTGAACAGCAGGTTTCAACTGGCCGAGCTGGAAGGTTTTTACCAGTTAAGCAAAGCGCAACGTATAATGGAGCAGGGCGTGACTGTTATCGATCCGGCGCGTCTGGATATTCGCGGCAATGTCACCGTGGGCAAAGATGTTACGCTGGATATTAATGTTATCCTGGAAGGTGAAGTCGTCATTGGTGACAATGTAAGCATTGGTGCCAACTGTGTTATTAAAGATACCACGATCGAAAATGGTGTGGCGATCCAGCCGATGTGTTGTATTGAGCAAGCCATTATTGGCGCGGACAGTAAGGTGGGGCCTTTTGCACGTATTCGACCAGGCACTAAATTGTCAGCAGAAACGCATATAGGCAATTTTGTTGAAATTAAAAACTCTACTGTTGATAAAGGCAGTAAAATCAACCATTTAAGCTATATTGGGGATACAGATATGGGCGAAGGTGTAAATATTGGTGCCGGAACGATCACCTGCAATTACGATGGTGCCAATAAATTTAGAACCGTGATAGGGGATAATGCCTTTATCGGTTCCAACACTCAGCTGATAGCGCCTGTTAAAGTAGGTGGCGGGGCAACCATTGGGGCAGGTTCAACGATTACTAAAGATACGCCTGAGAATGAACTGACATTAACACGTTCAAAACAGACCTCAATTAAAGGTTGGAAACGACCAACAAAAGATAAGAAGTAAAATATAACTGGCTAACCA
>CAZEZI010000085.1:4998-9941 GCA_964516315.1 uncultured Thioalkalispiraceae bacterium
GTTCCCATTCTTATTGAAGGACTCAAACGCCTGGAATATCGTGGTTATGATTCTGCCGGTGTAGCGGTGGTAGATGACGATGGTTGTATTAAGCGCGTACGAGTGCCAGGTAAGGTTGCCGAGCTCGAAAAGCAAACAAATAAAGTAAATCTGAGCGCACACTCCGGTATTGCGCATACTCGGTGGGCGACCCACGGTGAGCCCACTCAAAACAATGCCCATCCCCATGTTTGTCGGCATACCGTTGCCGTTGTGCATAACGGTATTATTGAAAATCACGAAGAACTTCGCACTGCACAAACGCAGGCTGGTTTTGAGTTTACTTCTGATACTGATACCGAAGTGATTGTGCATCAAATCTATGAGCATCATATTAATCAGAAAAAAGATTTATTAAGCGCAGTAAAAGATACAGTTAAAGAATTGGAAGGCGCTTATGGTTTAGGTGTGATCAGCAATAATGAAAAAGGCCGACTGGTTGCTGCGCGTAGTGGCAGCCCGTTAGTTATTGGAGTAGGCATTGGTGAATATTTTATTGCATCGGACGTTGCTGCCCTTTTGCCCGTTACACAGCGCTTTATTTTCTTGGAAGAAGGTGATATTGCCGATATTACTCGTCAGTCGTTAACAATTTATGATGCAAATAATAATGTTGTTGAACGTGAAATTAAAGAAAGTGAATTAACGGCCGATTCGGTTGAGCGTGGCGAATATCGTCATTACATGCTGAAAGAAATTTATGAACAAGCACGTGCCGTTACCGATACTTTAGAAGGCCGTATCAGAGGCCATAAAATTCTGGAAGAAAGTTTTGGTTTAAAAGCAAAAGAAGTTTTTGATAATGTTCAGGGTGTGCATATTATCGCTTGTGGTACGAGTTACCATTCCGGCCTGGTGGCAAGACACTGGTTCGAAACGCTGGCCAATATCCCCTGCAGTGTCGAAGTGGCCAGTGAGTTTCGTTATCGTAAGCCAGTTGTTAGAAAAAACTCCCTGATTGTCACAATTTCGCAGTCGGGAGAAACGGCCGATACGTTGGCCGGTTTAAAAGAAGCGAAACGTTTAGGGTTTGGGCAGTCACTCACTATTTGTAATGTCCCTGAAAGTTCGTTGACACGAGAAAGTGATTTAACCCTGCTAACTCGCGCTGGCCCGGAAATCGGGGTTGCATCCACCAAAGCCTTCACCACACAACTGGTTGCATTATTAATGCTGGTGATTGTAGTGGGTCGTCGTCATGGCATTGACGACAAAAAAGAAGCTGGTCTGGTTAAGCAGTTAGAGGCTTTGCCTGCCAAGATAGATAAAGTTTTAGAGATGGATGGTGAAATTAAAGAGTTATCAGAAATGTTTGCTGACAAACGCCATGCACTTTTTCTGGGGCGTGGTTTACATTATCCCGTTGCAATGGAGGGCGCACTAAAGTTAAAAGAAATTTCCTATATTCATGCGGAGGCGTACCCTGCCGGTGAATTAAAACATGGGCCACTAGCACTGGTAGATAGCGAAATGCCGGTTATCTCGGTAGCACCGAATAATGACATGCTTGAAAAACTCAAAAGCAATTTACAGGAAGTAAAAGCACGTGGTGGCGAATTATTTGTTTTTGCAGATGAAAAATCAAATTTTAAAGCAGAAGAAAATATTCATGTATTGAATGTGGTTGAATGCGAAGATGAAACATCACCGATTATTCACACCATTCCGCTACAGTTATTGTCTTATCATGTGGCTATATTAAAAGGCACCGATGTTGATCAGCCGCGAAATTTAGCCAAGTCGGTAACGGTTGAGTAAGTACTTCTTATTGTTTATTGACAAGCACAAGATGGCAGCCACCAGATGCAGTTTTTGCATAATTATCGAAATAGTCTATTAGTTGGCTGGTTTGATGCAGTTTTTCCGGATGTTCATCCAGGACATAAAAGTGTGTATATAAGGCACTGAGAGCAGAGCAGAAACTTTCTTTTGATGTACCAGAGCGCAATAAACCATAAGGCCAGAATTCCATTGCAACTGGAATATCGCTGTGCTCTTTAAGAAATTGCTCTGCACCGCTTATAAATTTACCTTCATGCCCCTGAATATCTATCCAGATCATCTTAATGTCATCAAAGTTAAAGTTACGGTTTTCTGAAACAAATTTGTCAAAGGTAAGTGTACGAACTTTGATGGTTTTTCGATTTTGCTCGTTATAATGTCCATTTTCAATTTCACCTTGCTTTCGTATGCGGTGGTCACCAAAATTCTTATGACTCAACTCCATAATGAGCAGCTCTTCGTTATCAGAGAGTGCAAGGTTATAGGCTGAAATGGAATCCTGCATGTTATTTTGTGCAATATTTCGCTTGATAAGGGAAAAACTGTCCGGGTTGGGTTCGAACATAAGGGCTTTTTTAAACAGGCCAGCAGTGATAAAGCCGATACCGATCATACCAATATAACCACCTACATCCATGACGGTATGTTTGTCTGAGTCGCCAAGAAAATTATTTTTAGTGAGTAAATCAACACAAGCATGCATTTGATCATATTCAAATTCACGCTCAATAGATAATGAGCGCCCCAGAGTTCGGTCTTTGCTGTTAAAACTTAAAATACCATTTTTTGTTTTTATAGTTGCAACATGTGCTGGCATTAGATATACACTAAAAAACCATTTTAGCTTTCGAGCAAATCTTGTTAAATTTCGGCTTCGCATCAGGAACTCAGGCTATGGTGACAGAACAGGATAATATTCTAATCCATTATGCAGAGAATAGTTATTATTAATTTGCCTGAATCAAGGCTGCAAGGTTGTTATTATGTGCGGCGACGCTGTTTTGTTTGCTTTTTTCCATGCTTATGGCGTGGTTTATTATTCGATTTAATATGCGCACTTTTATTCCGGGTGATTTCTCTAGTCGCTTTAATACCCGTACCTTCCGGTTGCCATGCCGGAACTAAATGTTTTTTGCCATTGCCGATTAAGTCAGTACGTCCCATTTTTTTCAATGCATCCCTTAAAATCGGCCAGTTTTCAGGGTCATGATAGCGTAAAAATGCTTTATGCAAACGTCGCTGGGTTGCACCTTTTGCTGTTAATACCTGTTCAGATTTGGTGTCCACTTTTTTTAGAGGATTTTTTTCCGAGTGGTACATCGCGGAAGCAATAGCGAGAGGGGTTGGAATAAATGCCTGCACCTGATCAGGCCGAAATTTATTCGCTTTCAACCATAGCGAAAGATGAAGCATGTCTTCATCCGTTGTGCCGGGGTGTGCGGATATAAAATAAGGAATAAGGTATTGTTCTTTGCCGGCTTGTTTTGAAAATTTGTCGAACAGTATTTTAAATTTATCATAACTGCCAATACCCGGTTTCATCATTTTATTTAAAGTGTTCTCTTCGGTATGTTCAGGCGCAATTTTTAAATAGCCACTAACATGATGGGTAACTAATTCTTTAATATATTCAGGTGAACGTACGGCAATATCGTAGCGTAAGCCGGATGAGACAAATATTTTTTTAATGCCTGGTAGTTTGCGGGCACGTTTATACAAATGAATAAGTGCTGAGTGATCAGTATTCAGATTTTTGCAAATATCAGGATAAACGCAGGAAAGCCGACGGCAGGCTGATTCAATCTTTTCAGACTTGCATTTAAGCTCATACATATTGGCTGTTGGACCGCCCAGGTCTGAAATATGGCCGGTAAAGCCGGGAACTTTATCGCGGATGGTTTCAATTTCACGAATAATCGAATCTTCCGAACGACTTTGAATAATACGACCTTCATGCTCGGTGATAGAACAAAAAGTACAACCACCAAAACAGCCGCGCATAATATTGATTGAATGGCGAATCATTTCCCATGCCGGCATTTTTGCTAGTTTGTAACTGGGGTGAGGCTTGCGGGTGTAGTCAAATTCATAGACGTGATCCAGCTCGGCAGTCGTTAATGGAATAGGTGGCGGATTAAGCCAAACGAGTCTTGAGCCGTGTTGTTGAATCAGCGCGCGTGCATTACCGGGGTTGGTTTCAAGGTGGAATACACGTGATGCATGTGCGTACAAAACTTTATCCGTTGACACTTGCTCGAAAGAAGGCAAGCGGATGGCCGTTGTTGATCGATTTAATTTTAAGCTAACAGTTTTAGGCTGAAACTGAATAACATTCTGATTTTTAGTTTGTTGTGGCTTTTTGCAATCTGCACCTTGTTTTGAAGTATCAATATAAGGATCGACAGGTTTTTCAATTCGTCCTGGTTGATCGATATCGGTTGAATTAATAACAGACCAGCCTTCAGGGATATTGTTGGTCATAAATGCAGTGCCACGAATATCACGAATGTCCTTTATGTTTTCACCTTTGGCTAAGCGATGTGCGAGTTCGACGATGGCACGCTCGGCATTGCCAAAAAATAACATGTCAGCTTTTGAGTCAGGTAAAATTGAACGGCGTACTTTTTCAGACCAGTAATCAAAATGGGCAATACGCCTTAAACTGGCTTCGATACCGCCAATAATAACAGGCACATTTTTATAGGCTTCACGGGCACGCTGTGCATAAACATTTACCGAGTGATCGGGGCGTTTGCCGGGTTCACCATTTGCGGTGTATGCATCGTTGCGACGGATTTTTCTATCGGCGGTATAGCGGTTTACCATCGAATCCATGTTGCCGGCAGTAATGCCAAAAAACAAATTCGGCTTACCCAGTTTGGTGAAGCCTGTTTTATCTTGCCAGTTTGGCTGCGAGATAATGCCAACCCGAAAGCCCTGGGCTTCCAGCAAGCGGCCAATGAGTGCCATCCCGAAACTGGGATGATCAATATAGGCATCCCCGGTGACAATAATAATGTCACAACTGTCCCAGCCCAGTTCATCCATTTCCTCTTTGGACATTGGCAACACCGGTGCGGTACCAAAGCGTTTCGCCCAGTATTGTTTGTAGGAAAAAAGAT
>CAZEZI010000086.1:0-9844 GCA_964516315.1 uncultured Thioalkalispiraceae bacterium
GCAAAGGCTTTATGGTTAAAAAAGCACTTGAGTGGATTAAAGAAAATGATTTTGATTTTATTATTACCGGTGAAGTAATTGGCCAACGGCCAATGTCTCAACGCAAAGACACTATGCCGGTTATTCAACGGGAATCCGGCGCAGGTGATTTACTGGTTCGCCCGTTATGTGCACAACACTTACCAGCCACATTGCCTGAACGTGAAGGCTGGCTGGATCGTGATAAGCTGCTGGATTTTTCTGGACGCACCCGTAAACCCCAGTTTGCACTTGCAGAACAATTTGGTTTTGAAGATTATGCCACGCCTGCCGGTGGCTGTTGTTTTTTAACCGACAAATCCTATTCGGTTAAACTGGTCGACCTGTGGAAACACCGTGGCAACCGTGAATACGAACTCGATGATATCATGTTACTAAAAGTTGGCCGCCATATTCGCCCTAACGATAAATATAAAATTATTGTGTCACGTGAAGAAGGTGAGAATAAATTTCTGGAAGGCTATAAAAAACAATTTACCCATCTTTACATTAGCAGCCATCCTGGCCCACTGGCATTAATCGAAGGTGAAATAACTAATGGTGAGCTAAAACTGGCTGGTCAGATTGTTGCGAGATACAGCCAGGGACGCGATGCTGAGGAAGTTGAAGTAACAGCAAAGCCCTTAAATAAAGATGAAATTATTTTTAAAGTTACCCCCATGCCAGCCAGCGATATCCCACAAGACTGGTATGTTTAAGCACAACGGTAAAGTGAATTTTCGTGCTACTGCTATTGGCTGTGCTATGGTTAAGGTTAATCTTTTGGTAGTCTGGATGAGCAAACTGGAGAAATTGAATGATTGTAAGCAATCTTGAAGTGGTGCCTGGCAAGCGCATAACTAAACACTATGGTTTGGTTCAGGGTAGTTCAGTGCGCGCCAAACATGTCGGTCGGGATTTTATGGCAGGCCTTAAAAATATTTTTGGTGGCGAGTTAAAAGGTTATACTGAACTGTTACAGGAGTCACGTGAAGAAGCCTATAAGCGAATGCTTGAAATGGCAAAATCAACCGGTGCAAATGCGGTGCTTAATGTTCGCTTTTCTACATCAAGTGTTGCGGCAGGTGCTGCCGAGCTATTTGCTTATGGCACCGCGGTAACATTAGAGTAATGCAGCAGAAACCGGGAGTTATATTGAATGTATGATTTAATCCTGTTTATTGTCCTGCTTGCCTTAGGCTATGGTTTTGGCCGTTATGCCGAAGCCAAACATTATAAGTCCATACGTAAACGAGAACGAGCTTTAAACTATCTTCCCGCCATTGCATCACGGGTGCCACCAGCAGGCCGACCCGATTTGCAAAGCCAGTTGGTAACAGGCAGCGTTGTTATTTCTGTAGATTATTTTAAGCGCTTTTTGGCCAGCTTACGCAATATTTTTGGCGGGCGCATTAGCTCATACGAAACGTTACTGGACCGTGCACGTCGTGAAGCTATCTTAAGAATGAAACAAGAAGCAAAACATCTGGATGCCGAGTTTGTTTTCAATATTAAAATGGAAACAGCAAGTATTCATAAAGGCCATGGAAATTCTGTGGGCTCAGTCGAAGTACTTGCTTATGGAACCGCACTGATACCCGCATAGGCAACAGTAAGCTGTTATGGAATATTCAAATCCTGAACTACCGGAAAACATTAACACCAGCAAGACCCATCCATTAAAAGAATTTTTTATTTTAACGGTTGGTTTAATTGCCGCTATTTTTATTTTAATCTCGGTACTTATACTTGTTGTTGATAATTTTGCCGATAAAATTCCTTTTAAACTCGAAAAAGAGTTGCCCATTGCTGGATTTATAAAAACACAAAAGACAGAAGCACTTCCACCCTATCTGGAGAATATTACTCAAAAAGTTATCCGCAGCTTTAAGCTTCCTGAAACAATGAATATTACAGTTCATTATGTTAATGACGACACAGTTAATGCCTTTGCAACATTAGGCGGGCATATTGTTTTATATCGAGGCCTGATTGAAAAGCTTGCAACTGAAGATGAGCTTGCCATGGTAATCGGCCATGAGGTGGCACATATTAAATACCGCCACCCTATTTTAAGTGTCAGCCATGGTATTGTGGTGGGTATCGTTTTATCGGTTATAAGTACATCTGCGGGCGACTCGGTTGTTAGTGATCTAATAGGTTCAACCGGTATGGCCAGCTTGATGCGTTTTTCACGTGAATATGAATACCAGTCGGATAAAGATGCTATTGCAAGTCTGATTAAAATTTATGGGCATGCAAATGGTGCACTGGCTTTGTTCAAGGTTTTTGAAAAGGAACTTGGCAAAGATGCAACAGTTGAATTTTTTGCTACGCATCCGCTCACTAAAAACCGTATTGCAGAAACAAATGCGATGATTGCACAAGACCGTTTGAGCGAAAATAAAAGAATGACTGCCATCCCAGCAGAATTTAAACGGTGGCTGAGAAAACAGAAACAAAAAGTAAAGCCTGAATCAGAACCGAAAAAATAAACCAGGCTGTTTTAATCTTCCAGTATTTTTGGCTTAATATCAGCAGCAGGCAACGGCTTGCTGTATAAATAACCCTGAATATAGCGGCAGCCATTATGCAGTAAAAAATCTTTTTGTGCCTCGGTTTCCACGCCTTCAGCAATAACGGTTAAGCCCATGTTTTTTGAAAGTGCAATAATGGACTTTGATATCATCACATCGTCCTCATCCTTCGGTAAATCACGTATAAATGATTGATCAATTTTTAGCTTGTTTATTGGTAAGCGCTTAAGCTGCGATAGCGACGAATAACCTGTTCCAAAATCATCAATTGCCAGGCTGATACCCAGTGCTTTAATCTGGTTTAATATTTGTATTGCCAAATTGGAGTCCTGCATAATCTGGCCTTCGGTTACTTCCAGCTCGAGCCATTGTGGCTGGCAACCTGTTTCTGTCATTAGTGCCTGTAAAGTACTGACAAAATTTTCATTTTTTAATTGCACCATTGTTAGATTTAATGCCAGTACACCTGGATTTAAGTCAGCCTGATACCATTGTGCAAATTGTTTCATGGCTGTTCTCATCACCCACTCGTCAAGCGGGATTATCAAGCCAGTTTCATGTGCAAAGGTTAAAAACCTGGATGGTGATATCAGCCCCATATCCGGATGCTGCCAGCGAACCAGCCCTTCCATTCCTATGCACTGCCCGGTTTGCGCATCAATTTGTGGCTGGTAATACACTACAAATTCTTCACGGCTTAATGCATTTCTAAAGCTTGCTTCCATTGCAATACGCTCAAAGGCTTTCTCGGTCATGGTTTCAGTATAGAATTGATAGGTGTCTCGGCCATCATCCTTGGCATGATACATGGCGGCATCAGCATTTTTTAATAATGTTTCTGCATTATCGCCATCATCAGGATAAACAGCAATGCCGACGCTGAAGGTGACATAGAATGGTTTATCCTGCAACTCTATGGGCGCGTGCATTATCTTTAACAGATTTTGTGTTACATCGACTACTACGTCATTCGTTGCAACCTGATCCAGCACAATCGCAAACTCATCACCACCTAGCCGTGCAAGGGTGTCTGTTTGTCGGATTTTACTTTTTAAACGCCTGGCTACTTCAACCAGTAGTTCATCGCCCACTTTGTGTCCCATTGAATCATTCACGCCTTTGAAATGATCAAGGTCGAGAAATAATACTGCTATCTTTGTTTCACTGCGCTTTGCCTGTTTAATTGCCTGCTCAAGGCGATCATCAAATAAAAATCGATTTGGTAAATCTGTTAAGCGATCGTGGTGTGCATGATAGTGCAGTATTTCCTTTTGCTCTTTTAATTCTTCCTGTGCGCGTTGGCGCTTCTTGATTTCCAGCGATAGTGATAGTGCATTGACAACCGAACTGGCAAAATCCTGTTCATCCAGAGCCCACTCCTTAACCTCACCTATTTTTGCATGGCGGATCACACCAACCGGTTTGCCATCCTGCACAATGGGTAAATCCAGAACTGAATATATATTAAATGGCTGGAAAAAATCTTTATTAAATTCGCAGCTACGTGCATCTTCTCTGGCATTATTTGCTACCAGTGTTTCACCATTCAAAATAGTTTTAAAATATTCAGGGTAATCTTTTTTTAATAACACAATACCACTTTCATGCTTATCCAGATCACTTAAATATATATCAACACAACATAGCTCTGTTTGCTCATCATTGAATAACCAGATGCTCACCCGTTCGGCATGCAGGGCTTTGGCTGATAATTCTGTTGCTTTATGAATGGTGAAATGGTCATCCAGATAATCTACTTTTGACCATTCCAGCAGGGCGTGTTGATAATCACTCTTTCTGTCAAAGACATTCTGGATCTTTATTATATTTTCATTTACCACTTTGGCCATTACTGCAATTTCATCATTGCCCTCAACCACGATGGGTTGTGCCATTTTTTGTTGCTGATTAAGATATGCAAAGAAGTTCAGCAGGCCACCCTGAAAAGATGCCACAACTGATGAAATTGAACGGGCAATAACTGCTCCAAACAAGATACCCAATATAATGGTAACAATGCTTACTATCGTTAATGTCAGCGCGATACTGTTGCGTTTTCTTGACATATGGCCAACTGAACGTTCAGCAGACTGAATGGCGTTGGCGATAATACTTTGCCCTAATCGCTGCATTCCTGGTAATACGGTTACGGTCAATTGTTTGTTAAAATCAACCCAGACTTGCATGGCCTTTTCATACTTTATGGCTGAGGCATGAAATTTTTCGAGCTTGTCGAATTCAAAAGGTTGATCCGACATTTTTTTCAGTCGGGTCCATTCACTCATCATAAAAGCAAAATTATTTTTGAAGACTTTAAAAACAGCGTCATCCGGGCTCAGGCGATACTTTTTTTCGTCCAGCCGTGTTACATAAGTGTATTGCCAGATGTTTGAGCCGTTATTGATTTTCTCAATGGTTTTCTGCTTCAGCTTTTTTTTGATTTCTACGCGCTTTGCTTCAACGTATTGCTGAATTTGCAGGGTAATGGTCTCGCCTTCCTGCGCCAATATCGTTGCCTGTTTGTTTAGTTCGGTTAGTAATGATACGGCTTTAAGATAGAGACTTTTATACTCATCTGTTGAGTGTCGAGTTTTATCTATGTTATTTGATAAGTCTTTGTGGCCCAGAGCACTGCTGCGGTTAAGAATATGGTAGATCTTGTCGACATACCCCAGTGCATTGTCAAATGCCTGATTCGCCGCATCAGGATCATAAACTGAACCATTTGCATTTAAACGATATTTCTGTTCTTCGAGTATCAGTTTATTGGTATAGCGTTCAATCTGGGTTGAGGCAATCAGCTCATCCAGCTCATGACGAAGAGTGTGCAGTCCGTCATTGGATACCAGCGATAAAACCAGTGCCACCACAACAATAAGAGCTACCAGTAAATACGTTTTATATTTAATGGATAACTGATTAATTATATTCATCTAAACTTCATACTTCTTGAGAAATAGCCACTATCAGCAAAAAGTAGAGTATATAACCTGAAGTCGGGATAAGGAAATCTACATTGGTAAACTGTCAATCGTGTCTTTTTATTTATGTAGCCTGGGTGTAGCGCAGCGAAATCCGGGAGTATAATGCATTATTTCCCGGATTACATTTTATTTCATCCGGGCTACTAACTTTATCAAAACCGGTAACTCTCACTTTTGCAAGTGATGTGTCATATTTGGCCTAAACTTTTACAGGTTAGTTAACTTTAAACTCTGCAACAAGCACCTGAAGTTGTGATGCAACATCTTTCAGCGAACTACTGTTTTCTGCAGTTTTATTGGCATTATTCGCCGTTTGCCCGGCAATATCACGCACGTTAACAACATTACGATTAATTTCTTCTGCCACACTGCTTTGTTCTTCTGCTGCACTGGCAATTTGCTCATTCATCGAGGTGATATGATCAACGGCAGCGGTAATCGAATCCAGTGTTGTTCCTGCTTCAGTAGCATGGGTAACGGTTTTTTCTGTTTGCCGTGTTCCCTCATCCATCACCTTTACGGCTTTGCGCGATCCCTGTTGTAATTTTTCTATCATTGTCTGGATTTCCTGAGTCGAATCCTGCGTACGACTGGCTAGTGTTCTTACTTCGTCCGCAACAACAGCAAATCCGCGACCTTGCTCACCTGCGCGTGCTGCCTCAATCGCTGCATTAAGTGCAAGTAAATTCGTTTGTTCGGCAATACCGCGTATCACATCGAGCACTGTGCCAATGGTTTCGCTGTCTTCTTCAAGTTGCTTGATAACGCCACTGGCCTGCTGCATTTCATTTGACAGCACATTAATTGAATCAATCGTTTGATTAACAACGGCTTGCCCTGCTTTTGCTTCCGTATCCGCATTACGTGTTGCCTCTGCGGTGCTTGCAGCATTATTGGCAACTTCATGCACCGTTGCAGACATTTCATTCATTGCCGTTGCCACCAGCTCAATTTCCTGGTTTTGCTGATTAACACCATCACGCGTATCTTCCGATGCAGCTCCGCTTAACTCGGCTGAATTCACAACCTGGTTTGCAGAACTGACTACCTGAGATACCAGGGCATTTATTTTTGCAATCATCATATTCATGTCTGTTGCAATAAGTTGCATTTCATCTTTCGCTTTCAGTTTTATTTCTGCGGTTAAATCACCTTTTGCCATTGCGTGTACCGCTATCTTTACGGCATTAATCGAATTCATCAGGCTGCGGTAAAAACCACTGAATAAATAAAGAGTGCCAAAAAGTAATAGCAAACTTAAAATAAAATGGAACCCCATTTCACGCTCGGAACTACTGATACGTTTTTCCAGGACGTCATTTAATACAGGCATTACCGCATCGTACAATGCCAGATTTGCAGCGATTGCCTGGGTGCCTTTCGAAAAATAATCAACGGCATCAATATTTATTTTTTTGGCATCAAGCACTTCGCTTTTTGTTAATTGAATAAACTGGCGTGTTGCTTCATTTGCTTTTTCTCTTAACGATGCTAATTTCTGACGAGCAGTAGTATTGTTTTCGAACACCACATTAAAGCCATGCATCATAGTTTTATTTGCATTTTCAATTGTTTGAATAAAACCCATTAACTTCAAATAAGATTCAGGAGTAAAACTACCTGCGGTCACAATGCCAGCGCCTAGTCCGCGTGCCTTGCCCATATTTTCCACTACGGTTGGAATACGTAAGCTCAATGCGCTTGCCATAAAATTACTATCTAATACAGGATCCAGCAGTAGCCTTGATGATTCTAATATATGTTCTTTAAGCTCAAGCACATCTTCAATAATAACGGTGTGAGCAGCAAACGCCTTATCACTTTTCATCGTAAAAGCATTTTGAACAACACTATTCCATTTGCTCTGAATAAGCTTTACCCGTTCGGCGGTATTTAGTACTTTACCTAATCGCGCATCAATATTGGCTAATGCAGCCAGTTCTTTATCAACCATCGAGCGCCTGCTCATTATTTTTTCTTTGAGCTCTGCTTTGCCATGAAGATAAGCGTTCGTCATGCCACGTGTTTGCGCCATATGTTCAAAAAGAGGGCGAACTTTTACCATATATTCCGCCCCCTTTTTTTCCAGCTTCGCATGCTCGATACCTTTTGCCTCGCCGGTTATCAAAACGAAAACAAAATAAACCATCGGAATTAAATATATAATAAAAATAAGTGCAAATTTTTGGGTGAATTTAAGCCTGTTTAAAATGGTAACGGAGGGCGAAAGAAACGTTGAAGAAAAACTACTCATTAAAGGGGATCCTGCATAAATATTGTTGTGGGTTATAGCGACTAAAAAAGGGAGTTCTTTAGAAATTACTTAAAAAAAATAGTTTGTATTTCTGATCCAGATCAACTTTGATTAAGGTTCAAAAGGCACAAAATTTACAAGTCTTTATTACACTTTAGATCAGCTCTAAAAAATACACCTCACTCTTTAGATCGACTCTAAAAAATATACCCACACTATGATAAATCACCCACAAAATGTTACTCTAAGCTCTGTCACTGCCACACTCAAAGAATAATTCATATGGCTAATCCTTACTTCACAACAAAAACAATGACCTTTTTAAGACAGCTTGCGCAGAATAATCAGCGTGAATGGTTTAATGCACATAAGCAGGATTATGAAGATGTGGTTCGCACACCGGCTTTAAATTTTATCGAGGATTTTACAGATGAGTTGATGATGATATCCCCTCATTTTCAGGCGCGACCAAAAAAAGTCGGTGGCTCACTAATGCGTGTTTATCGGGATATACGTTATAGCAAAGACAAATCACCCTACAAGCTGAACATCGGCATTCAATTTCGCCATGAACGCGCCAAAGATGTGCACTCCCCGGGTTTTTATGTGCACATTGAGCCGGGTAATAATTTTATTGCTGCCGGTATCTGGCGGCCAGACTCTGATTCGCTCGGCAGTATCCGTGACTGGATCTGTGAAAAACAATCCTTATGGCTGGAAATTAAAAAAGATAAAGCCTTTAATAAAATTTTTTCATTAGGTGGCGATACGCTTATTCGCCCGCCAAAGGGCTATGACAAAGAACACCCTTTAATTGAAGACTTAAAGCGCAAAGATTTTATTGCCATTGCACAGGTTACCAACAAATTTGTTTTAGATAAGGATTTCCGTGATGATGTATTCAGTTTTTTTTCGGCAGCCGATATCTATATGCAATTTTTATGTGATGCATTGGAGCTGCGTTACTAAAATGATCAATCACTTTACCTTAAAAACCATGCCCAGCTGAACAGCAAGCATAGTTTTAAGACAAGAACACTTTAAGGTGTTGTATTTAGCACCCTGAAGACATCATAGGCACCGTTGCTATCACCCTCCGGTGCAAGATTAGTCGCATTGGAGTTAAAGACGATATAACGGCCATCTGCGCTGATACCAATACTTACAGTACCAAAACCGAAAGCCGTACCAACACTGCCACTTTTATCAACGTTTACCCGAATAGTTGTGCTCGCCTGCGTATCTCTCACAAAAACATCAGCGGCGCCATTGGTATCCGATGCAATCAGATTGCTGGCATCCGATTGAAATACGATATAACGGCCATCTGCGCTAATGCGAGGCTCATAGCTACCGCCATTCACCTCGCTACCACTGTTGCTCACACTCACCCGAGTGGTGCCACCCAGCTTGGTATCACGAACAAAAATGTCGTTGACACTATTGTTGTCACTACCGACACCAATCAGGTTCGTTGCTGATGAATAAAAGGCCACATAGCGGCCATCGGCACTGATACCTGGGGCATAACTGTCTCCATTCGATGCTGCGTCACTATTGCTAACGCTGACACGGGCGGTCGTGCCCGCCTGCATATCACGAACAAACACATCTTGTGAACCATTGCTGTCATTGCCGGCACCAATTAAATTGGTGGCTCTCGATATAAAAGCGACATAACGACCATTATCACTAATACGTGGGACACCGCTCTGTCCGTTTGCCTGCACTTCGTTGCTATCCACACTCACCCGAATGGTGGTTTCCAGCTGGGTGTCACGCACAAAAATATCGGTTACTGCATTGGTATCATTACCCGCGCCAATCAAGTTGGTGGCACTGGACTTAAAGACAATATAGCGGCCATCGGCACTGACATCTGGAAGCGTACTGGAAAAATCAGCCTGCGTTTCACTGTCACTCACACTCACTCGAGTGGTGCTTTTTGTTTGGGTATCATGAAGAAAAATATCCGTGCGGTTATTGGTATCATTACCGGCACCAATCAAGTTGGTGGCATCGGATTGAAACACCACATAACGGCCATCGGC
>CAZEZI010000087.1:0-9771 GCA_964516315.1 uncultured Thioalkalispiraceae bacterium
TTCCTGATGAAGGACAGCTAAATTTGTTAAACAGCAAAATTATAACGTATGAATGTGTTGATCCGGGAAAAGCCATTTCAGTATTACAACGTGGTGCCAGCTTTATTGAAACCTTCGATATAAAAAATATGTTACAGGGAATAGCCGATAAGTGGTCAAAAACATAAATGTCAGATATAAATGACAGTAATATAACAAACTATGATATTGCCATTATTGGAGGTGGTATTCAGGGCGTTGGTGTGGCGCAAGCGGCAGCGGCAGCGGGTTATACCGTTGCTGTTTTTGAGCAAACAGCCATTGCATCGGCCACCTCCAGCAAGTCGAGTAAACTCATTCATGGTGGTTTGCGCTACCTTGAATCCGGTCAGTTTGGGTTAGTCAGAAAGTCCTTACTGGAACGGGAGCGGCTGATTAAACTGGCACCGGGGCTGGTCAAGCCGGTACCTTTTTATATCCCCATTTACAGGCAAACATCCCGCAAGGCATGGCAGATTGGTATAGGACTTTTTTTATATCGTATTTTAGGCAGCTTTAAAGAATACACGCGATTTAAACGTATTAGTCTTAAAAATAAAACGTCGCCTGTTAAAGGTTTGCTGAGCAGCGATTTAAAAACAATGTACCAGTATTATGATGCTCAAACGGATGATCGCCTGTTGACCCAGGCGGTAATGCATTCAGCACAATCACTGGGAGCAACATTATATTGCCCTGCAAAAGTAACTCGGCTTGATTTTAAAGACAATTGTTATTATATCCATACAGAGAACCGGCTGGCTAAAGCCGGTTTAATCTGTGCAAAATTTATTGTGAATGTATCGGGCCCCTGGGTGAATGATGTGCTTGCAAAAATAACAGCTACACCTGTTAAGACAATGGATTGTGATTTAGTGCAGGGGACACATATCGTGCTTGATGCACCTGCTCCAGAAGGAGTTATCTATGTTGAAGCACCACAGGATAAACGCGCAGTTTTTATTATGCCATGGAAAAGCAAAACACTGGTTGGCACAACTGAAAAAATTTATACTGGTGATCCTGCAAAGGTGGTGGCAACAGAAGCTGAGATTGAGTATTTAAAAGAAATATATTCCTATTATATGCCGCAACAGAAAGTAAATGTTATTGATGCTTTTGTTGGAGTCCGTGTGCTACCAAAGCTGGAGACTTCTCTTTTTTCCCGACCACGTGATACCTTGCTGCATAGTTCTGCCAAAAACTTACTTACGCTCTATGGTGGCAAGCTAACCAGCTACCGGGCAACGGCTGAGCAGGTTGTGGATAAAATAGAGAGCAGTTTACCCGCCAGAAAATCCGCCAGGAAAAAATCAACACGTGAGATACACCTTGTTTAGTTTGAAAGTCTAATCTCGTAAGGCTTTAAGTAAAGCGCTGTTCCACTGTTTGTATCTTGTTTGCAGACCGGTATTTGTTTCTGGCTTAAACCATTTACCGACTTCTTTTTCTGGCCAGATTTTAGGTTCATCGGCTAATTTATAGGCCAGTCCCCGTGCGGTTGCTTCACACTCAACCGGGCGGTAAACGGCGAGTTTGGTCAAGTCGGCTAAACGCTGGCAAATTTCATCCTGTGTTGCCAGACCGCCAGTGATTTGAATTTGTTCAGGTGGTGAAGACAGCTTTAGCATTTCTTTTATATTTTCAAAAATTAAAAAAATAATACTTTCTATAACGGCAACAATTTTATCCTGGTCGTTACTTTCATATAAGAACCGGCTTTTAAAGTCAGCAACCCAGAAGGGCGCTCCTAGCCCGGAAATACCGTTTAAATAAAGTTGCTTAAAGTCGTTATCATGTTCATTGCGAGTAGCGTGTAACCACTCGCTTAAGTTGTCCAGCACATTGTCTAATTTTAATGCTTTACTTACAAAATCGATAGCTGAGCCAGCACCGTTAATGGTACCTTCTAAAACGTACTGGATCTGTTTTTTATTCTGGTAAATGACGCTGGTTAACAAGCGCCGCCCGAATAACATAGCATAGCCGGATGGGCGGGATACAAATGCACCGGTACCGGTATTAACATAGGCTGTTTCCGGTTGAACTTTTCCATAGGCATACATGGCAGCCGACTGGTCACCCATGCAGAGTTGAATGGGGATGGATAAATCTGGCACTTTTAAAGTACCAAAAGAATAATTTGATGGTACACAGTTGGGTAGCAGCTCGGCATCAATATCAAATAGTGCCAGTAGTTCAGGATGCCAGTCTTTTTTAATTAAATCCCAGAGTTGTGTACGTGAGGCATTGCTAGGGTCGGCAACCAGTGGTTGCTCATTTGCAAGATGGTATAAAATAAAACTGGCCATTGGCCCCATGACCAGCTCGTTGTTCTTTTGGGCCTGTTGTACCGCATCAATATTTTGCAGGCACCAGCGTAGTTTGCTGGCACCATAATGTGGGCTTAAGAATAAGCCGGTTTTATGGTGAATGGATTGCGCTTCGGGTTTTAATGATTTTAGCCATTGGTACTCACGTACATCCTGCCAGCTGATAACAGGTGATAGTGCTTCCCCGGTTATTTTGTTCCAACATACTATGTTAGAGCGTTGTGTGGCTAAACCGGCAGCGGCGATGGTATTAGCTTTGTCACCGAGTTGCTTAATCACTTCGTTGATAGAGTCATTAATAGAAAGCAATAATTCCTGTGGGTCATGTTCCACAAAAATTTCATCATGTCGGCGTATACTCAGATTTCGATGTGACTGTGCAATAATTTCGCCACTGTTATTAAATACAATGGCGCGGCTGGCATGACCACCTTGATCAATGGCAAGGTAAAGATCATTAGAAAAACGCTTTTCGGATGCGGGCATGGGGTGACTGGTGATCCTTAATGGTTGTCTTTGATAAAATTGGCTGTTCCTTAAATTATAGCGGCTGTTCAGAAAATAAGATGAGCTTTAGTACAAAATTTGTCAGGGAACTGGGTTTTGCATCACTAAAGATTCTTTGCAATTAAACCACGCTGATAATCCGCTTTGGGTAGCGAAAAGCGCACTTGATAGCCACTGCCGAGTGCCTGTTCTATTGGTTCACCTTTGAGGGTTTCCATTTTATCGAGTATCATGGAAACATTACCATGTGGTGTAACAACTTCAATACTGTCACCCACGCAGAGTTTATTTTTAATATCGACTTCGGCCATTTGCCGTTCCTCATCATAGCCAGTTATTTCTCCAACGAATTGCTGCTGTAATGATTTAGAAACACCGGTGAGGTAATTCTGATAATCCTGATTCGGGTGACGCTGGTAGAAACCTTCGGTATAACCGCGGTTGGATAAGTTTTCGAGCTTGCCGTACAGGCTGGCATCAAACTCTCGTCCAGCAACCGCATCGTCTATCGCCTGGCTATAAAGTTGAGCGGTACGTGCAACGTAGTAGTGGGATTTGGTTCGGCCTTCAATTTTAAACGAGTCAATGCCCATTTTGGTGAGCGTTTCGATATGTTGAATGGCTCGCAAGTCTTTTGAGTTCATAATATAGGTGCCATGCTCATCTTCCATTACGGGCATGTACTCGCCGGGGCGGTTCTTTTCTTCAATCACATAGACATTATCGGCTAACGGGTGGCGTGGCTCTTTTTCTGCGAAGGCATCGGCTGGGTTTTTAATCGCTGCCATCGCATCGAACTGTATTTTTTCCGGGGCTGTTTTTTGTATGTCCCCCATAATATTTTCTTCTGCTGGCTGCACATCGTATTCCCAGCGGCAGGCATTGGTGCACGTTCCCTGGTTCGGATCCCGGTGGTTGAAATAGCCCGACAACAAACAGCGGCCGGAGTAGGCAATGCACAGTGCGCCATGAACAAACACTTCCAGTTCTATATCCGGGCATTGCTGGCGAATTTCTTCAATTTCCCCCAGTGAAAGCTCACGCGATAAAATAATCCGTTCTAAACCTAGCGACTGCCAGAACTTGACCGCAGCATAGTTTACCGTATTCGCCTGCACAGACAGATGTACGGGCACTTCCGGCCAGCGTTCGCGCACCATCATAATTAAACCGGGGTCGGCCATAATGAGTGCATCGGGCTTGAGCGCAATGACCGGCTCCATGTCTTTCATATAGGTTTTAATTTTGCTGTTGTGTGGCATTAAATTGCTGGCGACAAAGAATTTTTTATTTAAGTCATGTGCGTGTTCAATGCCTTTAGCCAGATTTTCTAACTGAAAGTCATTATTTCGTACTCGCAAACTGTAGCGTGGTTGGCCAGCATAGACGGCGTCGGCACCATAGGCGAAAGCGTAGGTTAAATTTTTAAGTGTACCTGCCGGTAAGAGTAATTCAGGGCGTTTCATTATACTTAATCGTTTGCGTTGGATGTTAAAGGTGCGAGTTAGGTTGAACTTTGTATTATATCGTAATTTCAAGCGGATTCAGGACGGGAATGATTAATATTTATATATCCCCTGCTTTTATACGGGCAATTTAAAGTGTGAACAGGTTAGCTTTTTCATCATTTATAAACGGTATACTTTTTAACTCAGCAATTCTAAAACTCAAAAATAAAATTAAGAAGGTTATAGTGTGATGATTTCGGGAAAAGTTAAATGGTTTAATAACAGCAAAGGATTTGGTTTTATTTCCCCCGATGATGGTGAAATGGACATTTTTGTCCATTTTTCTACTATTAAATCAGAAGGTTACAAAAGTTTAAAGGAAGGTCAAAGTGTTACTTACGAGGCCGAAGAAGGGCCGAAAGGCTGGCATGCTGTTCAGGTAGAAATTGCCTAGCCAGCCGCCTGTTAATTTGATGTAAAAAGTGCTTGCTAGAGTGGCTGTTTTCAGGGCATAGTTAGCAGAAATAATATCTAGTGCATTGAATTTTAAGGGGATACACGTTGGGTACGCTGGAAGCAAGTCAAGAACGTCGTAGTGAATCACAATCACAACTTCATACATTATTAGAAACGCGCAAAGAAACGCTGACGCTTTTTAATCAATTAGCCGAGATGCGGCCGTTTACACCGGATCGTGAAAGCCAGTTAATGCTGCAAGAGTTCTGCGAGGCGATTGTTGATTACACTGCAAGTGCGCATTTTCAGCTTTATCGGTTTATTGATGAAGGCACCGAACGTCGTACCGATATTAAAGATGTTGCGGCTAATGTTTATCCTCAAATTACAGATATGACAAAAGTTATTCTGGCCTTTAATGAAAAATATGATTGTTCCGACCACTGCAATAATCTGAGTGAACTGGCTGATGACTTGTCACAGCTTGGTGAAGTGCTGGCGGATAGAATTTTACTTGAAGACCAGCTTATTTCATTGCTGATGGGTAAACGCTAAATTTAGTTCCAAAAGCATGCTTTAGAAAAAAGAAGCCTGGCATTAGCCAGGCTTTTTAAGTTTTAGGCTTTCCATCGTCAGGGGAGAAAAGGAAAACACAGGAGGGTAATTTTATTATTATGGTTGGTTTAAATTGCTTGCAAGAATTTCAACGGCTTCTTCTAAACTGATTTCTTCGACTTCATAGGTTGGTAGTTCATCGTTCATTGTCTGGCTCCCACTTCTTGTTTTAGCTGCTGTTACAAATGTAATATTAGACAATTAAACCCTGTAATTCAAGTAAACTATCATGATTGCTCTGTAAGCTATTGATTTATTACCAGAGATATTCTATTAATAGCCAAAAATACCCTGTTTTGGCTGAATTTCCCTCTTAAAGGCAAATTTGCCTGATTTACGGTGTTGTAAACCGTCGTTGGCAGATGCAGTGTTTATCGGTCATTTTTCGCTAGCTAGATGTTAACTATTGCCTTTTACTGCCAGCCTATTTTGTTAGAGTAAACTGAACGGTCTTATCCAACTGTAACGACAAATAAGGACGAACATCGTATGGCAGAAATTCCCAGTTTAAGGCGCGAGACGCGTTATGGCATTCCCGCTGCCGATCAGATTTTATTCAATCGATATTATCTTGTTGGTTATTCTTATTATTTCAGGCAGGCGAAATGGGCACTTGAAATTATGAGCCCCGACAGAAAGTATGTTGATCCCGATGAAGTGAAGCGCATTAATAATTTTCGACCGGATTTCAGGGTACCGGAGATGTTTCGTGCCGATCTGGTCGATTATGTTGGCTCAGGGTTTGACCGTGGCCATCTTGTTGCTAGTGCCGACAAAGTTGAAACGCAACTGCAAAACAGTGAAACATTTTTGCTGTCGAATATGTCGCCCCAACTACCGGGGTTTAATGGCAAAATCTGGAAGGATCTGGAGGCAGAAGTCCGACGTCTCGATGCCAAAGCTAAAATATTCGAAACCTATGTTATTAGTGGGCCTGTTTTTGACTTTGTTAAACCTGTCCAGAGTATTGGTACCGAAGATGGCAATGGTGTGTCCATTCCAATTCCGCATGCTTATTTTAAATCGATACTGGTGGAGAATAACCGTGGCACACTAAATATGTGGTCGTTCATTATTCCTAATAAAGAAACCACTAAACCGTTGGAAGATTTTCAGGTTTCGGCCAATGAGGTCGAGCGCTATGCGGGTATTCAGCTATGGGAGCGTTTGATGGGCACTAAAATGGACAAAGAGAAAAACAAAACACGGAAAATGTGGTGATGAAACTGTCTAGTTTATTGGGCAGGATGTGGGGCGCACCCTGTTGTCGGGATGCGTTTAGCCTAACTGCTGTGGATCCATTGTTTGCCGTTGTGGACGTGTTTCCTCAAGGCGGTCTCGAATATGCTGGGTCTGGCTCATTTGGTTGCCCAGGTGGAAACCAAGTTTAAAAAGCACATAGCCGATCACGGTGCTGACAACAAGACCGATTACAAAAAATAACATCATTATGACCTCCAAATGATGAGATGGGTGGTGGCGATTTGAAACTGACAGGTCAGTTAAAACGTCGGTGGTATACTACTGTTAGTACATTAAGTATCGACCAAATTCCTTAAAATTTAAATTTATTTTTGTGAGCCAGATACGGTATTGGTGGAATAATTGCCAGTGATGCTGGGTTATGTGAATTGGTTGGCTTAAGAAGCAGGGACTTTGCTGGTGCGCTGTTTGGCAATTGTCAGGTCATGTGCGATTGGCTGCATCCGTTCGAGTAGCGTGGATGAAGGTAATCCCAGTCGTTTTTCGTAGATCACCGTGTAAGTAAGTACTCGCTTAAGGTAATTGCGGGTTTCATTAAACGGCACCATTTCAATCCACAGGTCGGCAGGTAAGCGTGTACCGACTTCAGGTAACCACGATTTTACCCGTGAGCTACCTGCATTGTAAGCCGCAGTTGCCAACACAGGGTGGCCGTTGTAACGGTCAGAAATACGTTTTAAATAGCTCACACCAAGGCGCACATTGGTGTTGATATTGAGCAGCGCTTTTTGGGTGCTGCGCATGCGTACGCGCAGTCGGCGAGCAACCTGTCGAGCAGTTCTTGGCATAAGTTGCATTAAGCCCAATGCACCGGCATGGGATTTTGCGTCAGGTGTAAAGGCGCTTTCCTGGCGTATCACCGCAAAGGCCCAGGCGGGGTTAATATTTTGTTTTTGTGCCTGGTTGATGACTAATGCCTGATGCGTGAGCGGGAAGCGTAGTTCGAGATCGTCCCAGTACTTGGCCTGTGCAAGTGTCTGGATTGCCCGGTCAGGCCATTGCCATTCAGACGCAAGCCTTGCTGCCGTGAGCATTTGCGAGTAGCTCATTCGGGCAACGGCATAGTTCCATTCACGCCGTGCATCGGCGGCACGTTTAAGCGCAAGCAGCTCGCGGGCGCGTAAAATGGCTGGAATTTTTTCGAGTTTATCCATGGCCGTGGTGTTATAGCTAACGGGGCGATGGGTGAGTCGATAGACTTGTCCAATACGATCGGCAGCTAAAAAGCCGTAGTAGTTGCGTGAGTCGGTGTTCACCAGATAATAGCTACGTGCTTCATCCAGTTCGCCCACGGCTTCCAATGCACGGGCACGCCAGTAGAACCATTTTGGTTTTTGCTGTAGTTCGGGAGACAGCCGGTTAATCCAGTCGAGTGCCGATACCCAGTCCTGATCACGAATCGCGGTCATCACATGCCAGCTACTAAGCTTGTCATCGACAAGGTCAATATCCAGCTTTGCAATCCAGTCACGTGCCTCATCGGTATTTTCCTTTAATAAAGCAATGGATAACCGGCGCAAAATACGTTCACGTTCTTCAGGTTTAAAATTGTAAGCCGGTTCGAGCTCTTGCCAGAGCTGAGCTGCCTGAGGGGGATTTTTTCGTGCCAGACGTGATAAACCATCGGCTATCATCCAGCGTAGCATTTTGGGGCGGGCTTTTTCAGGAAAATAAGCGTGGGCTTTGACGATGTAATCAGGATTACGCCGAATTTTCGACCACATATTCACCCAAAAGCGCTCATTTTTGGGTAAATAAGTACGTGCCAGATAACGCGCCAGTCTTGCACGTCCTGCACGCATTGTGAGGTGGATGCGCTGCCAGATAAGCGTATTGCTGAGCTGCCCCGACTTATACCACTGGCTAATGGGGGCATCGCATTGCCTGGGCAGGGATTTATTGGTTAGCCAAAGCCCTTCAAGCACGGCATAGGCGCTTGAAGTTTGTTTGGTCTTGAGTAGTGCTTTGGCAAAATAACATTGCATGCGCCGGTCATTATTCGGGTAGTAATTATTGATAAACATTTGCCAGTGGCCGCGGCGCGCAAGACTGTTAAGCCAGCGATGGCGTAGCCGAATAGAAACAGGGGTACCGGCATTTTCGTTGATAAAATCCTTGATTTTGCTTGTGGGCAGGCGCGTCAGACTGCGAGTATATTCATTTAATTTCAAATAAGGATATAGCGGGTAAGACCGAAGCTGCTGCTCTAAACGGCGGTAGGTTTTATTGTGGCCGCGGCGTAAAGCGCGTTGCGCGGTTTCATACTGGAGACGTTGGGTGATAATGTTTTGTGTATCGGAGTAAGCAAAAGCCGGCTCTGAAATAGAAATAAGCGTCAAAAGACTTAAAACGGCCAAAAGCAGCGCGTTTGAAAGCGTGCCAGGAGGTGTCAATATTTGGCTAATTTTGAGTATTTTATACTGCATCTTATTGATCATTCAGGAATTGTGCCAAAGGTCCTTAAACTGGTTTATAAATAGTTTGTGCTAAGTTATTGAATTTAAAAATGATACAATCAGCCTATACACTGCTTTAACATTAGCATATCGGCATGACCTGCGCATAGATGAAGTGTTATTTGTAGAGTGAGTCACATCCTTCGTTTTTTTATTTATTTTAAGGGGGCAAGAGCCCTTTAAATTCAATACTTGTGATTTTTTGGCAATTTAAAGGGCTCTGACCCCTTAAAATACTGACCCCTTTAAATTAATATATACATGAAGCCAAAGGGTAAAATGTTTATACTTCGTCTTTTGAAAATATTGTATGAGACTTTAAGGAACTTCCCGTTATGTCGGACCAAAAAAAACCAGACCAGCAACTTAATAAAATCAGTGCCAAAATAACCCAGCAAAAATCACAGGGTGCATCGCAAGCCATGTTGTATGCCACCGGTTTGACTGAAGAGGATATGGATAAAGCCGAAGTGGGTATTTCCAGTGTCTGGTATGAAGGTAATAGCTGCAATATGCATTTAAACGATTTGGCTGCCAAGGTAAAAGAAGGTGTGCAGGCGGCCGGTCTGGTGGGGATGCGTTTTAACACCATTGGTGTGAGTGACGGTATTTCAATGGGTACCGATGGCATGAGTTATTCGTTGCAGTCGCGCGAGATTATTGCCGACTCGGTAG
>CAZEZI010000088.1:0-9679 GCA_964516315.1 uncultured Thioalkalispiraceae bacterium
CGTTCGTTCCTTCCTTATATAAAATATCAATTTCCATTAAACTGTCACGATTAAACAAACCAAGCCCGCGCGCAGCCGGAATATATACCGTGTCATCCAGATCAAAACCCAGCACCTGTCCTTTGGCTTCCATAGTTCCAATCACCCGATAGCGATCACCACCAATACGCACACGCTGCCCTAACGGGTTTTTATTAGCAAACAGTTCTTGCTTAACTTTATAGCCCAGCACTACAAAAGCACGTGGTGCCGTTGGGTCATCATCGGGTAAAAAACGACCCGCAGCCACCTTCATACTAAATGTTTCAGGGAAGGCAGATCCTACACCATAAACGGTAGTACGGCGTGTCCGGCCATTACCTTCGACTTCCGCGTTACCCTGCACAAATGGCACAACCGATTTTGCAAATGAAAGCTGTTTTAAAGCTTCCGCATCGCCAATAGTTAACGGGCGCACGCTGCCAAATACGCCCATTGACATACCGAACGTTGTAACCTTACCAGGATTTATGCCAACTAACGTAGTACCAAACTGGGTAAATTCAGATAAAACAAATTTGTATAAACCCTCTCCGATGGATGTTAGCAAAACAACAGCAGTAATGCCGATAGAAATACCCAGCATTGTTAAAAAGCTGCGCAATTTATGTGAGATTAGAGAAGTGCCTGTCAGTCGAATAAAGTCTTTAGTTAACATGGTTAGTGTCTCATTAGCGCATCAACAGGCTTTAGGCGGGCAGCCTTTCTTGCCGGCAATAAACTAAACAACACACCGGTGCCAAGTGCAACCAGCAGTGATGCGACTGTAGCCCAAGTTGGCGGGTAAGCCGGTAAAACCGGAAAAGCATAGCGTATTACCCAACTCCCGACCTGGCCTAAAGCAAAACCGAAAACAGCACCCAGCGAAGATAATAAAACTGCTTCAATTAAAATAAGATTAAGAATAGCTTTACCAGAAGCTCCTAATGATTTTAATAAACCGATTTCACTGGTACGTTGTGATACTGTTACCAGCATTACATTCATAATTAAAATACCGGCAACTGCAAGACTAATCGCAGCAATGCCGCCTACTGCATAGGTTAATGCACTAAGAATACGATCAAAAGTAGCAAGCACTGCATCCTGTGTTATTACAGTGACATCTTCTTCACCCTGATGGCGATCACGTAAGGTGTTTTTAATAAACGTCATCACTTTCGGAATGGCTTCACGTGTTTTAACTTCAACAAAAATCCGGAACAATGATGGCACATTAAAAAGTGATTGTGCTGAAGCCACTGGAATAATTACGCTATCACTGACATCAATTCCTAGTGACTGTCCTTCTGAAGCCAGAATACCAATAACACGAAAACGCCGGTCACCAATGCGTAGCCATTTACCCAATGCAGCATGCGCGCCAAATAATTCATCACGAATATTAGAACCAATAACACAAACAGATTTAGGACGATGCAAGTCCGTATCGGGCAGAAACTTTCCTTGTGACATTTTCCAGTGGCGTAACTTTAGAAATTGATAGCTTGTTCCCTGTATACTGACTTCACGTTTGCGTCCCTGCCAGGAAACTTCTGCACCACCAATATTCAGCGGTGCAATACGCCGTACTTGTGGATGGCGTGTTAATGCCAGTGCATCATCCAGTGTTAAGTCACGTTCAGTGACACCAATCATAGTAGCAGGATCACCACCACTGGTTTCACTTCGACCGGGGATAACAATAATAAGATTTGTGCCTAGTGATGAAAATTCATTTGTTACATAGTTCCTTGCACCTTCGCCCAGTGCCGTTAATATAACGACCGAACCCACTCCAATACTCATGGCAAGCAGCATAAGAAAGGTGCGAACGGTATTAGCAGTCAGGGCATGCCAGGAGAAGTGAATAGCATCACGTAATAATAACATGATGACTACCCTGCCTTGCTGCCAGTATTATCTGATTCAATCCTGCCATCCAGCATACGAATGGATCGTGTTGAGCGTGCGCCAAGCGCCTCATCGTGTGTAACAACAATTAAAGTAATGCCACGTTGATTAAGCTTCTCCAGTGTCTCAATAACATTTAAGCCTGCTTTCTGGTCAAGGTTGCCGGTTGGCTCATCAGCAAGAAGTACTGAAGGTTCCATGATAGTGGCTCGTGCAATGGCCACACGCTGGCGTTGCCCGCCGGATAACTGCGGTGGTTTATGCTGTGCGCGCTCCATTAAATTCATGCTTTCCAGTGCATGATTAACACGTTGCTTTCGAATCTCTTCATCAATGCCTGCAAGCACTAAAGGGAGTTCAATATTTTCCGCTGCGGTTAAGCGTGGAATCAGGTGGAACACCTGAAATACAAAACCGATATTTTTGTTGCGGGTACTGGCTTGTACGTCTTCATCCAGTTCGGTGACGTCATCACCGTTTAAAAAATATTTCCCACTACTGGGTTGATCTAGCAAACCAAGCAAATTCAGTAGTGTTGATTTACCTGAACCGGAAGGCCCCATCACCGAAACATATTCACCATCATTAATAGTCAGCGTAATATCATCCAGCGCATGCACTGTTTGATCGCCAACCTGAAAGTTTCGATGAATGTTTTCAAGTTTAATCATAATAAATTAAAATATTTACTCAGATTTTATTTGAACCAGCGCACCGTCGATCACACCATCGCGGTCAATGGAGGTTACTACTTTTTCCCCTTTTTTCAGACCTTTGAGTATTTCAGTGTACTTCCAGTTACTTAAACCAATACTGACTTCTCTCTTATAAATTGTTTGATCACTGGCATCATAAACAAAGACTTTCTGACCTTCGAGCAGTGCTTCAGTAGGTATACGTATAACATTCGAGTGAGAATCAAGAATAATTTCAACATCAGCACTGTAACCCGGCAACATGTTCAGCATAGTTTCATCGAGAATAAAGTTCACTTCTATATCTACCGTACGAGCCTGTTTTTCTCTATCCAGTACGTAAGGGGCGATGCGTCTTACCTTACCCTTGAAAAACTTTTTAGTGTAAGCATCCAGTGAAATACGAGCAGGCATGCCGGGTTTTATTTCAGGTGCATCGACTTCATCAATCGGTGCCAGCACATAAAGACAGGAGTTATCGATAATATCAACCGCGGGGAGTGTGAGCACACCAACGGGTGACGGTGTTACAAACTCACCAAGTTCACCGGTAATTTCGGCAACAGTACCATCAAACGGTGCTGTTAACTGGGTACGTTCAAGTGCGGCTTCTGCAACTGCCAACCGTGAACGGCTGACTTCGGTTAAGGATTTTGCGGCCTGACAGGCTGCTTGTTTTGCCTGCGCTTCTCCAACAGCCTGCTCTGCACGGTCATCCGCAGCCAGTCCTTTTTTCTGCAACTTTGTCAGCCGCCCTGCTTCACGCTTTGCCACCTTTGCAATAACACAGGCTTCCTTAATGCGAGACTGACTGGATAAAATTTCACTTTTTGCCAAAGCAACCTGTGCAACAAGGTCGTCATTCCATATTTCGAGCAATACCTGCCCTTTTTTTACTTTATCACCTTCGCGAACCGGCAAGCGAGCAATTTGACCACCAATAGCAGGGGATAATCCTGCACGCCGGCAGGCTTTAAGCGTGCCAGCACGTGTATTGGTTACAGTACGCTGAACATCACCTTGTTCAACATTTGCAATAATTACATCAACAGGTTTTGGCCGTTTTAACCAGCCAAGGAATAAAACAAAAAGAATAACAGAAATCGAAATAATGATAAGTACGCGATGATGTTTGTACATTAAACTAGCCTCTATCTATTCCTTTAATATACTATACTAAGAGTATTGCACTAAATATACATATTCATCGCTACTTTTTTCATTTCATAAAAAATGGCTCTAATCAACAAAAGGCCCATGCTGGTGTATCGGTTCACCATGTGGCATTCCCATACAAACCATAAACTCACTGTTTTTGGTTGCTATAAATTCAACTAGAGCTTCAGCTTCAACAAAGGCAGCCTGATCGGTATGAATGTTTGTCGAATTAACACTAATACTGCCTTGCATAACATAGACGATACCACGCATACCTGATGACGGCAGGTTTAATTTATAAATGCCATCCTTATTCAGCGTTACATGCTGATAAATAATGGTGGTTTTTGATAACAATGGAGAATTTTTACCCACAATGGTTTTTACAGTACCACCTTCTATATTTTGAACGGGGAACTCATTTGCGTTCACCTGTTGGTACTCGGCATCCACTTGTTTAAGCCGCCTGGGTAAGTTAATCCATAATTGAATACCATTGCTGATACCTGTTTCCGCTGGTATTTCTGAATGCACTAAACCACTCCCGGCTGTAAACCGTTGTGCTCCGCCGGCTGTGACAAAGGATTCATTGCCGAGGTTATCTTTATGGTTCATCCCACCATCGAACATATAAGTGATTGCCTCAAACCCGCGATGAGGATGATCCGGAAAACCGCGACCGGAATCGAGTGTAAAATGATCCCATAAAACAAAGGGATCAAAATTCATAAACCCTCGTAAAGGAAATAAACGTTTCACATCAACGCCATCACCTTCTGGCACAATACTGACATCTCTAACATTTATTGTCATGATACACCTCCAAATTTTATATCGCGATCATGAGCTGCATTAAAATTTAAATAAGGCCCTTTAGGAACGATTTGTGTGGGGTTTATACTGGTATGGCTCACATAGTAATGTCGTTTGATATAATCAATATCAACAGTTTCAGCGATATCCGGCATCTGGTATAGCTCACGCACAAAATTCGATAAGCAAGGGTAGTCAACAATACGCCTCAGATTACATTTAAAGTGCCCAACATAAACGGCATCAAAACGAACTAGCGTTGTAAACAAACGCCAGTCGGCTTCGGTTAGTTGCGCACCAGTTAAATAACGCTGTTTTGACAATATCGCTTCAACATTATCCAGCTCGGTAAATAAACGATCAAAAGCCTTTTCATACGCACGCTGTGTTGATGCAAACCCACAACGATAAACACCATTGTTGATGTTGTTGTAAACTGATTTATTAATCGCATCAATTGCAGATTGCAAGTTAGGCGGATAAAAATCATCCTTGATGTCCGTTAATGCATTAAAAGCACTATTAAACATACGAATAATTTCAGATGATTCATTGTTCACAATCGTGTTTAGCTTTTTATCCCACAATACCGGCACGGTAATTTGCCCAGTAAAATTTTTATCTGCTTTTTGATAGAGCTGATAAAGATATTGCAAACCAAAAATATGATCTTTATATTGGCCTTCAGTGGAAAAACACCAGCCATTATCCAGCATTTCAGCTTCAACATAGGAAATACTAATAATCGATTGCAGTTTTTTTAAGTGCCGAAAAATAATAGTACGATGTGCCCAGGGGCAAGCGGGTGAAACATACAGATGGTATCGCCCTGCTTCTGCCTTAAAGCCACCTTTACCACTGGAGCCCGCTTTACCATCTACCGTTACCCAGTTTCTGAATGACGATTCCATTCTTTTAAACTCACCTTTGTCGATTTCCTTATCCAGCCAGCTATCTACAAGTTCACCATTAATTAGCATACCCATTGCATTATTCCTTATGTGTATCACCTCCTGAAAATCAGGAGGTATGTTGTTGTTCAGTTATTTTGAAAATTTATAATCGATACTTAATTGACCTGCACCGTGCACTATAAGCAACATTAGCCCACCAGTGATGGCCAAATTCTTCATAAACATAATCGACTGGATCTGATCGGCTAAATTAAAATGAAAAATAAATGCAGAGATCAAGGTAAACACCGCCAGCGCCAATGCCGCCCATGCTGTTTTAAAACCGGCAATAACCATTAAGCCACCGCCAATTTCCAGAAGGATAACCAAAGGTAAAAGCGATCCCGGCACGCCCATACTATCCATATAGCCTGCTGTACCAGCATAGCCCTCACCTAATTTACCCAATCCAGCCACAACAAAAATAAGCCCCAGCAGTACACGCGCAATAACATCGGTTAATTTGTTCATTTTATTTCTCCTGTTTTAAGTGAATAAAACCAGTATAATCAAATTAATTAGATTAAAAAGCGCATAAAATTGGCTTTACCTATCTAATATTTAGATATATATTCACTATATGAATATACCCAAAGTCAGTCTGGATCAGTGGCGTGCTCTTATCGCAGTTATTGATAATGCAGGCTATGCACAGGCCGCCGAGCAGCTCCACCGTAGCCAATCTTCAGTAAGTTACGCGGTTAATCGACTACAGGAGCAGCTTGGCCTGAAGTTACTACACATTGAAGGCCGTAAAGCGGTGTTAAATGAATCGGGCAAGGTCTTGTTACAGCGTGCTCGCCAGTTGGTTGCCGATGCCAGTGCGATTGAACAGCAGGCAAAACATCTTGAACAAGGTTGGGAGGCCGAAATCCGGCTAGCGGTAGAAGCCTCCTTTCCCACTAGCTACTTAATGCAGGCTTTAAAAGCTTTCGAACCATTAGCAAAAGAAACACAGGTTCGCTTGCATGAAGTGGTTTTGTCGGGTGCAGAAGATATTTTACTTAAAGGCAATGCCGATTTAATTATCAGCCCTTACATACCACAGGGGTTTTTGGGTGAAGAACTGCTAAAAGTAAAATTTATTGTTGTTGCGCATCCTGATCATCCCTTGCATAAAATTAAACACAAATTAACAACCCATGATCTTGAACGGGAAACCCATGTTATTGTAAGTGACTCAGGCAAAAAAGGAATTGATTCTGGCTGGCTGGGCAATGTTCACCGCTGGACGGTGACTAGTCTGGAATCTTCACTGCAAATTATTAGCAACGGCTTAGGTTTTGGCTGGTTGCCAGAAAAAGAAATTGAGCATGCGATGAGTAACGGTGAATTAAAGGCCTTGCCGTTAAAAGAAGGCCAGATAAGAAAAAGTAATCTTTATCTTGTTTATGCCAACCTGCAACAAGTTGGCCCTGCTACCGAACAACTGGCTCAATTATTAAAACAAGTGTGTGTCGAAAACACATAAAAAATACCTATTTTAATAGTGCTTTTACTTTATCCAGCAGCAGATCGGAAGACCAGTCTCTACCGCCAATGGCACGGTAAACAATATAGCCATCTTTATCTAATACTAATGTGGTTGGTAAACCCCGTACAGACCATTCATTAATGATGTCCCCACTACTATCAAGTAACACCTGAAAGTCAATTGGGTAATCTGCTGTAAAGCTGAAAATTGTATCTTCATCTTCACCCACATTAATCGCAATCATCGCAATACCAAGCGGTTTAATTTTTGCCCAGCCTTTGTTCATTGCAGGTAATTCTTCACGACAAGGTGGACACCATGTTGCCCAGAAATTAATAATAACCGGCTTACCACGATAATCTTTTAATGAATGTATTTTGCCATCCATATCTTTTAAGCTGAAGTCTTTTGCCAGTATTTTTTTCGGCAGCAATGTTAAGCCCTGCCCTGCATTTACATAATGACTAAAAAATAATAAAGCAATAAATAAAGTAGTGTATTTCAGTAATGGTTTTATCATATTTTTTAACGATCCTGTGGGCATGTTATGGCACGTATCCATGTACTGTTGGTTTTGTTATTCTGTTTCCAGACAACTTTTAAGTCGAATTCTGATTTTGGTGGTAAACCAAAACTAATCATTCCCCAGCCATAATCACCACCACCAGAAAAAGTTTGTTCTGTCGGAAATGTTGCCCAGGTAAATGCAATGCGTGCAGCAGTATTCACGTCAGTCGACGACCATTGCTTTTTCCAGTTTTCTTTTAATTTTACAGTTTGTATTTTATCACCCATTTTTATTTTCCAGTCTTTCAGGAAGTAGGATACGGGCTCAGCATGTTTGGGTGTACCGATATTGGTACCAATCACCTGAAAAATGCAACTGAGTGCAAGATCATTTGCTACTTTAGTGGAAAAACCACGCCCCTGAAAAAACGCGCGTGTTTGGTCGGGTAAACGCTGGATTAGCTGCAGTTTAAAATTCCCTTCCTTTAAAACCCATGACTTTAGCTGTGTAGAGGGATTTTTTGTTACACCAACGGCCGCAAAAGTATTCGCAACCAGGAGAAACAGCGGAATGATTAAGTAAATCTGCTTTTGCGGTAACTGCATTTTTTTGTATATCCGCCATAATTAAGTACCTAATATATAGGTTAAGTAGCTTATCCGTCAATAAAATGAAAATCATTAAGTTTTAGTAACTTAAAGATATATTTTAATCTTATTTATAGAATAATCTGAGGAAGTATCTAACCAAAAGTACCAAAGGATACAGAATTTTTCACCTGTATACACTATTATTATTGAGACCCAATGCACAATATTGGGGCGAAAATAGATGTGAGGTGATAAATATTATGCCATGTAGTCATATGTCAAATTGTCAGTTGTACCCACTATTAGCCATGGAGCCTGCATTACGGTTGTGGAAAAAACATTATTGTGAACACAACTTTGAAAAATGTAAACGCTATCATTTTTCACTTGAAGGTAAAGTTGCACCATTAACACTTTTACCGAACGGCAAGATGCTGGAAAAACGCTCCAGTACCGAAATTAATACCGCCGCTTTATTTAATGCCATTGAGAAAAAGCGTATTCCTGTTGTTAAATCAATCCTTAAAATAGGCATTGCAGGTGAAAACCTGCAAACCAGTGAAGGCTTGAGCCCATTGATGGCGGCAGCCAGTGTTGGCAGTGAAGAACTTGTAGAATTAATGCTTGATCAAGGTTGTAACCCCTGGAAAAAAACAACAAAAGGCAAAACCGCGCTAGATTACGCCGTAATGAGCGGTAACATTCAGTGTGAAAATTTAATAAGAGCACAGTTACAGGCCTCACCAGAAGAAGAATTCAAAATCACTCAAGTTGTTACTCAGGCTGAGCAGGAAAATACCGAAAAATCATTTGTCATAAAAATGCTACAAAAATTAAATCCATTTAAATCATCGGGGGACGCATGATTGAGTACTGGCCGTGGTGGCTAGGTGCAATCGGTCTCACCAGTATCAGCCTGTTATACTTTTTTCTTATTGGTCGTTTACTTGGGGTATCCGGTAGCTGGGCAAAAGTTGTTTTCTGGCGTGAACAACAAGCAATCCATAAAGAAAATGAAGCGCTTCATTCACAAGGGGCAGAAGCAATCAATAACACACTGATTGCAGAAACACTGGCTGAATTTGGTGAAGATGCATTAGCAGAACTGGGCGATGTCGACGTATCACAATCAGAAACAACCCCTGTTATTGAAAAAGAAAGCCGCTGGACTTCACACCTGACCTTCCTTGTTTCAATTTTTGTGGGCTCACTGCTTGTTTCAATTTTTACCGGGCACTTTGAAGTTAGATTTAACTTAAGCGATATTCACAGCCAGATATTTGGAAACTTGTGGGAAGTCTGGATAGCCCTGTTTTTTGGTGGTGCAATGGTTGGTTTTGGCACACAAATGGCGGGCGGCTGTACATCCGGACATGGCCTGAGTGGTTCTGCGCGAATGATACCTGCAAGTTTGCTTTCAACCGTTGTTTTTGTCCTGTCGGCCGTATCACTGTCGTTGTTAATGAAAGAGTTTATATCATGAATGAACATATTAAATATTCCATTGTTGGCTTGCTGTTTGGTGCTGTTATTACCAGCATCGGCTTTGGTGATTA
>CAZEZI010000089.1:0-9541 GCA_964516315.1 uncultured Thioalkalispiraceae bacterium
ATTGGGATATTTTACATATTTCATAAACTAGATTAATCCTGTGGATTAATTTAGTTTTGAGAAGGTTGATGCGGCTGTATAAATATAGACATAAGTTTTTTAATTGCCAGCGCGCCATCATTCTTGTAAATTGATTACAGGCTAAACCAATTATACAAAATGTCCTATTAATCCTCCTTTACTCTGTTTCGGCGGACAAGTTGTAATGCGGGAGTTTATCCTGAGCGAAGTCGAAGGGTTATTTTACTTTGCTGACCAAATAAATATTGTTTTAGAGATATGCGAATCTTAAATGAAGATTTACCTTCTGTTAATCTCATACTTCGATTAGACTAAAGTGATGTATATCACAGTAACCTTCAGAGAAAAGTTAAACTAAAATGGCTCATTTACAATAGTAATGGAACACTCTTTTTGCGGACAGCCTGTACAGAACGGAGTAGAAGTGTTGGAGGGAAGCGAAACCGGTTTTATGAGGTTCATGAGTTCCTATTACACTGTTAATGGACACTCTTTTAGTGTAGCGACCCCGAGCACTCGAGAGAGTGGGGCGGAATGCGTGTGGAATGGCTAAAAAACCATCATTTCATTTTTGACTAACTTTAAATTTATTAATTTCTTTTTAGAAAAACAAAGTTTTTTCAAAATAGGGGAAAAACACCCCATAAAAAAGGTGGAAAACCCCCATAAAAAAGGGGAAAACACACTCTTATACTTGATAATTAAATAGTTAAATTTGAATGACGTTTAGAAATAGTATTAATTAAAAGCTTTAATTATGATGAATATAAGAAATTCCCTAAGTCATTTTCATTAGCTATGTTTTCTCAATTCGTCTTAATTATTAAAATCAATCTCAACAATCCAAACCATGAAAACTACACTTTACCTTATTGGTCCAAAAACCTTGGACCTCAAACTTTATTCGCAGGTGTTTACAGCGATAATTACTTTTTCACTCCTTATAGTATTGCCTCTTACTGGTCAGGCACAGAGTGAAGCCATGTTTATAAATGCTAGCGGAAATGTGGGCATTGGAACCAATACACAAACCGAGAAGCTTGAGGTTAAAGGGAATATAAAGTCTGACGGGCTTTTAGTAACCGGCTTCCAGCCTAATGCCCTAGTCCCTTCAGGGGTTATTCTTCTTTGGCACGGGACGGCAACCCAGATTCCAACAGGGTGGACCCTCTGCAATGGTTCAAATAACACCCCTGATTTACGTAGTCGTTTTGTCGTTGGATATGATGATAGAACCTCGCCTCCTTTTAACTCGAATATTTGGGATAGAAGTTATAATAGAGTTGGGTACACAGGTGGAGGAATTGATAAAACCTTAACCACTAATAATTTACCTACTCACAATCATGGCGGTGCAACTACCATATCTGGTAATCACATTCACAACTGGAATGGGTTTCGGCAGAAATGTGTTTGTGCCGGTCAATCTGGAGTCGTATCCACTGATAAAATTTTGTCTGATCCCGCTTCACCGGTTACTAATGACGACGGACAGCATCAGCACGTTATAAATAATGATGGACAGGGCCAGTCGTTTGATGCCCGGCCGCCATTCTACACCTTGGCTTATATTATGAAACTATAATCTTATGAAAACTACCTTTTTATTTTTAGTAATAAGTATCCTAACGGTAAGCAGTCTTATTGTTCAGGTTCATGCCCAAAAGGAACAATGCGGAACTATGGAGTATCTGGCCGCCTCAATTGCAGAAAACCCTTCTTACCAAAGAAAAATTAACAGGAGTGAGCGAAGAATATTACGATTCAAAAAAAGAGAGACCCCACTAAGCAAGCCCTTAATTATCATTCCGGTAATAGTTCATGTGCTCTGGAACACACCTGCCCAAAAAATTTCCTACGCTCAGGTGCTTTCACAAATTAATGTGCTAAATGAAGATTATCGAAAGTTTGCTGGTACCAATGGTTTTAACAATAACCCCATAGGTGCCGATACTAATATTGAATTCAGGCTAGCCGAGCATGATAAAGGTGGCAACCCTATTTTGGGAATTCAGTATACTCGGACTACTGTGGTTGAGTTTAAGCATGACAGTAACAACCTGATGAAATACCGTAAAAAAGGCGGGGCCGATGCATGGAACTCAGAATATTATTTAAATATTTGGGTTTGTAATCTGGCCAAGAGCAGTACAGGCCAACTTTTAGGGTTTGCTACCTTTCCAGGTGGCAACCCAAGCCTTGACGGAGTGGTCATTCATTATAAAAACTTTGGTGACAAGGTGGGCACCTCCATAACCGGGTCATTCAACCTAGGGAGAACCACCACTCATGAAGTAGGGCATTGGCTGAATCTATACCATACATTTCAAGGGAATACTTGCGAGAACAACAACTGCCTAGAAGATGGAGACAAGGTTTGCGATACCCCACCGGTAGATACGGCTACCAGTGGTTGCCCTGTAGGAAGGAAAGCCTGTAAACAGACAACACTTATCAGTGACTATATGGATTATTCTAACGATGCCTGTATGAATATTATTACCAAAGGGCAAGATTATAGAGTACGAATTACCATGGAGGCCATTCGCGATAAGTTAAGCACGAGCCCTGGTCTGGTTAATCATAATTTTTCAATATTTGGCGAACATTCCGGATCATATAACTACGTTTTGGATAACAATTTTTATGTAGAGGGGGCGGGTTTATACCCAAATTTTCAAGTAGACGGAACAAGTTCTGTATCAATAAGAACAATGACTAAAGGTACGGTAACCTTTGGTAGGAATATTAAAATTTTGAAAGGAGCCACCTTTACAGTTTCGTTGAATTAAACTAACGAGCATGAAAAAATTAAGAATAAATCTGAGTCTGGAAATCAAATAAGGAATGTACGGAACATGAAATTCACAAGAATCATGTAAACGAATGTTTGATGACCCGAGTACTGAATATTAAATGACAGAATACTTTCTCTGAAATATTTTCATATTTCATAAACCAGATTAATTCTAAGGATTAATTTAGTTTTGAGAAGGTTGATTCAGCTACATAAATATAGCTTTAAGTTATTTAATTGCCAGCGCGCCATTATTCTAATAAATTGATTCAGCCACTGCTAACCAATTATACAAGATGCCCTATAATGTATAGCGTGGAGTTTATCTTGAGCGAAGTCGAAAGGTTATTTTACTTTGCTCGCCAAATAAATATTGTTTTAGAGGTGCTCTCGAATCTCATACTTCGATTTGGTAAAAGCGAGATGTGCCACTTTATTTCCCTTAAAAGTTTAACTAAAACTGTAATTTTACACTGGTAATGAAACCGAAGAATAAGGTTAGGCGTTAGCCAAACACGTTTTAGGTTAGGCGTTAGCCAAACACATTTTAAGGTTGGACGTTAGCTAAATTTTATTAAAGGTTCAGAGACCTTATCCACCAAAATAAGATAGGAGCGAGTAAACACTTTTTTTACGATAGAGAGGAAAAATGTGTATGGAATGGTAACAGTAATATAATTATACTTAAAAAATGTCCAATTTTAGTATGAATAATTGGAGTGTAAACGTTTTTAAAATAAAAAACTACTAAAAAATTAGTAGAACTACTAATTTTTTAGTAGTTTTGATTATTCTAAACAAGTAATCAATGGAAAAACTTACAAAGCGTGAAGACCAAATCATGCAAATCATATGGCAATTAAATACGGCCTTTATACGAGATATTATTGCCAAACTACCTGAACCCAAACCTCATTATAATTCTGTTGCAACCATTGTAAAAATTCTAGTTAAAAAAGGAATATTACAATCTCAACTAATAGGGAATACACACCAATACAGTCCTGTAGCTGAGTTTGAAGACTATCGAGATACTAATCTTGGGAATATTAAAAAGAAGTTCTTCGGAAATTCATTTCCTAAAATGATGGCATATTTTGCAAAAGAAGAAGGCTTGTCTGAAAAAGAACTTTCAGAATTAATAGAAGTGATAAAACTAAATAAATCTAAGAAATCATGATTTTACTTCTTTTAAAAACATCCATTGTTATTGCTGTTGTGCTGGCTTTTTATAAAATAGTCATTGAAAAAGAAAGCTTTTTTGCAACCAATAGAGTCTATTTTATACTTGGTTTAATTTTAACATTTACAATACCATTTGTAACACTTCCTGAGCTTATTAAAAATCAAGGTTTAGTTTCTAATCTAATTGAAAAAAACCAATTTCAAGAGAACACTATACCAATTACTCCTGACATTAAGCCTGTAGAGATTTTAGAAGAAGGTAAACTAATAATTACTGACTCTTCCAAAGAAAATAAAGCGGTAGAAATACCTATTGTAAGCTCTCAAATCAGTCTATATAACTGGTTGTTTTATGGATATTTGTTTGGAGTTATAGTACTGTCTATCAATTTAATATCTCAAATAATTGTGTTGTTAGTTAAAGTATTAAGAAGTAACGATAAAATTAAAAATACCGATGCAATAATTATCAATTCTGCTACAATTAAAGAGCCTTGTTCTTTCTTTAATTGCATATTTATAAATCCAGAACAATATGAATTTGAAATCTATGAACAGATTATTGCTCATGAGAAAATTCATGTTAAGAAGCGGCATAGTATAGATTTGTTATTATCTGAAATTGCAGTTATTATTTTATGGTTTAATCCATTTATTTGGCTATTCCGTAAAGAAGTTGAGAAGAATATAGAATACCAAACAGATAATCTCTTTTTAGATACAAATGCAGCAGAAAAAGATAGTTATCAAATGAATTTATTAAAAATAGCAACATTTAATAAACCATTAATGATCACAACAAATTATAATCAATCATTAATTAAACAGCGAATATTAAAGATGAACAAGAAAAAATCAAATCCGCATAGTTACTGGAAATATGCATTTACAATGCCTCTATTTTTTGCAGTATTACTTTTCTTAAATAAACCATATTCTTTATTAGCACAACAAAATCCTAAGGAAAAACAAGTAAACGAGGTTGCTAATATCAAAGAAATAGATGGCTTTAAACAAGACACAATAGCTAATGAGTCAAAAGCCAAAATTACAAACTTGTCAAATAAGGCAAGTTCTAATGTGATCTCAGCATGTAAGGTCTTATTAAATGCAATTAGAGCAAATGATGTAGCGCTAGTAAAAACACTTTTGAAATCAACAGACGTAAATTGTATAGATAATAATCCTGGCTATACTGAGTATACAAAAAATGGCCATAGATGGAAAATTGAAAAAGCTAAAACGCCTTTGTTTGCTGCGGCAAGAACTGGCAATTTAGAAATTGCAAAAGCGTTGATTGCTAAAGGAGCAGATGTACAACGTATTGTGAGAGATGATGGAACGGCACTAATTACCGCTGCTGAATTTGGTCAGTTAGATTTTGTTAAATATATGCTAGAACAAGGAGCAGATTTAAAACGTTCATTTCCAAATCAAGGCAACGCATTAATTGCAGCAGCAGGTAATGGATATCATGACATTGTAAAATACTTAATATTCAAAGGTATTGATATTAATCATTATTCGCCAAACCAAGGTAATGCTTTAATTGCAGCATCAAATAATGGAAATATTGAAACTGTAAAATTGCTGCTAAATAAAAAAATGGATATACATTTCATTTCACCCAATCAGGGTAATGCTATCATTGCCGCGGCAAACAATGGACATTTAGAAACTGTAAAATATTTGATAACTCAAGGAGCAGATATCCATAAAATAGCACCCAATCAAGGAACTCCATTAATTGCAGCCTCTAACAATGGACATTTAGAGACTGTAAAGTATTTAATTTTTAAAGGCGCAAAAACCTCTAAGGTTTCTCCTAACCATGGAACAGCTCTGATAGCTGCATCTAATAACGGTTATCAAAACGTTGTTGCGTTGTTGGTGGCAAACGGAGCGAATGTTAATTCATATTCTGCGAATCAAGGAAGTGCGCTCAATGCAGCATCCAATAATGGTCATATTGAAGTTGTTAAATACTTAATAAAAGAAGGTGCTGATATCAATACTCAAAGTAACGGAAATGGTTCTGCATTAATTTCTGCATCTAAAAACGGACAAATTGATAATGTAACATTTCTTATCGATAATGGTGCAAATGTAAATGCAAACACAGATGGAAGTGGTTCTGCCTTAATTGCAGCAGCTAAAAATGGACATAATTCAACTATAAAATTGTTATTAGCAAATGGAGCAGATATAAACTTGCAAAATGATGGAAGTGGTTCTGCCTTAGTTGCGGCTGCAAAAAACGGTCTTTTAACGACTGTGAAACTTTTACTATCTAAAGGCGCGAATGTAAATGGTCATACAGATGGTAGCGGCTCAGCTTTAATTGCTGCTTCAAAAAATGGGCTTCATGATATGATTGAATTATTACTTAAAAATGGTGCGGATATTAACTTAGAAAATGACGGAAGTGGATTTGCTTTAAACGTAGCAGCTAAAAATGGTCATTTAGATACGGTGAAGCTATTAATCAAAAAAGGAGCTAATGTCAATTTGCATAATAGCGGAAGTGGAACAGCATTATCGGTCGCTTCTAAAAATGGTCATAAAGATATTATGGAATACTTAATCTCAAAAGGAGCAAAGCATATTTACAGCAATTAAACTCGAGTCATATATCTAGTATTCAACTACGCTGAACTTATTTAATATCAGTTAAAAAACGAACTAATGAAGAATTTTATTTTATTAGCTACGATAGCTATTCTTATGCTTAATTGTAGCAAAAAACCAAATTATGATCTTGCAATTACGAATGTCAAATTATTTGATAGTAAGACAAAAAACGTAGCTAACAACAAAACTATTTTAATTAGCGCCGATACTATTGCTGCCATTGTAGATGCTGATATTATAGTAAATACAAAAAAAACGATTGAAGGCAAAAACCGTTTACTCACTCCAGGTTTTATAGATACCCATGTACATCTTATAGGTAACTATGGTGTAGATGCGGATGCACCATCAAAATATTTAGAAGATGACGGACTCAAAATGATTAGAGATATGACTTCACATCATTACTTACAACATGGTGTAACGACTATTATTGATATGGGACAACCAGAAACGTGGATGGATGTGACTTTAGATTGGCAGAAAAACCCAGAACCACAGTATCCTAATTTATATATTTGTGGAGGATCCATAGTATCAGATGAAGATAGACAACAACCTGCGCACCATATTGAAGTGATGAACCCTGAAGATGGTAGGAAAAAAGTGAGAGATTATGCTGCTAAAGGTATGAAGTATATGAAACTCTATCGAAAACTTCGCAAACCTGATTATGAAGCCATGGCAGACGAAGCAAAAAAACAAGATATCATTATCAATTCTCATGTAGATAACAATGTGGTGACTATAAGTGAAGCTATGGATTATGGCGTTTCTAATTTTGAACATTTTTTCACATTAACGCCGAGTGTATTGTCGTATGACGAACATTGGCCAAAAATGAATGAGATGTACGATATAAGCATGAATTCTAGCATTGACGAATTTGCAGCACAAATGGTTTATTTCTTTGGGTACATTAAAGCCAATCCAGAATTTGAAATTAAATTAAATAGTCTATTTGATAAAATGGCTTCAGAAGGTGCGTCGCTTAGTTCAGCACTAAATGTCTTGGCATCATCTGCCGGTCAGTCAGAATTTTTCACATCCTTCGAGTATTTTCCAATTCGAAATAGACCTATGGTATCCTATTCTGAGATACAACAAAATCAGCTGAACGAAGCGTTTAGGGCTATGATGAACTACTTAAAAACCGCACATGATAAAGGAGTAAAATTACGAATTGGTACAGATTGTCGCTTTGGAGGACGTGCATTACTTTCAGAAATAATTTTATTGAATGATGCTGGTTTTCCTATGAAAGATGTATTACAAATTGCAACACTTAATGGCTATCAAGCTATGAATTTAGATGAGAAATATGGCTCTATAGAAGTAGGCAAAAAGGCTGACCTTTTACTCTTTGATAAAGATCCTTTTGATAATCCTAAAAATATATTGTCAACAAAGATGGTTATTAAAGATGGGCAACAATTCAAGCTAAAAAAATCTATAGGTCATGAACTTATGCAGATTATGATTAATGAAGGAGCACAAAATGGGAAAGATTGGTTTAAGCATGCTATCACTAATAAAGACTATGAACCATTAGAAAATAGCGAGTTAAAGAATACGGTAAAAGAATTGATTTGTGGTGGTAAAATTGAAGAAGCCATTGAGGCTTTTGAGCTATATAAAGATAATTTTCCTGATAAAAAGATGACTTTTAATGGTCTTTTATTAACAAATACAGCGTATGGACTAGCAAGAGAAGGTGAAAAAGCATTGCTAAAAAAGTTTTATGATTTTAGCAACAGTAATTTTCCAGAAGCTCAAAAATTCTTAGGATTAACAGTCTATATGGCAATAGTTGATGGTGGTATTTCTAAAGGAATAGAACAATTTCAAACAAATAAAATAAATCCTGATTATTTAAATGATGAAAATGAAATGAATGGTGTTGGTTATCTATTCTTACAATCTGGAAAAATTAAAGAAGCAATTGCAGTTTTTGAAATGAATGTTTCCTCTTTCCCAGAATCATGGAATGTTTATGATAGTCTAGGTGAAGCTTATATAGCGGATAATAATAAAGTCTTAGCAAAAAAGAATTATAAAAAATCGTTAGAACTCAATCCTAAAAACACGTATGCAATTGAAGCAATGAAGAAGTTATAAATTATGTTACATATAAACGAATGTTATTTGGCCAGCAATGTGCAGTCTTGATTTTTTTTACTTCGCCTACACATCAACTCGCTCAAAATGAAAGATTCTCATGATTAGTCAAATTGGAAGTATTAAATAGTCTATACTCTTGTGGCAAGTTAACGAGAAGCTTGTAATTTTTTTTACCTAGATATTTATCTCAGGTTTATTGGATAACTTTGGCAACTGCGAAGCACATCACGAGGAATTATTTTATAAAAATAAGTATTGGCCGAGTAATTTTACATAACGTTTTATTATAAATCAAATTGAGTTATAATGTACAGCGTGGAGTTTATCCTGAGCGAAGCCGAAGGGTTATTTTTGCTTAGGCGAAAGCGAGATATATCACTTATGCTTTCCTTAAAAGTTTAACTAAAAGCTACTTCTTCAATGGTAATGTTTTACATAACGACGGTAGGAGAGGAGCTAAAATCATAAGAAAGCTAAAGGCATAATCTTAAATTCGACCGTATAAAATTTTGAAATAACAGATTCTTTAGAAAAAACTAAAGTGTGATTTTTTTATAGTTTTGCGAATAATAGATTGTACAACATCTTGGGAAAAGATAAGATGTGAAAATTAGTATTATAATGATAAAAATAATTGTAACATCCTATGAACAAGGTAGGTTGCACTAATTTACACAAACTTCTAGTCTATAGTGGTTCTGTTAGTTTTTTTGACGCTACCAGTAGGCTCTATTAAAATGAATAAAGATTATTACAATGATTTGTTTTATTCTCGAAAACGGTATC
>CAZEZI010000090.1:0-9445 GCA_964516315.1 uncultured Thioalkalispiraceae bacterium
TCTGTTTAAAATTCTGGCGAAAGATAAATTGAATGTGGTTATCGCACCGGCATCAGATTCACCAAGGAAAACGTTTCGCCCGGAAATATGGCATGAATTGGTCAATATGCTGAGTGCAGATGATGTGTTTGTTATGCAGGCCGGTCTTTTTAACGAAGTGCATATAAAAAATTCCTATTCGCTCCAGGGAATTACAACGCCACAGCAGCTTGCTGCTTTAATTAAGCACTGTGATCTTGTTATTACGGTTGATAATTTTGTTATGCACCTTGCCTACATGCAGAATACACCGGCCGTTGTCATATGGGGTGCAACGCAGAATGAAATATATGGCTACCCGGAACAGATGCACCTGCAAAACAGCTTGGTCTGCAATTTAAATGAAGGGGAGTCCTGTCTTATTTCCGATGAAAACAGGGGTGCCGAAATTTATACGACACCCTGTCCATTAGGAGTCGACAAGCACTGCATGAATCAGATAACGCCCTTTGAGATATATGATTCATGTATAGAGATATTGCACCGATAGATATGAGCGGCAGTGTCAATGACAGTCAGGTTTTATATAGTGATGGTGCTGTTATGTGTCTCTGGATATGTGAGTTTTTTTTATGCTACCAGTGTGGATAGCCTGGTTGGTTTTGAGCAGGAAATGGTTAAGGAATCTCATGCTGGCATTTCCCATAGCATAACTGAAAAACCCGTTGTTTTAGAAGTAATCGCTGTTGATAAAGATGATGTCGAGACCAAACTTGATATGCGCGCTAATAATGAAGAACATAAAAATTATTGGGGTAAGAAATCGGATAAGCAATCGTATCTAACCTATAACTCATGGAATAATCCAATGCTCACAGCAGACAAAATAACGGTGCCTGAAGAATATGAAGATAAAAGTAGTTTTGTTGATCTTTTGATTTCGAGGTGGAATGGAAATGACAGGGCATCACCTGTATTTTTCACCAGCCTGTCGCCTGAGAAATCTCAATCATTATATTACAATACAAATAGTTTTTCCCCGTATGCGGGGCGAATATATTCCTGTATTGAATCAAAAGATCCTAATTTTATAAACCGGAAAAAAATATTAATAAAATGGTATGGTTCAAATGGTCAGGTTCTTTATTTTGACTATCTCGGCATTGATCCTGCCAAAAAATATAATTACATATGGTTTGATCGGTCCTTCTGGGAACCTGGAATTTACAATGTTGAAATCTTTGAGCTGGAGAACAACATACGCTTACTGGCATCCGGTTCTTTTATTGTTTCAAGCTTGAATCAGTATCTCAGCCATCTTGGCCTATATGACGATGAGTTCCGGGCATTTCCGCGAAATTCATTTTTTTCTTTTTCAAAGATTTTTGTTAAATTTCGCTATTCCTCACAAATGGTCGACCAGTTTGATTTTGTTGTGCGAAATACGGATTCAAACGCTGTCCAGCATATCAACACTTTTTATCTGAACCCTGTAATTGATGGGTTCTACGAATATACGCTTAAGGATGAAAATGATAATTGGCAAGCTGGCACATATGCCGCGGAATTAATGTCGAGAGACGGCGATCTTGCAGGCAGGGCCGTTTTTACAATAGCAAGGTAACGCTCATTTGTTCTGCTCCTAAGGCGAGAGGCTGTAAGCTTTTCTGTCTCCGTCATCCTCGACGATGTCGACCTGGTAGTGGGAAATGGTGGACAAATCAGGATTCAGATGAGCCTGAGAAACTGACGAAATGACATACCCATCCACCGATCCGGACTGGACGATGCGGATGGGTGAATCAACATCGTTAACCGCTTCATTGCATATGCACATCTATGATCTCAAAATGGTTGGGAGGATGATTGCTGCATAACACTTGGGAAGCTAATTAATACCGTTCGCCCTGAGTCCTTCGATTTCCTCAGGAGAGCCTTGTCTAAGGGGGTGATTTTCAGGATGCTGACTTATTGTATTCGGTGTTCATGGTTCAATTGGGCTCTCCTGAGAAAAATCGGTGAGCTCACCACGAACGGCAGAATTAATCAGAGTTGACATGAAAAATTATTAGTCTTTTTTAGCTCTGCCAGTGTCTTATAGTAGACGACAGGAAAAAATCATAGCCACCCGCAAAATTACTTGCGTGGTATCAGAATAATGGCACCTCCACTAACATCCAGGCAATCGCTTTGAGCAAGCCATCGACCTGGATTGGAAATTTCAGGCTATTTTAAACAATAGCTGCCACCTGAAAATAAGCAGAAAACTTAATGCAGACAACCAGGGAGAGGATAAATGAAAAAATACAAATATATCATTATAGCGGCGGCCAGTATGGCATTGTTTTCCAGTTTCCAGGCCAGAGCTGTCATTGTTGATTCCTACTTTGGCTGGAACTATGTCTGGACTGATATTTATGACGGTGCCCAAGCTCCTTACAGTGTCTCCTTTCTGTCATTAAATAATATTACTTATGAAGGTGCATCAGGTGTGCAAACTCTGACGATGCCGGATGTTTCTGGCGAGGGTCGACCATCATTACCTGACGGGATTGGATTGGTTGACAACCCTACTTATCTAGTCGGCGGTGATGGTGAAACTACCCGCACCATTGGTGTGACCTTGCCGATTGACTGGATAGCGGCGGGTGAGACGACACCGTGGAACCGTGTTTATAATTTTCCAACGATTGGGATTGCCGGCATTAATATTTCTGGAGGAATCAGTGCCGGGTTATCCGGTTCATACAGCCCACTCCCTTATGTTGTCGGTCTTATCCCGGCTGGCTCGGGCACCGAGCTTGATAGCACCCTGACTGGGGAACAGGGGGATATTTATGATTCAACCAGGGTGCGAACTTTTTCTGCCGATGTTTTTATTTACCCCGGGTATGCCAATGGCGGTTTGATTTTCTCGGCAGCGGCAGTCGTGCCTGTGCCATCGGCGGTATGGTTGTTTGTGTCTGGCCTGTTAGGGCTTGTGGGGGTTGCAAGACGACGTCAGAGATGAACATTCACGCCAATATTATCGCTACAAGCGGACGGGCTATCCGCTACTGCAGGTTCGCCTTCAGCCATACCGGTACGGCTGAAGGCGAACCTGCAATTGGATTTCGCTGCGAGCAGCGTGGAAGTAAACCTGTGTAGAGAATAAAACAACGGCACATAAGTGAAAATGTTGATAACCAGGTGGGTTGAAAAATCCTCGTAGGTAATCATGGACACAACAGCATATAACAATGACTTGACAAGGATATACAAGTGAAACCATTTAAATTAGTAGTAGCAACCACCGCTTTAATTTTATCAAGCAACGTCACTGCTCATCTGGAGTCTCGACTAGGTGGTCTGGCCTATTATAATGATGAAGCCGACCTAACCTGGCTCGCAGATGCAAATGCTGGTGGTTTTATGCCCTGGAATAATGCCAGAAGCTGGGTAGAAGGACTGGATGTAAATGGCGTTACTGACTGGCGCTTGCCAAACTCATTACAGCCAGATTCTGCCTGTAGTTCGCAGCTAAGCGGTGGCGGAACTTACGGCACCAACTGCACAGGTAGTGAGTTGGATAACTTGTTTTACAATGTGCTGGGAGGTGTCGCCTACACTTCTATCGAGACAACCAACAACAATAATTACAACCTGTTCTCCAACATCCAGCCTGACTTCTATTGGACAGCCACAGAATTTCCAGGTGGAAATGGATTCATGACGCGTTTCGACTTCCGCACCGGCTTCCAGAACGGCGCAAATATTGGCATTAGCCAGGGCGCATGGGCGGTTCAGTCGGGTGATGTGGGCGAAGTGCCTGTACCCGCTGCCATCTGGCTATTCGGCTCCGGTATGCTCGCTTTAGCCGTGATGTCCAGATGCAAAACTCGGGTCTGGTTTCCTTAAGATAAAGTCAAATTACTGGGTGAAAGTTCCTAATAACACCGAGTTTATCACCCTCGGCGATATCGACAGTGACATGGTGGCGGGGAATTATGGACAAAGCCAGCTTTATATCAACCAGAGCAACTGACGAAAGGGCATATCCATCTATCCGCACTGATCGGTGTGGATGGCTGGACTGACGTCGTTGGCCGCGCCATCACATATGCAGATTGATTATCTCGAAGCGCCCGGGTAAATGATTGACGCATAATATTTAAAAAAATATTAGTCTTTTTCCAGCCTGCCTGTGTCTTAGTATCTGATGGTTGTAATCGGCTTCAAATAAACATCCATTATTTTTAATCATTGCTGTCCCGCTAACTCCCTTTCCCCATCGGGGTGAGGGGCTTAATTAGATAGCGCATTGCTTTATCGAAATAACCATTAAAAACACAAGGAAGATGATCATGAAACTATTATCAATCACCCTATTTGCAGCATCAATAAGTGTAACTGCCACTTCGTTTGCAGAGTGTCCGTCTCGGTTAACTGCTAACGATATGCATGAGTGCATCATGATGGAGGGTAATGACGATCTTGATTATCGGGAATGGGCGCCTGAGTTTTACAAAAACATCAACCCCGAAAAATCTGCTGCTGTTCGTGCAGCATACGAAACTGAAACAAAAAACACAGAAAAGGAAGAAATATTGACCTTATTACATTAATCAAAACGGTCGGCAGATGATTGCCGCATAATATTTAAAAAAATATTAGTCTTTTTTGCCCGCGCCCGTGTCCTGTAGTTAACCGACGTCATTATTGGGATCCGTCGCGTGAAAATATTTTCTGTAGCAAGACTTACAATACGTGTCTGGATACCACAAAGGCAAATTGTATTGCTGAGGCAAAAAAGATTTTCAATAAGGAATGTTCTGGTGATGTTCCTGATGAGCTGGAAGATATGGATGGCGTGCGCGTCTATGCCAAATCAATAGCAACGTGCACATCTAAGAAATATCTTAAAAGGCATAATGATGCGTTAACGAAGAACAAAAAAACGCCGGCTTGCCAGGCAATGATGAAAGGTAAATGACCATAAAACGATTATCAATAACTCTATTTGCGGCATCAAGTAAATGTAACCGCCACTTCGAAAGAATAGTGGCCTTATCACCAGAAGGAAAAATTAATGAAAAAACGAATCATGTTACTGGCGCTTGGACTTTGTTTGGATAATGTTGCGGCTGAAGGCCTGATGGATCGAAAAGGGTTGATTAAGGTGGTCGGCAACTCTTTTACCGTAGGTTTATGCGGTAAGACTAACAACACATGTATGGGAGTTACAGAGGCGGCCTGCCTTGCTGAAGTGAAAAAGATTCTCAAAGATAAATGCTCAGATGATATTCCTGGCGAGCTGGAAAATATGAAAGAACTTTCTCATTATATGGTGTCAGCATCGGTGTGTGTAATAGATGAATATAATGTTATTCACAATGATGCAATCGTAAAAAATAAAAACATACCTGCTTGTCAGGTATTTGTTAGGCGCAAATAAACTGACGCCAATTCGTGCTAACTGAAATGGAGTATAAAGCAATGAAACACTGTATATTCACCCGCGCACTGTTTTTCGCTGTGGTTACGCTCATGTTGTCTGGTTGCCTGATGGGTAAACTTACTGCGCCAGATTTGCCACAGAAATTTAATCAGCCCTCCCCGGTCACCATGACCGAGATCAACGGCCTTAAATTTGGTATTCCAAAAGGCTGGAAGTCAGTCAAGGTACCCAAAGGCTATCTTGGTTCTGGTGGAATTGTTCAACTGGAGCACAAAAGATATGGCAGCATCACCATCTATAAAGCACCTGCCATAGCAGATGCAAGATATGGGAAACTGTATACACATACCCTGGTAGAAGAAGTGTTGCCTGACTATGAGGAGAATGGCGGCGCGCATGCCCTTGCATCGGGTGCCATCATCCAAATTTATAAAGGTACAATGAAAGTGGAAGGCAATCGTATGAAGTTTGTTTTTTATGCCTCCTATAATATTTCTCAGGGACTAACCGAGTATTTTATGCACAGCATACAACCTACTAAAGTAAGCGACGATAAAGCATTTTATGATTTCATCGCTATTGCTAACTCGATATAAATAGGCTGCATACTCCTATGAAACATTCTATACGAATCAGCCTGTTTCTGTTGATGCACTTCATGGTTCCAGCCACACATGCTGGACTATTTGATGCGAATACTGACGTTAATATCAATGCCTACGCCGATGCCGGGCAACGGAGCAAAGAAGCGGCCAGCTACAAACATGCTAAATGGAAAATACCTTTGGCACAGGGCGTGATTGAAAACATGTTGATGCTGGATGGGAATCTGGCGGCTCTGAGTCTAAGGAATTACAACGAGAATCTCAAAAGAGATCGAATTACTCTGGTTGACCTAAAAGAGGGCAAGATGCTCTGGACGCACATGGTAGCCGAGGATGCAAGTGATGTATCGATTGTTGCGGCATCAAAAAATAACATTTTAATTAGAACGGATTTTGAGAATACGACAAACCTGATTGCGTTCAATACTCGTTCTGGTCAGCAGGCATGGCAAAAGGAATTTCCCGCTACCGGCATGTTTATGATTAAACAACCGGATCAAGATCATGTAATGATCATAACAGTGAACAATAACGATCTGGAATATCAATATGTGAAAACTAGCTCAGGAAAAAAGCAGTGGTCATACCACGCTGAAAAGGGAAGCGCCCCTCTCATACAAGTCATCGCCTATAAAAATAATATTATTATTCTGGCGGATCAACTTGTCAGCTTAAGCGCGCAAAATGGTCGTCTGCGCTGGAAGTTTAAATCCATTAAATATGACGCGAATACCGCCGCCCCACTTCTGAGATCCGGTTCGCTTTATATTATTGATAGCAACAATACATTGAACAGAATCGATCTATCCCGGGGTAAATTAATTTGGCAGTACAAGAACCCCAAACAGTACCAGCTTACCGCGATAGACGCAGACAAAACGCAGGTCTATTTGCGCGGTATTAATAAGACAGGTGCAGGACAGGAATCCGTTTTCATCAAAGTCGACAACAAAGGTGGCCGCTTAAAATGGCAAACTTTCATCAAGGATAAATTGTCGCTGGTAAGCAATCTTCTTGAGTATAAAGATGCTATTTATGTTGCTTCGCCAACTACACTTTATGCTCTCAGAAAAAAAACAGGCGAGATTAAATATTCCAACGTGGTTTCTCGGAGCCAGTTAAGTATTTATCCGGTAATACTGCGCCGCACTGATAAAAACATCGTATTTGTTGGCGAACTGACGATAGGCGTATACCAGGCAACAACAGGCAGGAGAATTTTTCGCCGAAGTATGACTGGCATCAGCCCGGCAGCCGACTTGAGCGTTGTAGACGCATCAATAAAACGCTTGAGAAAAAAATTATATAAGAAGGGGCGTGCGCCTGAGGAAGCATGGCTATGTGCAGCCTGTCAAATGAGTGCCACCGCGCAGGCAAGAGCCGATGAACTCTATGCCAAAAGCTGGAACAGCGGCCTGACAGATTATGAAGCGATTGAAGGTGGCATGGCAGGAAGGATGTCACGCGTATACGCTGCTGTAGGGGCATACGAATCGGCAGCACACTTTTCGGCAGTAATGTATGACGCAGTAGTTTCGCAAATGGACAAAGAAAATCTGGCGCGTCATAGATTAATCCGCACTACCATCATAAGCGCCTACCCAGCGATGATGACAGAAAATTATGTCTACCGTCCGACACGATCCATGAACATGGTTGATACGGATGCAGGCGTATTCATGCAAATTACCGCCATCAATATTAACAGCGGTAAAAGAAGTAAAACCAGTATGAGTGTGCCTTACAAGGATTATGGTTTATGGATCTATCTGGATGAGAAGAAGAAAATCGCCTACCAGCAAAGTATCGGTTTTCCTGCAACCGAGGATAAACCCGTAATGAGTTATTTGATCGCAAAGCCTGTTGAACTATCCCGATAATATTTGCCTATATTTACCGATTAATTTTTCTAGTCTTTTTGCCTGCTTCTCGTGCCTCCCAGGATAAGAGCAATAAACAAAACCTCGTGATGGAGGTTATGCAAATAAAAAACAACAGCAGTTTAAACAGAACAGACTGAGCCCGCCAGCAGCCCTGGCTTTTGGGCTATGTCAATCGCACCAATATTCAGTGCAGGCCGCCATAGTGACCCTACGGGTGCTGTTGATCCGTTATTGGCGGCTAATACCTGTCTCAACGGCCTGGCTTTTGCCCTCAACGGTGTTTTACATCAGTCCGCCTGGGCTGCTACATTTTCCACTATAATGATAAATCCCGCTCTTGCTCTGCCCTGGAACTGGATAATTTTCAGGCAGAATGCTAAATTGCCCGTCCATTTTTTTCAGATCCTGTAAATGTATGTCAGGCAAACTCCACATTCGCACTTTCGGGTGCCAGATGAATGAATACGACACCGCCAAAATGGCTGAGGTGTTGCGGGAGTCCCATGGTCTGGAATTGACCAATGATCCTGAACAGGCCGATGTATTATTGCTAAACACCTGTTCAGTAAGGGAAAAAGCGCAGGAAAAAGTCTTTTCCCAGCTCGGCATGTGGCGTGAAATGAAACTTGCACGGCCGGATCTGGTGATCGGCGTGGGCGGTTGTGTCGCCAGCCAGGAAGGCGAGGCCATTCTCAAACGTGCGCCCTATGTAGATCTGGTGTTTGGGCCGCAGACCCTGCACCGTCTGCCGCAGATGCTGGATGACGCACGCAGCCGTAAGAAATCGGTGGTGGATATTTCCTTCCCTGAAATCGAGAAATTCGACCATTTGCCCATGCCGCGCAGTGAAGGGGTGAGCGCTTTTGTTTCCATTATGGAAGGTTGTAGCAAGTACTGCACTTTCTGCGTGGTGCCCTATACTCGCGGCGAGGAATTTTCCCGCCCTTTTGATGACATCATTACCGAAGTGGCGCAGCTGGCCGAGCAGGGTGTGCGCGAAGTAACCTTGCTGGGACAGAATGTTAATGCGTATCGAGGCCAGACCCACGAGGGCGACGAGGCTGATCTGGCTTTGTTGATAAGCTATGTGGCGGCGATTGATGGTATCGAGCGCATTCGCTACACCACTTCGCACCCAACGGAAATGAGTGACAGCCTGATCCAGGCCTATGCTGAGGTGCCAGAGCTGGTCAGCCATCTGCACCTGCCGGTGCAAAGCGGTTCGGATCGTATTCTGGCGCAGATGAAGCGCAAGCACCTGGTACTGGAATACCGCAATATTGTTCGCAAACTGCGGGAAGTGTGCCCGGATATCAGCCTGTCCTCCGATTTTATTGTCGGTTTTCCCGGCGAAACCGAGGCCGATTTCGAGGCGACCATGAAACTGATTGTCGACATTGGTTTTGATCATTCCTACAGCTTTATCTATAGTCCGCGCCCCGGCACGCCGGCGGCGGGTCTGCCTGATGATGTACCAATGGCGGTGAAAAAAGAACGTCTGGCGCGTCTGCAACAGCGCATCAGCGAGCAGGCGGCGGCAA
>CAZEZI010000091.1:0-9385 GCA_964516315.1 uncultured Thioalkalispiraceae bacterium
CTATTATTATAGTCTATTTCGATACAAAATAGATCAAATAGAAAAAGTTGATAATTTAAAGGGATACTCTGAGGCTTTTAGTGCCATGTTATAACTATTCAAGGTAAGTATTTTTAAGTTCAATATAATGGTTGGCCGAATAGAGGATAGACTCGATTTCGTCCCTGCTCAGCTCACGTGTTTTTTTAACAGGTCGGCCAACGTATAAGCAGCCTTCATCCAATTCTTTACCAGGTGAAACCAGACTGCCTGCGCCAATAATGGTATTGGGTTTAATCACCACACCATCCATAATCGTAGAACCCATGCCGATTAAACAGTTATCTCCAATCGTGCAGCCATGTAAGATAACATTATGGCCTACTGTAATATTATTGCCGACATTAAGTGCATAACCACCACGATTGTAATCATAAGGGCCATCGTGAGTAACATGTAAAACAGAACCATCTTGAATATTGGTGTTGTTACCTATGCAAATTGAATTTACGTCACCGCGGATAACCGTTAAAGGCCAGACAGAAACGTCGTTGCCAATAGTAACCTCTCCGATTATAACAGCAGAGTCATCAATATAGGTTTTGTCACCAATGGCTGGCGTTTTATTTTTGTAGGAGCGAATAGACATAAGAATAATTTTAGCGCATTGTTACCAGTTCTTCAGCACTGGTTGGGTGGATCGCAACGGTATTATCAAAGTCTTTTTTGGTTGCACCCATTTTAATGGCAACCGCAAAACCTTGTAGCATCTCATCGGCACCCATACCTATAATATGGCAGCCCACTACTTTTTCATTAGCACCAACACAAATTAATTTGAGCGCAGTTTTTTGCTGGTTCGGACAAAGTGCATGATACATTGCTGTAAAACTTGAAGTATAAACTTTTACTGCATCGCCGTGTTCGGTGCGCGCCTGTTCTTCGGTTAAGCCGATGGTACCAATGGGTGGGTGACTAAACATGACAGTAGGAATATTTTCATAGTCCAGTTTTCTACCTGTCATATTATTAAAAAGTCTGTCTGACAAACGTCGGGCTGCGGCAATGGCAACCGGTGTCAGTTGTGCGCGCCCGGTAACATCGCCAACGGAGTAAATATTTTTTACATTGGTGTTTTGGAAGTCATCACAAGGGATATAGCCGCGCTCATCATATTCAATGCCAGCAGCCTCTAAATTCAGGTTGGCTGTTGCTGGTGCGCGCCCGATGGCCCAAATTAAGGCATCATAATTTTCAAGCACAATACCGTTATCGCAGACAATCGTCAGTTTATCACCGACCTCTTTTACAATTTTTTGCACGTTAATTTTAGACATAATATTAACACCATCTTCGACCATGCCCTCCATTAAAGTGTCGCGTAACATCACATCAAAGCCGGATAAAAAATGGCCGCGGCGTAATAGCATTGAAACATCGCTGCCCAGGCCATTTAATAAACCGGCCAGTTCAACCGCAATATAACCGGCACCAACAACAGCAACTCGTTTAGGTTGTTCGGTCAGTTCAAAAAAACCATCGGAGGTAATGCCCAGTTCGGCACCCTGAATATTGGGTACAACAGGATAGCCGCCGGGTGCAATAACAATATGATCGGCGCTGTGTTGCGTGCCATCGACATCCAGCGTATGGGCATCAACAAATTTTGCCGTGCCTTTAATATAACCAATGTTTGAATCTTTAAGGTAAGTGTCGTACCAGCTGGTGATGCCGTTAATGTAATTTTCACGTGCATCAATCAGCTTTTTCCAGCTAAAACTTTTAATATCGACATCAAAGCCATAGCCGGAAGCGTTATGCAATGTTTCAGCAACACCCGATGCAAACCACATGACTTTCTTCGGTACGCAACCCACATTAACGCAGGTGCCGCCGACGGTTTTATTTTCAATAACGGCACATTTTTTTCCGTATAAGGCACCTCGTTCTGCTGCCGATAAGCCGCCGCTGCCAGCGCCAATTGCAAGTAAGTCATAATGTGCCATTGATAATAACCTTTATAAAAGAGAGTGAAAGATGGGTGGACTATAAGTTATATAATGAGGTGTGTATTTAGAAAATTCAAGTTAGAATAGCGTATCAAATAACCAGGGCATATTTAGTAGAGCGTATAGTATGAGCAATCAAATTCAATTATCCACCGAGCTGTTAAACAATATTTTTGCGACGATAGCCAAACATGACAAAGCCGTTGAAGAAGATTTAATGGTCGGCCTGCAATATTTATCGGCTGTTATTGGTTATTTCAGTGCCGAATACCCGGGGACGGAAGCTGATCGAAATGATCTCCTTGACCAACTGGCCGCATTTACAAAGCAAGTGGCCGATGATCGCGCAAAGTCAGCACAGCAACAGGCAGAACCGCAGTCTGCACAGGCTGAAATGGCAAGAGGTAAAAGTACCCCGACGGATGATCCGGCAGTAGGTATCTGGAAGCCAGCTTAATGTAGATAAATCAAAGTGTTACATTAAAAAAGTATGTGGGTTTAATACAGCACATGGCGGCACAGCGAAAAGTCATAATTGAATAAAATTTAGCATGAATGGTTTTGCAATATTGAAGTATTGCTAGCTTAACAGTACAAATTGCATTGTCCTTAAAGCGCCGTGCCCGCTGTGCAGCCAAAGCACTTCGTGGGGCAGGCTTCCCGCCGTGGTTTAATGATTTTAGCCCCCATCCTTCAATATTTCCCCAAAATCACACGTTTTTTCAAGATTTTATGCCCTTTTGCCGTCAGTTTACGCTATAATTCGCGGCTCATTTTTCCAATGAATTGCCTTATTCTGCGTTAGTCAATATAAGGCTCATTTTGAATGTTTTATCGTGTTTTCCCTGAAGGATTAACTAAAGGGTGGCATTTAGATTGCCGATAGATTCGGCGCCCAGAATTTTTTTGGTAATTTATATTAATTTAACAGAGTAGCAACAACATGGCTGATTTAGACAAGTATAGAAATATTGGTATTTTCGCTCACGTGGATGCAGGTAAAACCACCACAACAGAACGTATTCTGAAGTTAACCGGTAAAATCCATAAGACCGGTGAAGTACATGACGGTGAAGCAACAACCGATTTCATGGATCAGGAAGCGGAGCGTGGCATTACTATTCAGTCTGCGGCGGTTTCATGTGAATGGAATGGTCATCGTATGAATATCATCGATACACCGGGCCACGTTGATTTCACCATTGAAGTATATCGTTCACTTAAAGTGTTAGACGGCGGTGTTGGTGTATTCTGTGCATCGGGTGGTGTTGAGCCTCAGTCAGAAACGAACTGGCGTTATGCAAATGAGTCAGAAGTTGCTCGGATTATTTTTGTTAACAAACTCGATCGTATTGGTGGTGATTTTTATAAAGTCGTAAAACAGGTTGAAGATGTACTGGGTGCAAATCCACTCGTTATGGTTTTGCCAATTGGCATTGAAGAAAACTTCACTGGTTTAGTTGATTTACTTACACGCAAAGCATGGGTGTGGGATGATTCCGGCCAACCTGAAAACTACAAAATTGAAGAGCCACCTGCTGATATGGCAGATGCGATTGAAGAATGGCGTGAAAAATTAATTGAAATGGCCGTTGAGCAAGATGATGATTTAATGGAAGCCTATTTAGAAGGCAACGAACCTTCAATTGAAGATCTTAAGAAATGTATTCGCAAAGGCACGATTGCCCTCGACTTTTTCCCAACTTACTGTGGTTCTGCATTTAAGAACAAAGGTATTCAATTAGTGCTGGACGCCGTTGTTGATTTCTTGCCAAACCCAACCGAAGTTAAGCCTCAACCTTTAACAGATGAAGAGGGCAACGAGACAGGTGAAGTTGCAACGGTTGATGCGTCCGAGCCTTTCCGTGCGCTTGCCTTTAAAATTATGGATGACCGTTTTGGTGCACTCACCTTTATACGTGTTTATTCTGGCGTATTAAATAAAGGCGATACTGTTTTAAATACCTTTACCGGTAAAACAGAACGTATTGGTCGTATTGTAGAAATGGCGGCCGATGAACGTATTGAGTTAAATGGTGCAGAAGCGGGTGATATTGTTGCTGTTGTTGGCATGAAGAATGTACAAACCGGCCATACTCTTTGTGACCCTAAACATCCGGCAACATTAGAGCCAATGGTTTTCCCTGAGCCTGTTATCTCGATTGCGGTTTCACCAAAAGATAAAGGTGCGTCAGAAAAAATGAGCATCGCAATCGGTAAAATGGTGAAAGAAGATCCTTCATTCCGTGTTGAAACTGATGAAGATAGTGGCGAAACCATCCTTAAAGGAATGGGCGAGCTTCACTTAGACATTAAAATTGACATCATGAAGCGTACACACGGTGTAGATGTTGAAGTGGGTGCACCACAAGTAGCCTATCGTGAAACAATTACAAAGCGTGTTGAAGACTCTTACACACACAAGAAACAATCGGGTGGTGCCGGTCAGTTTGCAAAAATTGATTATATTATTGAGCCAGGCGAGCCAGGCAGTGGTTTCGAATTTGAGTCAACCGTTACCGGTGGTAATGTACCACGTGAATTCTGGCCAGCAGTTGAAAAAGGTTTTAAACAAAGTATGGAACGTGGTGTATTAGCCGGTTTCCCTTGCCTGGACTTTAAAGTAAATTTATTTGATGGTAACTATCACCCGGTGGATTCTTCAGCGGTTGCCTATGAGTTAGCAGCAAGAGCGGCTTACCGTCAAACTATGAAAGTAGCCGGTCCGCAATTAATGGAACCGATTATGAAGGTGGATGTATTCACACCCGAAGATCATGTGGGTGATGTGATTGGCGATTTAAACCGTCGTCGTGGCATAATTTCAGGTCAGGAAGCAGGTACAACCGGTGTTCGCATTAAAGCCGAATGCCCGTTAAGTGAAATGTTTGGTTACATTGGTGACTTGCGTACCATGACTTCAGGTCGTGGCCAGTTCTCAATGGAATTCCTGCATTACAAACCTTGCCCTAAAAATGTTGCTGAAGAAGTTATTAAAGAAACATTGGAACGCGAAGAAAAGAAAAAGAAAAAATAAATTTTATTATTTTTCTGTATCAAAAGCCGCACATTTTCATGCGCGGCTTTTTTATTGGGTAACGATCTTTTAACCACGGTGAGACAGTGAAAAAATGCCACTATTGCTCGCAATGACAAGTTTTTTATAATTTGATTTTCGCTGTGTCCGCTGTGCTGCCGTGGTTTAAAATCCTAATTATTATAAAGTGATAAAATTTTTGTATTTTGCATACGCTCAACTTTCTCATACAAAATATAAATCTGTTCTTTCCGATAACGGTGTTCATTAAACCATAAAAAGTTTAGTGTACGTTTTTTGTATATGTATTTATACCTGAGCTTGCAAGGCAAGCGCGGCATCAACCAGTATGATAAAAGCTAGTGGCTAAAGAGTGCTAATAATTGTGTGGATTGCATCCGTTCAATTTGTTCACGCAAAGTATAAAGCTGTTCTTCCCAGTAACGTGGTTCGTTAAACCAGGAAAAATTTAGTGGAAAAGTAGGATCATGCCAGCGGCGTGCCAGCCAGGCGCTGTAGTTTAAAATTCTTAAGCTGCGAAGTGCTTCAATTAAATTTAAACTGGCGGGGTCAAAATCAAAAAACTGGTTGTAGCCTTTTATAATGGTATTGAGTTGTAACACCATTTCAGTTTCACTTCCTGATAGCAGCATCCAGATATCCTGCATGGCGACACCCATCATGCAGTCATCCAGATCAACAATATGCGGGCCTTTGTCGGTCCATAAAATATTGCCAACATGCAAATCACCATGTAAGCGGATGAGAGGCAAGTGTTGGTAAGCAGCAAATTGCTGATCAACTATTTCTAATACCTGTTGTGCAGCCAGTTGATAGTTGTGCTTAATCTCGTCGGGAATAAAATTATGTTCAAGCAAAAATTTTAAACTTGCATGGCCAAAGGTGGATGGGGTGAGTGTCAGGCGGTGCTGAAAGGGAAAGCGGCTGCCCACTGCGTGTAGCCGGCCAATAAATCTTCCCAGCCATTCTAAATGCTCGGGGTTGTCCAGGTTGGGCGCGTGGCCGCCGTAACGCTTATACAGGCTAAAACGGAAATCACTAAAACGGTGCAATGTGGCCTGGTTGAATCGCAGGGGTGCAATCAGCGGAATTTCCTGTTCGACACAATCATCGGCAAATTGGTGTTCTTCAAGGATTGCTGCATTGGTCCAGCGGTTGGGTCGGTAGAATTTGGCGATAATGGGCTGCTCATCCTCTATTCCAACCTGATAAACCCGGTTTTCATAGCTATTGAGTGCCAAAAAGCGCCCATCACTCAGTAGCCCCAGGCTTTCAACGCTGTCCAGAATAACGTCCGGTGTCAGCTTTTCGTAGGGAATGTCGGATTCATACATAATGGTTAATTTTTAACCAAATAAGTAAAAATTGTAGCTTTGCCAATGGTTTAGTAGACTCTATGCAGTTTATTAATATTCACCATCATACTATATATATACCATGACAAATCCACTATTAAGCATGCTGCAAATTGATGCATCATCCGGGCAATCACAGTTGCCGCCCTTTGCGCATATTAAACCGGTGCATGTTGAGCCGGCAATTGATCAGATTTTAAAAGATAATCGGCAGCAGCTTGACGCGTTGCTTGGGCAGCCAAATTTCAACTGGGAAAATCTAGTGCAACCGCTGGAAGAAATGTCGGACAGGTTGCAGCGGGTATGGTCGCCGGTGAGCCATATGAATTCGGTGGTGAACAGTGATGAACTGCGTGAAGCCTATAACCAGTGTTTACCTAAACTTAGCGAGTATTCAACCGAGCTTGGGCAAAATGAAAAGTTGTATCAGGCATATCAGAGCATTGCTGATGATGCATCCTTTTCAAATTTAGAGGTTGCACAACAAAAAATAATCAATAATGCCCTGCGCGACTTTCATTTATCGGGTGTGGATTTAAATAAAAATAAAAAGCAGCGCTTTAAGGAAATTAAACAACAGCTATCAAAATTAAAAACTCAATTTGAAGAAAATATTCTGGATGCCACCCATGCATGGCATAAACAAATTAAAGACGAAAAAAATCTTTCTGGTTTACCAGCATTTGCAGTGGCAATGGCAAAGCAGGCTGCAGAGCAAAAAGAACTGGAGGGCTGGGTTTTCACTTTAGATGCACCCTCTTATATGGCGGTGATGATGTATGCCGATGACCGAAATTTACGCGAACAAATGTACCGTGAATTTGTAACCCGTGCATCTGACCAGGGCAGTAATGCGGGTAACTGGGATAATTCAGATATTATGCAGAAAATTTTAGCCTTGCGCCATGAACTTGCAGAGCTGTTAAGCTTTAATAACTATGCCGAGTTGTCTTTAGCAACAAAAATGGCAGAGACAACGGATGATATTTTAAAATTTCTGAATCAGTTAACTGAAAAATGCAAAGCAGTTGCCGGGCAGGAATATCAGGAGCTAAAAGATTTTGTAAAATCAAAATATGGCATGCAGGCTTTGGAAGCATGGGACATCATGTATTATTCAGAAAATCTGCGGCAGAAAAAATATGCAATTAGCCAGGAAGAGCTGAAACCGTATTTTCCAGAGCAGCGTGTATTAGATGGCATGTTTGCCGTGGTAAATAAAATCTACGGAATTCAGATAAAAGAAATACAAGGTATAGAAACCTGGCACCAAGCCGTGCGTGTATTTGAAATACGCGATATTGATAATAATGTTCGTGGGCAGTTTTACCTGGATTTGTATGCGCGCGAGAAAAAACGCGGTGGCGCATGGATGGACGATTGTCAGGGGCGGGTTATACATCAAACCGGCCAGCTACAAATACCGGTGGCTTATTTAACCTGTAATCTTACGCCACCGATTGGTGATGAGCCGGCGTTATTTACCCACCAGGAAGTGATTACCTTGTTCCATGAATTTGGCCACGGTTTGCATCATATGTTAACGCAGGTTAACTATTTGAGTGTGTCAGGTATAAACGGTGTAGCATGGGATGCAGTAGAGTTGCCCAGCCAGTTTCTAGAGAACTGGTGCTGGGAAAGAGAGGCACTGGATTTAATTGCTGCACATCACCAAACGCAGGAGCCGATGCCAGCAGATTTATTCGATCGCATGCATGCGGCTAAAAACTTTCAGTCTAGCATGCAAATGATTCGGCAAGTTGAGTTTTCAATCTTTGATTTAAAAATACATGCGGAATATCAAACTTCTGAATTTAAATCGGACAAAGGTCTCGATATACAGGCAGTATTAGATAATGTTCGCAAAAATGTAGCGGTGATTTTTCCGCCGGCATTTAATCGTTTTCAGCATAGTTTTTCGCATATCTTTGCAGGTGGTTATGCAGCAGGTTATTACAGTTATAAGTGGGCTGAAGTATTATCTGCCGATGCGTTCTCAAAATTTGAAGAGCATGGTATTTTTGATCGGCAAACAGGATTAGAATTCCTGCATGCTGTTCTGGAACAAGGTGGCAGTAAAGAACCAATGGAATTATTCAAGGCATTTCGAGGTCGCGAGCCTCAGATAAATGCTTTATTGCGGCATGCAGGTATAGCAGCATAATAAATTAAGGAACAAAAATGAAATTTAGTTTAAACAGTTTTGTAGCAAAAAACATAAAAGTACAGATAGTTTTTCTTGGCCTGCTTATTACTTATGCCGGCCAGAGTTTTGCAGAAAAATTATATGTTACCGATAGAATTTTACTGGGTATCCACCAGCTTGCTGACGAGCAAAGTCCTATTTTAAAATCTATTCCCAGTGGCAGTATTGTTACTGTCATGAGCCGTCAGGGGGATTTTATCAGTGTACGTACAGAAGACGGCACCCAGGGCTGGGTGGCTGCTAATTTTTTAGTTAAAAGTAAACCTGCAACAAAAGAGTATGATAATTTATTTGCGCAATACCAGAAAACAGTTGAAACGCTAAAAGTAGTAAACGAACAGTTAACAAAAAAAGACCGCGAGTTACAAATAAAACGTGACCAGCTTTCAAACGCAACAACAACCATTAAAGAATTAAAAAAAGGAGTAACAAGCAGTCAGCCTGTTACTGTTACTGAAAGTGATGGTAATGTTGTTAATGCAGACGAGCTGGAGAAAGCAATGCAGGAAGCTAAACGTCTAAAAACAAAACTACTGGCATTGCAGCAACAGACAAAAGATAACAAGGATCTTGATCCGGGAGGTCTTCAGTCTAAATTAATTAAAACACAGCAGGAAAACACCTTAATGCGTAACAGCATTGAAATGGCGTTGGCCAGCCTGGAAGGTAAGCATGTTCCAACAGCAGAAGAACTGGCAGGTTTACGTGCAAGTTTTCCTGCATGGTACTGGGGTTTAACCTTTGCGATGATTATACTTGGCGTGATTGGTGGCATTGT
>CAZEZI010000092.1:0-9262 GCA_964516315.1 uncultured Thioalkalispiraceae bacterium
AAAGGAACATTTTTATGCGTACCCATTATTGTGGTGAAGTTAACGAATCTTTAATCGATCAGGAAGTAACCGTATGTGGTTGGGCGCATCGCCGTCGTGACCACGGCGGGGTTATTTTTATTGACCTGCGTGACCGTGAAGGCCTGCTTCAGGTGGTGTATGACCCTGATATTAAAGATGTTTTTGCCACAGCCGAGAGTGTGCGTAATGAGTTTGTACTGCGAGTACGGGGCAAAGTGCGCCATCGTCCTGAAGGCACTAAAAACGATAACCTGGCAACCGGCCAGATTGAAGTACTGGGACTGGATCTGGAAATTCTAAGTCATGCCGATACACCACCATTCCAGATTGACGATAATGACGTATCTGAAGAGCATCGCCTTAAGTACCGTTATATTGACCTGCGTCGCCCCGAAATGCTAAAACGCCTGCAATTGCGCTCAAAAATTTCCAATTTATTCCGTCGCTATTTAGAAGAAGATGGCTTTTTAGATATCGAAACCCCCATGCTCACCAAGGCAACACCGGAAGGTGCGCGGGATTATCTGGTGCCCAGCCGTACCCATGAAGGCAGCTTTTTTGCCTTACCACAGTCGCCACAAATTTTTAAACAATTGCTAATGATGTCCGGGATGGATCGCTATTATCAGATTGTACGTTGCTTCCGTGACGAAGATTTACGTGCCGATCGCCAGCCGGAATTTACCCAACTGGATATCGAAACCTCCTTTTTAGATGAAGAAACACTGATGAACATGATGGAAAACATGATGCGCCATGTGTTCAAAGAAGGTATTGGTGTCGAATTACCCAACCCATTTCCACGTATGAGTCATGAAGAAGCCATGCTGCGTTATGGTTCGGATAAACCGGACTTGCGTATTGCACTCGAATTAGTGGATTTAAAAGACGTGATGGCAGCGGTGGATTTCAAAGTATTTAGCGGCCCGGCCAAAGATCCTAAAGGTCGAGTAGCGGCTCTGCGTTTACCGAAGGGTTGCGAACTCAGCCGTAAAGAGATTGATAATTACACCGATTTTGTTGGTATTTATGGTGCCAAAGGGCTGGCCTACATTAAAGTGAATGATCTATCGCAGGGTAAAGAGGGCTGCCAGTCGCCGATCTTGAAATTCCTGCCGGATGACGTGGTTGCGGCTATTTTAGAACGTACGGGGGCTGAAACAGGTGATCTGATTTTCTTTGGTGCCGATAAAGCCTCGGTTGTAAATGAAGCGTTGGGCGCATTAAGAGTCAAGTTAGCCGAAGATCGCGGCCTGATAGCCGATGAGTGGCAACCAATGTGGGTGGTTGATTTCCCCATGTTCGAAGAAGATGAAGCCAATAAACGCTGGACGGCACTGCATCATCCCTTTACAGCCCCGCAAGTTGATAATGTGGCAGAGTTAGAAGCCAATCCGGGCACAACATTGTCTCGGGCATACGATATGGTCTTAAATGGCACGGAATTAGGCGGTGGTTCTATCCGAATCCACAGTCCGGAAGTCCAAAAGTCGGTGTTTAAATTGCTTGGCATTAGCGACGAAGAGGCCGAAGACAAGTTTGGTTTCCTGCTCGATGCGCTTAAATTTGGTTGTCCACCACATGGCGGCATCGCTTTTGGCCTGGATCGCCTGATTATGTTGATGACGGGCGCGCATTCCATTCGTGATGTGATGGCTTTCCCTAAAACCCAGTCTGCAAGCTGCTTGTTGACGCAGGCTCCTTCGCAAGTGAGTGCTAACCAATTGCGAGACTTACACATCAAATTGCGCCAGCCGGTTCAAGCCGAAACTGACAGCTAAAACCCTAAATTTACCCCGAATTACCTAAACTGGACATATTTTGTCCGGTTTGGGGCTAATATGCCTATTAAACAAGCAGATAGCTGTTTTTTTTGTAATCATGTATGCTGATTCATTCATGTTTAGGGTCAAAGTGTCGATAATTACAAGAACATATATAAAGGTATGATATGAGTCGCTTAGCAACGATAAAAACACAGAATAAAAACAGTGTGCCTGAATTTATCAGGGTCAATGAACGGCAAGGTTTAGCTGATACATAAGGAATGACAGTGCGCTCTGCTTTTTTAAAATCCGATAAGTTTATTGGTTTGCTGGTTGTTTTAGTCATTTACCTCTTTTCGGGTAGTGATTTTTTACGCCAGTTTGATAATGCAGCCTATGATTTAGGGGTGAAATTTTCTTCACCGCGGCTTGCCAGCCCTAAGGTCGTAGTGGTCGCCATTGATGATACATCCCTTGACGAGCTCGGTGCATGGCCCTGGCCGCGTGATATTCTGGCCGATATTGTACGGCGTATTTCAAAAGCCCATCCGGCCGTTATTGGCCTTGCATTACCCTTTGACAAAAAACAAAGTTCGCCAGGCCTGGAATATATTCAACAGTTAAAAATGCTGTTCGATGACGATCGTCAAACCTATAACCGAAGCGCACGTCGTCTGTTAAAACGGGCCGAGAATAATCTGAATACCGACAATCTTTTAGCCATGGCATTTCGCAATGCCGGGCGTGTGGTTCTGGCTTTGCCCTACCAGTCGTCGACCGATAAAAACATTGCCCGCAGTGCCGTGTTAAGTAAATATCTGAAGCGTTACGAGCTGAAAAAAGTAACCGGCATCCCCAGGCCCGCTTCATGGTGGAATATGTTATGGGTTGATGATCCGGTTCCTTTAGCCGATGTGATTTACCCACCCATTAAAGAACTTACCCGTTTTGTTGGTGCGATTGGGCATCTTGAATTAGGGGTTGGCGATATTTCAACTTTTCGCAGTGAACCGTTAGTTTTGCAATACGGCAAACATTACCTGCCCTCGTTTTCGTTAATGCTGGCGATACGAAACAATAATAAATCAACCCGTGATATTCGGGTTGATTTAAAAGATGGTGTGATAATGGGTGGCGAGCGTGTTGCAACAGATGAACAGTTGCGTGTTTATCCCCGTTTTTATCAGGGTAAAGACGATCGTTCTGCATTCAACATCATTTCAGCCAGTGAAGTTTATAATAACCGTGTGATGTCTAAAACATTACGTAACAAAATTGTTATCGTTGGTATTACCACCCGACAACACACAAAAATCATTCCCACTGCATTAGGTACGCCGATGGCACCGGCACTGGTCAGTGCGCATACTGTGTCGAGTTTGATTAATGGTGAGCAGTACCACTTTCTGGAAAATACAAAGTTGATCCAGCTTGCCAGTTATATTCTGGTTGCCTTATACCTTATCTTTTTATTGCCACGCTTGCGTATAACGACCGGTTTGGTTGTCAGTATTCTTTTGCTGATTGGTTTTATTAATGCACATTTTATAACAATGATAGCCAGTGCAACCTGGTTGCCTTTAATGATACCGGCATTTGCTCTGGTGGTAGGGCATTTTGTTATTGGCTTTAAACATCTTTTTGAACAGAGTTTTTCCGGCGTTAAGCAGGAACTTTCCGATGCACATTTATTACTTGGTAAATCTTTTCATGAACAGGGACAACTGGATCAGGCTTATGAAAAATACCGTAAATGCGTAATGACACCGGATGTATTGCACAGTTTATATAATTTAGGTCTGGATTATGAACGCAAACGCCAGTTAAACAAGGCGGCCTCTGTTTTCAAATTTATTGAAGGTCATGATGAAAATTACAGTGACATTCAGGAACGTATTGGACGTAATAAAGAAGCATCCGACGCACTGGCTTTTGGGGGCAGTGCCAAAAAAGCAAATATGAATGGTACCCTGATTTTAAGCAGTCCGGGTATTCAAAAGCCAACCATTGGCCGCTATAGCATTGATGAAGAAATCGGGCGTGGTGCAATGGGCATGGTTTACCTGGGGCATGACCCTAAAATAGGCCGCACGGTTGCAATTAAAACAATGATGCTTTCGCAGGAGTTTGAAGGCGACAAACTGGAAGATGTGAAAAAACGTTTCTTCCGTGAAGCTGAAACAGCCGGTCGACTTGACCATCCAAATATTGTGACAATTTATGATGTAGGTGAAGATCAGGATTTATCATATATTGCAATGGACTATATTAAAGGCAGGCCGTTAAACGAGTATTGCCAGCCTGATAACTTACTGTCGGCTGCCGAAGTATTTGATATTGTAATAAAAGTAACCGAGGGTCTGGATTATGCAATGGGCAAGAATGTTGTGCATCGGGATATCAAGCCGGCAAATATTATTTATGATAGAGATACCGGTACGGTAAAAATTACTGACTTCGGTGTTGCCTGTTTAACCGATGTAAGTAAGACGAAAACCGGTACAATATTGGGCAGTCCCTCTTATATGTCGCCAGAGCAACTAGCCGGGAAAAAAGTAGATGGCCGCTCAGATTTATTTTCGTTAGGGATTACTTTTTATCAGTTGCTAACAGGTGAGCTTCCCTTTATTGGTGAGTCAATGGCCAGTTTAATGTATAAAATTGCAAATGAAAAACATCCTGATATTCGCATGTTCCGTCCGGACTTGCCGGCTTGCACCAGTACGATTATGAATAAAGCGTTACATAAAGATTTAGAAAAACGTTTTCAATCAGGTGAGCGCATGGCCAGTGCACTGCAGCGTTGCCAGGAACGAATCGGCAAAAAGCGAGGTAGCAAAAAAGCATGAGCAACAATGCGAATAAATATTCGAGAAAAATAGATGCTTTTGGCCTGACGGATGTGGGGCAGGTTCGTGATCATAATGAGGATGCTATTGATTGTGATATAGAACGTGGTATGTTTATTCTTGCCGATGGTATGGGCGGGCATAATGCAGGTGAAATTGCCAGTGCTCTGGCGATAGAGAGTATCAAGCATGCATTGTATGACGTGCTGACACCGGAAATTATTGACTCGGAAATTGTGGATTACAACGACGCCCTGTATGAGGCGATAACCTATGCCAATACCGAGATTTTTGAGCAAGCGCTCGAAAACACAGAATATGCAGGAATGGGAACAACGCTGGTAATGAGTTTAATCCAGAATGGTAAGGCACTTATTGCTAATGTAGGTGATTCGCGTTTATATGTTAATAATGGTGAGACTTTAACCCAGCTGACAACCGACCATTCATTAGTGCAGGAAATGGTAGATAATGGTTACTTGTCAGAAGAAGAAGCCTATTCTGCAGTAAGCCGGAATTTAATTACCCGTGCATTAGGGATCAGTGAAGAAGTTGAAGTGGATTTAATCGAACATGAAATCCAGCCGGGAGACGTGTTTCTGTTATGCTCGGATGGACTGTCTGATCTTGTGCTAGATGAAGAGATATCAGCTATTCTTAGTGAACAAGGCAGTTTAAGCGATGCGGGAAAAAAACTGGTCGCCGCTGCCAATGAAAAAGGTGGCAAAGATAATATATCGGTTATATTGATAACAATGCGGAAAGCTTTTTCAGATGATAATGGGTATGAAGGTTCAGTTGCATAAAACTTATTTCTTTTAACAGGATAATAGTATGTCTAAATTAGTATTAACCCATGATGGTGCAGTAATAAAAGAATTCATGCTCGATAAAGAGCGCCTGACCATCGGCCGAAAGCCTGGTAATGATATTCATATTGATGATCCCACCATTAGTGGCGAGCATGCTGCAATATTGATGTTACAACATGCTTATGTGGAAGATTTAAACAGTACCAATGGCACAAGTTTGAATGGTAAGCCGGTCACCAAACGGCAACTGACGAACGGTGACCTGATTAAAATTGGGCGGCATGAATTTAAATTTATTGATGAAAATGTAAACGAATTTGAACGTACGGTGATGATTTCACCGCAAAAAAATACCAAAGATGTCATTGAGCCACCTAAAAAATATCAGGTGTCGATTATTTCCGGGCCTAAAACGGGCGAAGTGATTACCTTAAGCAAACCTTATACGACATTAGGTTCACCCGGTGGACAGGTGGCGGTGATTGCCAAAAGAGGCAGCAAATACTATTTAATGCCAATGAGCGGTACAACCAATGCTAAACCCCCATTACTAAACAATAGTGCGATTGGAGTTAAGAGTGAGTTGTTGTCCTCGGGAGACAAAATTGAAGTTTCTGGTACTCAACTGGAGTTTCAGGAACAGCCTTAGGTTCTTTTGACGGTTTTGTTTAATACTAATTTATAACTTGGGTTTGGTTCAACGGTGGCAAAATTAATTCTGAAACACGATGGTATTAACCTGCGTTCCTACTTATTAGAAAAAGCAGCAACCACCATTGGCCGTAACGATGATAACGATATTTATATAGACGATTATGCAGTGAGTGGCCTGCATGCCGTAATTGTTGCGGAAAATAACCCCTATCTTGATGACGCACAGGACTTTTTTGTTCAGGACATGGACTCGACCAATGGCACCTTTGTAAATGATGACCGAGTAGAACGTCATTTACTGAAACAGGGCGATATTGTCAAAGTTGGCAGCCATGAATTTACCTTTGATTCAGGACAAAACCCCACTCACGAGCGTACCGCCATCTACCTTCCGGACGATGAAGAATAAAACACATACAAAATGCACAGGTTGGGTGCACCCCATCATACTTTGATTTGAAATGGTGGCTTCTGCTAATGTTTTAGGTACACATTATGCAACACGAAGTTCAGATCCAAACACATAGCGCTTTATCCGCACCTGTAAAGACAATCTTCCACGATAAGCCCGATTATTCAATATTTTCGGACAAATCCCCCTGTTTTAACCTGCGTAAACTGATGAGTGGTGGTAAAATCTTCCCATATCTGTATCAAACGTATCAATCTGGAGTCAGCATGGCAGGTCATAGTAAGTGGGCGAATATACAACACCGTAAAAAAGCACAGGATTCAAAGCGTGGCAAATTATTTACCAAATTAATCCGTGAGATTGTTGTTGCCGCAAAAATGGGTGGCGGTGACCCCGATTCAAATCCACGACTGCGTGCTGCTATCGATAAAGGCCTTAGCGGCAATATGACGCGCGACACCATCGAGCGCGCAGTAAAGCGTGGCAGCGGTGCCGGTGACAATGAAAATTACGATGAAGTCCGTTATGAAGGTTATGGCCCAGGCGGTGTTGCGGTATTAGTAGAATGTTTAACCGATAATATCAACCGCACGGTTTCTGAAGTGCGCCATGCTTTTTCAAAATCGGGTGGTAACCTGGGCACCGATGGTTCGGTGGCTTATCTTTTTACCAAGCAAGGTATTTTAAGTTATCCGGCTGGCAGTGATGAAGACAAAATCATGGATGCGGCTTTGGAAGCGGGTGCAGAAGATGTCGTCACAAATGATGATGACAGCATTGATGTCACTACATTATGGGAAGATTTTCTGAATGTGAAAGATGCCATGATTGCAGCATCTTTAGAACCGGAACATGCCGAAGTCACGATGGTGGCGTCCACCAGTGTTGATTTACAGGTGGAGGACGCAGAAAAAGTCATGCGTTTGATTGATGGGTTAGAAGATCTGGATGACGTACAAAATGTGTATACCAATGCCGACTTTACCGAAGAGGTGATGCAGGCACTGGATCAATAAATAATAAACCAAATAAATTATAAGATAAGGATTAAGCCAACGACCACAAAGCTGACAGAGCAACAGCAACCAGGTTCAACTACGCGAATTTTGGGTATCGACCCGGGTTCACGTATTACGGGCTATGGCATTATTGACGTTACAAAAAATAAAAGTTGCTGGGTAAACAGTGGTTGCATCCGCACACCGGATGAGGCTTTACCGATCCGGCTCAAGTCTATCTTTAGAGGGCTGTCCGAATTAATTGCCGAATATCAGCCAACCGAAATGGCGATTGAAAAAGTGTTTATGCACCGCAACCCGGACTCGGCTTTGAAGTTAGGGCAGGCGCGCGGAACCGCCATTTGTGTGGTTGCCAATCAGGACATCCCTGTTCATGAATATACACCACGTGAAATCAAACAGGCCATCGTGGGTAAAGGCAACGCCAGTAAAGTGCAAATGCAGCATATGGTACGGGTACTGTTAGGTTTAAATAAATTTCCGCAGGAAGATGCGGCTGATGCTTTGGCCATTGCACTATGCCGTGCACATTTGCGTACCAGCATGCAAAATTTTGAACAGGCAACGGCCAGGCAAACATCAGCATTAAGCAAAAATAAAATTGATTTAAAAGCTATGAATGTATTTAAACGTTCTGCACGTAAACGCCGAACCCGAATTTAGAATCCATATAAAGAAAAAAGATGATTGGTCGACTCACAGGTAAAGTAATAGAAAAAACCCCACCGATACTGGTTATTGATGTGCAAGGCGTTGGCTACGAAGTTGAAGTACCGATGAACACTTTTTACAGTTTGCCCGAGATACAGGAAACAATGACCCTCTTCACACATATGATAGTGCGTGAAGATGCCCAGTTTTTGTGTGGTTTTATTTCGGATGAAGAACGGCGTTTATTCAGAACCTTGATAAAAGTAAACGGTGTGGGCGCAAAGCTGGCGTTGTCTATTTTATCGAGCATCAGTGCACAGGAATTTGCACGTTGTGTTAACGAGAATGATACCAAAGCATTAATACAATTGCCGGGTATAGGCAAGAAAACAGCGGAAAGACTCATCATCGAAGTGCGGGATAAATTAAAAGACTGGTTACCCGCGAGTCTGCCAGCGCAGGATAATATGCAACAACATGTTGTGCAGCAGGGCGAAACGACAGAAGCCACCAGTGCTTTAATAGCGTTAGGTTATAAACCACAGGAAGCCAGTATGATGGTACAACAGGCGCTAGCGGATTTGGCTGAAGACAATATTTCCAGTGGCGAGCTTATTCGTGCCGCCTTAAAGAACAAGGCAACGGTATAAAGGAATACCATGATAGAAAATGATCGACTAACAGCAGGCGCTGAACAAAAACGCGAAGATTCACTTGACCATGCTATCCGCCCGAAAAATCTAAACGATTATGTCGGCCAGCCTAAAGTATGCGAGCAAATGGAAATATTTATTCATGCCGCACGCAAACGGCAGGAAGCGCTGGATCACGTTTTAATTTTTGGCCCACCGGGTTTAGGTAAAACCACACTTTCAAATATTATCGCCAATGAACTGGAAGTTAATTTAAAGCATACCTCGGGGCCGGTATTAGAACGCCCAGGTGATCTGGCAGCACTATTAACCAACCTTGAGCCACATGATGTTATTTTTATTGATGAAATACATCGTTTAAGTCCGGTTGTCGAAGAAATACTGTATCCGGCAATGGAAGACTATCAACTGGATATTATGATTGG
>CAZEZI010000093.1:0-9187 GCA_964516315.1 uncultured Thioalkalispiraceae bacterium
TAGCAGCTGAACCAGCCGTGACAGCTTGCCAGTTTGTATCTATGCCAACTCGCACTGGCACTGCAGACTCAGAAGTAAATTTACCAATACCATATTGTTCTGCACTGCCCCAACAGGAAACACCGTTTGGTGTGATGCTGTTGCCATTGTTTATTCCACAAGTATGATTAGTTCCGAGCGCTAACTGATACCAATCCGATGTTCCGGCAAAAATTCTCGGTTCACGACTCCTTGAATATAATAAGCCATCCCCCGATTCACCTGAAGAGTTATTTCCCCAACAGCTAATAGTGCCTGATTTTTTTAAACCACAGGTTTGATACCTATTTGCAAAAACTTTAACCCAGTCTATTGCAACTGATGATTCTTGAACTGGAGCATATTTTGCGTCTGGAAAAGTTTGAGTTAAATCACTTGACTGCGTGCTTAATTGACCAATATTATTATTTCCCCAGCACCAAAGAGTATTTGACAGGCCTCGTACCGCACAAGTATGTTCTCTACCAAGTGCTACGCTACTCCAATCAGTATCAGGTGATGCATTACCTATATCAGTTGACACAACTTGAGTTGGCATCACCGGAAGGCGTGAACCGTCAACAATACCATCCCCAATTTGGCCAGTAAGGCTTTCTCCCCAACACCATAAAGTGTTTCCGACAGTTTGTTGGCGAATACCACAAGTGTGTCTAAGGTTAGCTTGTATTTCAATCCAGTTATTTTTTGAATCTGTTCCGAGAACTACTGGCTCTGGTAACATAACATTATTTACTGCTGGAGTTTGTTGTAGAATACCCAATTGACTACCAGAGTTGCTTCCCCAGCAAAAAAGTTGACCAAATTCAGTTGTATTTCTATGAATACCACAAGTATAAAAAGCACCAGCAACTACTTGAGTCCAATTAACTTGGACATTACCGTTAACACCATCTATAGCCAAAGCTGCTGGAGTGCTTACAAGCTGAGGTGATAAAATTAAATCGAGTGGCTGTGTGGCAGAACCACCCGATTGTCCAGCACCACCTTCACCCCAACAGTACATGTCACCTGAATCGCGAATAGCACAAGTATGTTTTTGCCCTGTTGCAACTGAAATCCAACGACTTCCAATTCGACCTGTTGTAGGAATAGCAACTTTTACTTGTTTTTCAGCAAAATTTACTGTTTTAGCAGGGTTTCCTAACTGTCCAGAAGTATTATCACCCCAACACCACAAATCTCCTGCCTTGATAACGCAAGTATGATTCCATGCTGAAATCTGCCTACCACTATGTCGAGGCACAACAGTTGTTGTAGTTGCTCTTGCTCCTTCAACACCGGTGTCGATTGCAGCGATTTGGTAGCTGTGTTGTATATTGTTAGTTGCGGTAATTTCTGCTTTACCAATTAATGGACTCTTCAGTAACGCAACTTCTGTATACGTTGTTTCATTTCCTGCTTTTTGTAAAATGCGATAATCAAATACTACTCCAGGAACACTGTTATCAATATCCCAAGTGAGATTAACTTTAGCATCACCAGCTCGAACAATAATATTAATTGGAACATTGGGAGGTAGTCGCGGTGACGTTACTGCAATATTGCTATTTTTTTGTATAGCCGTTCTTAATGTAGGCACTGTTGAAATACTAACAACGCCATAAGTATAAGAAGTATCATTTGGTAATGGTGGATTATTTGAACCTATTGCCCCTGCGCCATGAATAAATTCTCCAACAGTTAAATTAGTTGCTATTGGGGTAGTTGAAAATGTTGCACCAGCACTAGTACCAACTTTAACGTAAACACTGTAACTAACACCAGGAACATTTTTCCATGTTGGCCACTTAACAGTAACCCGTTGGTCATTACCTCTAGCAACTACATTAGCAAGCGCACCAAAAGGAACAACCATTTCACTTTTTATCATAATAGATTCACTACCATTAGCATTTTCTATTGTTAAACCGTATTGATACTGAACATCATTACCTAAACTTGGTTTATAGAGATAAGTTAGTAAAGAAGTATTTGCTAATAATTTTATAGATGTCATAAAGCCATCGCTTGATTCATAAAGGTTGAATTTATTATTTGCAATTGCATCCCAAGTTAATTTTACGGTATCGCCAACAACAGTTCCATTTGGGCCGGCTATTGCTACTAAATTTTTAGGAACAGCTACAGCACTCGGCACCACCTCACCTGAAATACTAAATAAGCTTTCGGCACTATAAATATTTTCGGCAAGAAGATTCATTGCCGAAACAGCATATTTATAGCGAACACCAATAGTTACAGAACTATCAATGTAGGACATGGATAATTGTTGTAACTCGTTTGCTGATGGAATTAACGTAGTAGCAATCGATACAAAATTAGCTCCATCTTTTGATACATAGATATTGTATGCTGTGTTTGTAATAACCGGCCAAGTAATCGAATTATTAAAGGTTCCTGCATTATTGCTGGTTATTAGATTTAACTGACCGGGAGGTATTGGCGCAGTTCCTATTTGATCGCTAACCCCTGTAATAAATGCAGTTGATATTGACGCTAAACTATTACCTTTTAAGTCTGTTGCTGTTGTTAAACCTACTGAGTAGCTTGTAGTTTTAGTTAATAATCGAGTTAGACCTGTTTCTGGATTAACTAATGAATAAGTTGCAATAGATTTTCCATCAATAATCTGATGACTAAGCGTTAAAGATAGAAGCTGATCACTAAACTTATAAGTAGTAGCTGCAGCGTTTACAAGAGTTTCCGTTAATGTAAATCCATCTTTTAGAGATTGTTCATCCATCACTTCATCAAAATTAATTATAATTTTTTGAGCTATCGACACTGGATTGCTATTATTAAGTGGTAAAATAGTTTCTACACTTGGAGGTCGAGTAGTAGAAAAAGTAGAATTAAATTCCAACATTTTATTATCAAGCTTATCTGAAAAATTCTGAATTTTAATCTGATACTCTTTATTTATTTCAAAACCATTCGTTACAATAACTAACTTATTAATTTCCTCAGTATAACTTAAACTAATTACAGCAACTTGAGTCCCTGGAATAACAATACCACTGCTGCTAATTTCTTCAATAAAGACATTTTCAGGTAAAATGCTTGCTTGATTCAAAACCTCATCTAAAGTAACCGTGATAAGTGTTACAGCATTTTGTTCAGTTCCTGCAGGGACATCTATTTCATTTGCTAACGGTGAAATTGTTAATATTACAGGGCCTGTAATATCCTCAGGTGCAGCATCAGGCAGAGCACTACTACTTCCGCCACCGCATGCAGATAAACTAAAACTAAATACTGTTACTATGAATAAAGCTCCTAAGCGTTTAAATATTTTATTAGCTATTGAACTTACATTAATACTATTTTTATTATTAATTTGCACTTTGTGCTCCCTATATCACTGCTTAAACGCTACAACTTTAAACAGATTTTATTATTTCTCGTTTTAAATAAAACAATAAACTGTGTTTAAATTAAACACAGCCTTTTTTTGTTATACCTATGGAAATGTCAGTGAAATCGGTCGAGTTTTCCATGATGTATTTATTCCTAGCTCACCATCAAAATTTCGCCCCCAACACCATAAAGAATTATCACTTGCTATGGCACAGGTAGAATCAAGGCCAGTAGTAAATTTTTTCCATAATTTATTGCCAAGAACCTGGACAGGAACAAATTGACCAAGCCGCTTTGAATCAGAAAAACTACCATTTCCTATCTGTCCAAAATCATTTTTACCCCAACACCACAATGCTCCGCTATCAATTGAAGCATTATCTTGTTTTCTCGCACAAGCATGATTAACGTTTATATTTATATCGGCCCATGGCACTAAATCAGAATTAGCAACAATTGAGGGGGACAATTGATCTGCACTACCACCATTGTTACCAAGTGAACCGTAAAAATTGGATCCCCAACAATATAGATCATTAGCAGTTGATAAAGCACATGCAGTTCTATATCCAACGGAAACTTTCAACCATGAAACCACACCAACAGGGTATACAACTTTTGTAGGTACAAACTTATTGGTATTAACTGTTACAACACCATTTGCATCAGTAACATCAGTATTAATACCAATTCCTAATTGCCCTGTAGAATTCAACCCCCAACAATATAAGTCTGAAAGACTGTCTATCGCACAAGCAAAACCACTACCGATACTAACACTAGACCACTCTGTGGCTATGGTGTTATCAGGATCAGGACTTGGTTCTAATACTTGTATTAAAATCTCGTTATTAGCAGTATCCGGTATTTTTGCTATTACTTTTCCATTACTATCAACGAGTATGTTGCCATTAGCATCTTTGGCTGGACCAGCACCAAGCTCTCCTTCTTTACCTGTTCCCCAACACCAAAGACTCGAGTCAACTAACTTAATGCCGCATGAATGATTCTCACCAGCATCTACCGCTAACCACGTTTCTGTTCCTACTTGAATTGGCGTGCTCGTGCTACCTGAAATGGCACCAATAAAAGTAGTTGTTCCCCAACAATATAAAGTACTATCGGTTTTAACAATACCACAGGCATGAAACTCCCCAGCCGAAATTTCTTGCCAAGAGAAACCACTTATATCTATAAGAGGAAATTGTTCTTTAATTAGACGATCTTGTCCCGCAGGAAGTGAACGCCCCCTATTTGTTCCCCAACCATACATTGTATTTTTGCCTGCGCTGGTTCGCAATCCTAGCGTAAAAGCATTATTAGCTCTTGTTGATGAGCCAGCCGTAATATCCATCCAATCTAGATCAATACCAACTTGGGTAGGTATAAATTTTTCTGAGGTAGTACCACCTAACCCAAATTTTTCAGCATTACCCCAACAAAAAACTTCGTTTACTGAAATGCTATTGACAGTCGATATTGCACATGTATTTTCAATACCAATGGCTAAGGTTTCCCAATTAGCAACCGAAGCTATTCGCGTTGGTGATGACACATCAAATGCGAGCTTACCATTACCTACTCCACCAGATACGTTATCACCCCAACAACTAATTGCAGACGATACATCTAATGCACAAGTTCTATTATTATTTGCAAATATCTTGAGCCAATTTTGGCTTATTGGTGATACTTGAGTAGGAGTAAACAATCGAGTATAGGAGCGATCTGAATTGCCAAGTTGACCAAAACCATCAGCTCCCCAACACCAGACTGTTTTTAAAATACCACGAACCGCACAAGTGTGGTCTTTTCCTAGTGCGACACTACTCCAGTCTGTTTCAGGAATAGCGCCACCAGACGTGGACATAACTGCAGTTGGTTCAAATAAATAATCAGACAATGTTGATGTGCTATCACCCGCCTGCCCCGATCGACGATAACCCCAACACCATAGCGTGCTACCGGCTGTTTGTTGTCGTATACCACAGGTATGTCTTAAACTAGCCCGTATTTCAACCCAGTTATTGCTGAGATCAGCTGTTCCTAATAAAACTGGTTCAGGTTGGTTGACAGTAAACTGACGAGTAGCTTGTTGTTGAACACCTAATGTATAACTATCATCGGTTCCCCAACAAAAAAGTTGTCCCGTTGTATTAGCATCACGATGAATCCCACAAGTATAATCTCGACCAGCGCTAACTTGACTCCAATTTACACTGGTATTTGCTGCTAATGCTGATGGCTTTAATACTAATACAGGTTTTAAACTTGAAAGTTGAAGACCATCGCCAAGTTGACCTCGAGAACCAAGTCCCCAACAAAACATTTCTCCGGTATTACGAATACCACAAGTATGTTTTTCACCAGCAGCCACTGCAATCCAACTCGAACCAACAACAACATTATTAGCATCAAGTGGTTGATTAACTAATTGCTGTTTCTCTGCAAATGTTTTAGTTCCTATACCTAGTTGTCCATAAGTATTATCTCCCCAACACCACATTTCGCCAGCTTTAATAACACAGCTATGATTCCAACTGGATATTTTGTTAGGCGTTAAACGCGGTGTTAACGCTATCGCTGCTGATCGTGCACCTTCCACGCCACTATTTACCGCAGCAATCTGATACTCATAAGTAATATTATTCGCAGCCGGTATTGTGACAGTACCTTGGCTAGGGCTTGTTAATATTTTTACTAATTTAAAATTAATTGCCGTACTATCTTTTTGATAAATATTATAATCATAGCTAGCTCCTGTTGCAGGTTCTAGAGACCAATTTAGAGTAATACTAGAATCATTAGCGGTAGCATTAATTACATTAGGTGGTGCTGGTGGTGGTGGTGGTGCTACCGCTAGAGTAGCTATACTATCTTTACCTTTGCTCGTTCGAGTAACACCGGATACTGTCGATGTTGCAAAAACTCTATAAGTATAGGCTGTACCATTAACTAATGGCAAAGAAGTATCCACACCATGAACCAGCCTACCGTTAACTAAACCCGTTGCAATGACATTAAAATTTGGATCCGCCCCCTCTTTCACAGAAACTGTGTATGTTAAATTAGGCACTTTATCCCAAACGCCCCATGTCACATCCACTTGCTGATCACCACCTTTTGTTGTCACTGTGGTTGGTGGGCCAAATGGAACAACTTCTAAGCTTTTAACTTTCACTGATTCAACATTTGCTTGATTCAATACACTAACTGCATAAATATAACGTTGATTTAATCCGGGGGAATAGCTATATGTTGTTGTAGTTCCAGTTGCGACAATATTTCCCTGTAATATAGACAATGTACTGCCATTAATTGAAACATAAATATTATATTTATTATTTGCTATTGAATCCCACGTTAACTGAACAGCACCATTAGTTAGCGTCCCTCCTGAATCTGGTGCCGCAATTGCTGTTAACTTATTAGGTGCAGCAGCACCAGCAATTATAAGTTGAGATTTACTAAAAACACTTTCAGCACCATAAACACCTGAGCTAATTATATCAACTGCCGTTATCGCATATTCATAACTACTACCGGAAATAACATTCTTATCGATGTACGAAATATTACCTGCAACAAATGGTGTTTGAAAATAAGGTGTTGGTGTCGTTATTATTTGTGTAAAAGCACCAGAATTTTTTGATACATACAATATATATGCTGTATTAACTTTAGCTGACCAACTAATTATATTTTCTAATATGCCTCCAGCTCCATTCGTAGTCTGAGCAGTTACCAGATCTGGCTTCAACGCAGGGCTCCCAATTTGACTACTAACCCCTGTCGTAAACGAAGAAGTCATAGCTGTTACTGAGTTTCCTTTCAAATCTTTTGCCGTGGGTAAAAGGTTTACAGTATAACGTGCTGTTTTGGATAATAACTTAGCTACATTTGTGCCTGCTTCTACTAATGAGTAAACAGCTATTGATTTGTTATCAACAATTTGATGAACCAATTTCAATGATGGTTTAGGATCGGTAAACTTATAAAGAGTGCCGCTAGCCGAGTTTGCAAATGTTTCTGTTAATGTGAAACCTGTTTTTAAAGACTCTTCATTCATTACCTCATCAAATTTTATGGTTATCACTTGAGATAAAGAAACTGGGTTTGTATTATTTGCTGGTGTTATTGTAGTTACGACTGGCAATCTAGTTGTAGAAAATCGAGAAGTAAATACCTCCATATTATTACCAAGCTTATCTAAAATGTTCTTTATTTGAATTTGATATTCACGATTGTTTAAAAAACCACCTTTAGTAGAACTTTCCGTTGTAATCGTTAACTTCTTTGTTACATCGATAAAGCTAATATCAATAACGGACACTGTCACAGTTGGATCAACATTACCAGCGTTATCAATACCTTGAATAATAACATTACTCAGTAAAAGGCTTTCTCTATTTATCAATTCATCAAAAGTTACGGTAATTGATGTTATTGCACTAGCTGTTGTGGCATTGATAAAACCCGCTTCAACATCAATTTCATTTAACTTAGGCACAATTGACAATACAACAGGACCCGCTACATCGGCTGGAGCCTCATCAGGTAAACCCCCACCCCCACCCCCACCACAAGCAAAGAGCGTCATACTTAAAACAAGTAAAATAAAAAATTTATTAATATTAGAGATATTAAAACAAAACGAAAATTTTTGCTGTCCTTGCACGGTAAGCTCCTAAGTACATCACTGGTGGTAAACTAAACAAATATAAAACTGAATAACTGCAATTTTACTGGGTTATAAAACTTGGATCAATATGTTAAAAAAATGATTCTTTCGAAAGGGGTTTTTATGTAACTTTTGATACAGAAATAACGAATGAATAAACATTAATAGTAACAAAATAGTTACTATTAATGTTTATAAAGGGTGAAATTATATAATATCTATATTTTAAACAAATTAAAAATTAGATTGAGCAATCATAAACTTACAAAAATCAGCGCCAGCGATAATAATATTCACGAAAATATTCCGAAAAAAACCCTAAATCTAAAAAATATCAAAGAACACTTTACAATAAACAGCCTATCAAGAAGAAAAACCGAAATCATCTATTTAATTACATGCAGATGCCGTTTGGCATCTGCAAATTCAATTACCTAAAACTTAGACGTGCTGTGTTCAGGACTATTACCATGACAACTTGCATTACATGTACTGTGGTTAGTATAAGTATCACCAGGTTCATGGTCATTTAAATTGTCATTGAATTTCTGAGCATGACAACCGGCACAATCTGGGATTAAGTTTTTACCCGGACCAAAGCCAACATCAAACTGACTATTGCTTACATGACATTCCAAACACGTGTACTTCGTATGCGCACTTGGGAATCCAGGAGCATGCGTATAACTCATTTCGGTCTTCCACGTTTGCAACACCGGCCTGGCTATCGTTCCATGACATTCTTCACAGACATTTAAGGTCGCCATGTGACCCGAGCCTTTTTGAGCCCCAGATGTTGTACCGTTATGACAGCTAAAGCAACCACTGGTAATTGTACCGTGATCAATCTTCGCCCCTTTCCACGTGGTAAAGCCATTGGTATGACAATCTTGGCATAAATTGCTGCTTTGAATGTGTGCTGGATGCTTACCACGTTGCTTGGTTGCATTGGCTCGATCCGCAGAGTGACACGTCACACAGGTCGTTGAAACTGAACCGTGATCCATTTTCTCCTTGGTTTTCCAATCCGATAAGATTGGATTGGCATTGACTCCATGGCAGTTTTCACACACATTAATTAACACGGCTATATGGTTTAGGCTTTTTTGT
>CAZEZI010000094.1:0-9131 GCA_964516315.1 uncultured Thioalkalispiraceae bacterium
TCCAAACCTATTTTTTGCATTGCTTTACGGAATTTATCACGATCTTCTGCTTTATCAATCGCTTCACGATCTGCACCAATCATTTCGATACCGTGTTTTTCCAGCACACCCTCACGATGCAAATCTAAAGCACAGTTCAATGCTGTTTGCCCACCCATTGTTGGCAAAATTGCGTCTGGCTTTTCTTGTTCAATAATGCGTTCTACCACTGTCCAGTGAATCGGCTCGATATAGGTTGCATCAGCCAGTTCCGGATCGGTCATAATGGTCGCCGGATTCGAGTTCACCAGAATAACGCGATAACCTTCTTCCTTTAACGCTTTACAGGCTTGCGCACCGGAATAATCAAACTCACAGGCCTGGCCAATCACAATCGGCCCTGCACCTATAATTAAAATACTTTTTATGTCGGTTCTTTTTGGCATATTCTCTAATCTATATTTTAAAATTTCACCACAAAGGGCACGAAGGACACAAAGAAAACCGGATATAACGGCTTTTTATACTAAAATTTAAAACTTTGTGTTCTTCGTGTCCTCCGTGGTTAATGTTTTTGTTCTTTTATTAGTTCAATAAATTGATCAAATAACGGTGCAACATCATGTGGCCCCGGACTGGCTTCGGGGTGCCCCTGAAAACTGAATGCTGGAATATCATTTCGTTTAACACCCTGTAACGACTCATCAAACAGCGAACGGTGCGTTACAGTCAGGTTTTCAGGCAAACAACTTTCATCAACCGCAAAACCATGGTTCTGACTGGTAATAAAAACCTGTTTAGACTCAACATCCTGTACCGGATGGTTAGCTCCATGATGGCCAAATTTCATTTTTATGGTTTTTGCGCCACTGGCAAGCGACAGCAACTGGTGACCAAGGCAAATACCAAATATAGGAATACTGGATTTTGCTAATTCCTGAATGGCTTGAATTGCATAATCACAGGGTTCCGGATCACCTGGGCCATTAGACAAGAAAAGCCCATCAGGTTTTAATGCAAGCACATCGGCAGCCGATGTTTGTGCCGGTACAACCGTTAACTTACAACCACGATCAACCAGCATACGGAGAATATTGCGTTTCACACCATAGTCGAAGGCAACAACATGGTAAGGCAAGTCAGTGGAATCCGCTGGTAAACCATCTTCCAATGTCCAGCTACCCTGTTGCCATGAATATTGTTCTTTGGTGGTGACTTCTTTGGCCAGGTCCATCCCTTTAAGGCCTGGGAAAGCTTTTGCTGCCGCCAGAGCTTTGGCTTGATCCAGAGTTTCGCCCTCTTTCGCTGCCACGATACAACCACCCTGGGCACCTTTTTCACGCAAAATCCGGGTTAGCTTGCGGGTATCAATGCCGGCAATCGCAACCACTTTATTTTTAACCAGATAATCGCTCAGGCTGTCCTGACACCGCCAGTTACTGGCCAGCAAAGGTACATCCCTGACAATAAGACCGGAAGCAAAAATATTTGAGGATTCCTCATCTTCCGGGTTGGTGCCAACATTACCAATATGTGGATAGGTTAAGGTAACGTGCTGTTTGGCATAAGAAGGATCGGTAAGAATTTCCTGATAGCCTGTCATGGCGGTGTTAAAAACAACTTCACCAACAGATTCGCCAGGAACGCCAATGGATTCACCATGAAAAACGGTGCCATCTTCAAGTATTAAAAGGGCTGATTGCCGCAATGAAACCTCCGCGTAGATGCACAAAACGGGAGTGCCCTCTAAACCGAAGGTCTCCCGCTTATTTAAGAATTCAGTGTGGCCGAGACGTAGTGCGTCGACCGAAGGGATTGTACTTTAAGATGCGTTGGGTTTCCAGTGGCGCATTACTTTAATTATTGAAAAATACGGTTAAATTTAGTGAACACACCAGCTCATCGGAGCAGTTAGCATCAAATATCAAATGATTAAGCCATAACGACATAACAAAAAAACAGAGTTAAATTTGATACTTGATGCCCATGTCGATAGCGATCCCATCCTCAGGGATTCCGCCTCCCTGATCGATAAGTGAGGGTAAATAATTTTTGCGGTTCAGCGCATTGCGCACGTTTAAAAATAGCTGCATTTTTTCTTTAAATGATTTGCTTATATTAACATCCAGACGCCAATAGTCTTTAAGTGCTATTGCCGTTGACGCAGCCGTATCATAAGCACCAATATGGATTCGGTTATTCACATTTACCGACCAGCCATCGTTAAACACATAACCAATCCCTGAATTAACAATATATCTTGGGAAAGCGTTATAATCTGTTTTGTTCGTTAAATCTCTGCTCTTTACATATGAAGCACTTGTATCAATTAGCCAGCTTCGAAGCCTTTTTGTATAGCCAATTTCCATACCATACGCCTCACTTTCAGAGATATTGGTAAAGGTGCCCGCAACATTCACAATCCCATTGGTTAATTGATTATAGAACAGGGTAAATTCAAACTTGGCATGTTTGCCTTGTGTTAAATAGACAAGTTCATAGGTATCCAGTTCTTCAGGCTGGATATCCGGGTCACCATTAATAAAAGCCGTTCCAGCAATCTCGACAGCTGTTGGTGCACGAAAAGAGCTGCCATACAGTGTTTTTAGCACTGTTTGTTTATCCAGTTTATAGATAACACCTAGCCGCGGTGTAAATTGTGTACCAAAATCACTGTAATCATCCAAACGAAAATCATAACGATAAATCCAGCGGCTCGTTGGAATATGTGTTTTACCATCAACAAAAAAACTGTTGATAATACGCTTTAAACCACTCGAAGGCAGTTCTGCATCAACAAACGTTGTAGTTGTATCAAAAATTGTACGCCGTTGACTAATGATATGTTCTTCACGATGTGCAACCACAGCGGTTAGCTCTGTGTTCCACAACAGGTTCTTGTCACGATAAACTAACTGTGCCTCTTTACGAATTTCTTTACCTGTAATACGTAAATCACGTGTCGTATTTACCGGACGAACATTATTTCTATTTTGCTCCCATGAATAAACTTTCAAGCTAATATCACGTTGTGTGGAAATGTGGTATTTAACATCACCTTTCAACATCGAAAAATCACCCCTGGTACTCGATGTGTCATTATTGGGCACCGTGCCAAAGGAGTTTCCACCATTGAAATCATTCGACTGGTTGTCGTCATAATAAAGACCCACTTTATAAGACCACCTCTCTCCCAGTTCCGAAGCAAATTTGCTGACAAACGTGGTCGATTGATAATTATACTCTCGCTCTCCAACACCACCGGAATTGTTGTATTTAATATTTTGATCCGGTTGGCCACTCGATGCTAGCGAAATATTCAGACGTGAATCACTACCAGTCTGATAACTCCCGTTGTAACCTGCCGAATAAAAACCACGGCTCCCAATACGCCCGCTAACCGTGTTTGTATCCACTTTGGACTCAAATGATTTAAGTGCCACAACACCATAGAAAGCATCTGCACCATACAATGCTGAACCGGGGCCACGCGTTATCTCTATAGAGTCAAGTGTGTTCAACTGAATATTCGGCCTGTCAATATCAGCCGTACCTGAAACAAAAACATTAATTGGCACGCCATCCCAAAGTGTCGCGATCCCTCTGGCATCTGCTATAGCATAACCACGTATTCGGGTTGAACTTTGACCGAAGAAATTAGGTAGTGAAATAACAGATGGCAGATTCTGGAACGCATCACTCAAACGTTGGGCTCCCCGCTTTTCCCAGTCTGGCCTTGAAATAACACTTACGGACGCGGCAACATCCAGATAACTTTCGGGAAAATACGATGTTGATGTAATTGCAACGTCGAATAAATCTTGCAGCGACAATTCAAGTAACTCTTCTGCGCTAGCTAACGAGGTTTCGGCAAATATTGCCTTGTTTTGCCCCAGCAAGATAAAAAACAAACATAATAAAAACAGTATCTTAGTTCTAAAAAATAGCTGCAAATACTGAAATGCGGATTCCATTTAAATTCCCTGGTTTAAACACATTATTATTTTTATAAATAACACTGAATACGCTTAAGGCAATCGCTGCTGCCGATACAAAATACAAATAAAAAGGATAGTAAAACTATTGGACAAGGTCAATTTGCATGCTATAAATATTCAATTATTTCAATTATTTATATCAAATACTTAAAAATGGGATTCAATAATTGAAATTTATTGTGTAATACGATTGAAAAAGCATAATTCATAAAATTTTCTGTCTATATTTACTATGATCTAACCGGTTTTAGTGTGATATTTATTTTTGTAGGGTAAAAGCAGTTCAAATGACAAACTTCAATTTTAGACTTTTTTCAAGAAATAAAATAAATAGAAAAATAAATATCCTGCAGTTTGGCGGAGTCCTGTTTTTATATTTAGCTGTTGTTCAACCCTGTTTCTCACAGCATGACCGTAATGCAGACTTTTTAGGTGTTGCGATTTATCGTCTGGCTGAATACATCACATGGCCAGATGCAGAAAAAATCAAACAATACCGTATCCATATTATTGATGACAGTGCAAAAATAGAAGTGGTGCTTAAACGCATTGCAACAACACGACAACTTCACAAACGCCCAATGCGTATTAGCCGTAGCGACAGTACAACCGTACCAAAAAATACACAGGTTGTTTTTTTGGCGCAACATAAATCTGCATCACTTAAGGATATTTTAAAGCAGACCAAAAACTCAGCTACATTGATTATTTCCTACAACATCAATAATCAACGAGACGTTATGATTAACTTTATAACCAATTACCAGGATCCGACTAACATCAGATTTGAAATTAATAAAGCAAATATTATTAACAAAAACATGCTGGTTGCTCCCGAGATAATACTTTTAGGTGGCACTGAAATTGATGTTGCACATTTATACCGTGAAGCGCAGATGCAATTATCTGCAAATGAAAAAAAAGTGGAACGGGTTGAAAAAAAAATACAGCAAATAAATCAGGAAAAACAGTCGATGGAACAGGTGCTGGCTAAATTAACCCAAACTGTCACGCAACAAAAACAAAACTACATACAACTGGTACATGAAAGTAAATCACAAGAGAGGAAAATACAGCGTCAGGCAAAAGAACTCAATAAACGGGAAAAACATCTGGACAAACAACGCACAGAAATTGAAAAACGAAGTGCAACCCTTAGCAAACAACAGGCAGAGATTGATACTTTGGCAACAACAATATCAAATCAAAATTCAATTATAAATACACAAAATAAAACATTATCAAAAAGTAGTGCAACAATCGAAAGTCAGAAAAACTATCTCTTTATATTATCTGTTTTAATTACAATAGCGATACTCAGCGCTCTGATTGCTTATCTTTTATACCGAAAATATCAGCGTGTAAATCGACAACTGGTCGATTCCCTCAATAAAATAAAACAATATGCTGATCGTGTTGAAATTGCTAATGAACAATTACAATCTTTTTCATACACCGTTTCTCACGACTTGAGAGCGCCTTTACGCAGTATTACCGGCTTTAGTCAGGTACTGGCTGAAGATTACAGCGACACTTTAAATGAAGAAGCAAAAAGCTACTTAAGTCGAATAGTAAAAAATACAGGTAAAATGGATAACCTGATTACCGAAATACTAATGTTAAGCAAATTAACCCAGTCGGAAGTCAAGTGTCAGGATAATGTTAACCTCAGCAATATTGTAAATAAAGAACTCGAACAACTTGTTCAGGCTGAGCCGCGAGCATCACTGGATTTAAATATAAAAGAAAATGTTGTTTGTCGCTGTGACCCCGCCCTTATTCAAATTGCAATGGCCAATATTATTGCAAATGCATGGAAATATACATCCAACACTCGGAACCCAGAATTTGAATTTGGTGCAAAAGTTATCAATAACGAACGAGTATATTATTTTAAGGATAATGGTGTGGGTTTTGATATGAAGCTGGCCGGAAAACTATTTGAACCCTTTCAACGTCTGCATAATAGTAAGCAGTTTGAAGGTTCAGGTATCGGCCTTGCAACTGTCAAACGGGTAATAAACCTTCATCATGGGAAAATCTGGGCTGAGTCCGAGGTGGGCAAAGGGGCAACGCTCTATTTCACATTAAATACTGACTAATTAAAAAAGCCTTTAATGTAAATTCGTAATACTTCTGTGCTTTAGTTGCGCAGCCCCAGAACATCCTGCATATCAAACTGGCCTTGTTCAAAATCCATTAACCAGTTTGCAGCTCTGACTGCACCATTGGCAAAGGTCATTCGACTCGATGCTTTGTGGGTAATTTCAACACGTTCGCCAATATCAGCAAACATCACCGTGTGCTCACCAACGATATCACCAGCACGGATAGTTTCAAAACCAATGGTCTTGCGGTCGCGTTCACCGGTTTGGCCTTCTCGACCATACACAGCACAGTCATTTAAGTCACGACCCAGAGCTTCCGCTACCACTTCGCCCATACGTAATGCTGTACCGGAAGGCGCATCCACTTTATGGCGATGATGTGCTTCTATTACCTCAATATCGGTATAGTCACCCATTACCCGTGCTGCAATATCAAGTAACTTGAAACATAAATTAACGCCAACACTCATATTTGGAGCAAAGACGATGGCAATTTCTTTTGCTGCATCACTGATTAATGCTTTTTGCTCATCACTAAAACCAGTTGTACCAATCACCAGGCGTTTTTTTGCTTTGCGGCATATCTTGATATTTTCTACACTCACATCGGGGTGGGTAAAATCAATAAGTACATCAAAATCACCCGTTACCGCATTCAGATCGTCAACAATAATAACGTTTTGTTGGCCATGATTAATCAACTCACCGGCATCTGTACCGGTAAAAGGACTGCCAGGGCGATCAATAGCGGCAGTTAAAGTTGTATTTTCGTTTTGCAGAGTTGCTTCAATCAGCACGCGTCCCATTCGACCTGCGGCACCTGTGATGGCTATTCTTGTCATTTTTTTACTCTTAATGTTTTTAGTAAGTCGTCATTCCCGCGGAGGCGGGAATCCAGAACGATAAGAACAGCTTTGTTTAATGTCTAGATTCCCGCCTCCGCGGGAATGACCTGCCTATTTTGAGTTTATTCCTCAAAGACATACTCTCATACTACTCTTTTAAATTAAAATATTCATTCCAATTGTTATTCTGGAAAGTAGTAGTGTGCCTTCACGAAATGATGGGGCTAACATCGCTTCAGAAGCTTAAAAATTAAATCTTCATGTCTTTAAAAAATTTCTTAACCCCATCCAGCCAGGATGATGTTCGTGGGCTGTGGTGAACACCGTCACCATTTAACGATACTTCCAGTTGTTTTAACAAATCTTTTTGTTCGTGCGTTAAATTAACTGGCGTTTCAATACTGATGCGACAAATCAAGTCACCGAGGCCTGAACCACGCACCGCTTTTACGCCTTTGCCACGTAAACGAAATGACTTGCCTGTTTGTGTTTCTGCCGGTATTTTCAATTTAACCCGACCATCCAGCGTGGGCACTTCCAGTTCCCCACCGAGACTTGCTGTTACAAAACTGATGGGCACTTCACAATATAAGTCGACACCATCACGTTCAAATATTTTATGTGGCCGTACATTCATATGCACATATAAATCACCGGACGGCCCACCGTTCTCACCGGCTTCACCTTCACCCGACAAACGAATACGGTCACCGGTATCCACACCCGGCGGCACTTTCACGGATAATGTTTTATGTTTTTCAACCCGACCATGTCCATGACATTTGTTGCAAGGGTCAGCAATCATTTTGCCGGTACCATGACAACGCGGGCAGGTTTGTTGTAAAGAGAAAAAGCCCTGCTGCATACGCACCTGTCCATGTCCGCCACAGGTTGCGCAGGCTGTAGGCCTGGTGCCTTTTTTAGCACCACTACCACCACAGGTACCGCAAGCTACTTGTGTAGGAACACGAATTTTTACTTCAGTACCCTGTACAGCATCTTCGAGATCCAGCTCAAGGTTATATCTTAGATCAGAACCACGAAAAACCTGTGGACCACCGCCACCTCGGCCACCACCAAAAATATCACCGAAGACATCACCAAAAACATCACTAAAACTTGCACCACCGGCACCCGCTGCTCCACCCATTCCGGCTGAACCATCAACACCGGCATGCCCAAATTGATCATAGGCTGCTCGTTTTTGTGCATCCGTTAAAATATCATGCGCTTCTTTTGCTTCTTTAAATTTTTCTTCGGCTTCTTTGCTGTCGGGGTTTCTGTCGGGGTGATACTTCATCGCTTTACGTTTGAAAGCTTTTTTAATTTCAACTGTAGTCGCCGTTTTTTCCAGTTCAAGAACTGCATAATAATCGCGCTTAGACATACTTCACAAACCTTTTTCCTAAACCACCAAAAGGCGTGAAAAATTCACGCCTTTTGGTAGCACTTCGTTATTGATATTTACTTGTTGTCTTTTACTTCTTCAAACTCTGCATCAACAACATCATCATTTGCATTTGCACCTGCATCGGTAGATTCACCAGTTGCATCTGCCCCCGCTGCTTCGGCACCGTCCGCTTTTTCTGCATAAAGCTTTTCAGCCATTTTCGCAGAAGCATCGGTTAATGCTTTTGTTTTGGCTTCAATATCATCTTTATCTTCGCCTTTTAATGCTTCCTGCAAGTCTTTAATTGCAGCTTCAATTGGAGCCTTTTCGCTTTCTTCAAGCTTGTCGCCCAGCTCTTCCATTGATTTCTGTGTCGCATTAATCATGGATTCAGCAGTGTTACGTACTGTTACCATTTCCTGGAATTTTTTATCTTCATCGGCATGGGCTTCTGCATCGCGTACCATTGCTTCAACTTCTTCATCCGACAAACCGCTGGATGCTTTAATAACAATGGACTGCTCTTTGCCAGTCGCTTTATCTTTGGCCGATACATTTAAAATACCATTGGCATCAATATCAAATGATACTTCAATTTGTGGTGTACCACGTGATGCAGGTGGAATGTCCTGCAGGTCAAAACGACCTAACGATTTATTTGCATCCGCTCTTTCACGTTCACCTTGCAACACATGTACCGTTACCGCTGTCTGGTTATCTTCAGCAGTCGAGAACACTTGTTGTGCCTTCGTTGGGATGGTTGTGTTTTTCTCGATGAGCTTGGTCATCACACCACCCATGGTTTCAATAC
>CAZEZI010000095.1:0-3080 GCA_964516315.1 uncultured Thioalkalispiraceae bacterium
TGCTGATTAAATGAGACTTTAAGCGTTGGAGCTAGTTATGAGTAACATCATTAATGAATTAGAAGCAGAACAGTTAAAAGAAATCCCTGAATTTAACCCAGGTGATACTGTGATTGTTCAGGTAAAAGTAAAAGAAGGCAGTCGTGAGCGTTTACAGGCTTATGAAGGTGTGGTTATTGCTAAAAACAATGATGGCTTAAATTCTTCTTTCACTGTTCGTAAAATTTCTCACGGTGAAGGCGTTGAGCGTGTATTTCAATCACACAGCCCGATGATTGATTCAATCACAGTGAAACGTCGTGGTGATGTACGTCGTGCAAAACTTTATTATTTACGTGAGCGTTCAGGTAAAGCGGCACGTATCAAGGAAAAACTTGGTTAAAAACAGCTTTGTTGCAAGGATAGCAGCTATAGATAAGAGTTCGACTAACTGGAAGCGAGCAATGCTTACGAGTGTTGCTCGCTTTTGTGTACTGTTTTTTATTTTTATTTCAGCGTTTACTGTGCGGGCAGAATCTCCTGCTGTTTCTACGCCGTTAAAAGAAACGGCAAAAGAAAAGACAACGCCAATTACATCCACTATAGCAGAGACAAAACAACTGGTTGTCTCTGAGAAAGACAAAACACCTGTAGTAAACTCCCCTTCTAAAAAAACCGCTTTAGAAAATATGCCTGAGATAAAACCATTTCAGGATAAAGCGCTGGAAAATATTCAGGCCATTGCGCAAACCGGTGCCTTGCATTTAGCGTTACTGGAGCTGGATAAGTTGCAAGTTGCTTATATCGATAACCCGATGCGCTGGTTAAAATGGGAACGTGAACGCATTCGCTTGCTAAACTTAACCGGGCAAGATGTGGTGTTGGTTAAACGTTTAACAGCTTTACCAAAAAATGTTAACCGATCATTCTTATATTGGGCTAAAACACAACAGGCATCGGCTTATCTCAAACTTCTGGAATACTCAAAAGCCCGTCAGGTATTAAGTTCAGTTATCTGGGCAAATCAGCAGCCTGATTCTGAATTTATAAACCGATGGTTGCCTCACTGGCGGCGCATGATTATTCACAGTTATCTAAATGAGCGTTTGTTTAAAGATGCACATATTGCGATAACGCGATTCAGGCAGGATTATGGACAGGGTGATATCAATGATATTATTTTATACGCCCGTGTTTTATTAATGAATAATCTGGCCGATGAAGCTTTAAATTTATTATCGGCTTACACCAGTCATCCTGAGGCTGGTATGTTGCATTTACTTGCACAGTTGAGACGAGACACACGTTCACCACGCAAGGTTTTGCAGGCGGGTTTAAGGCAAATGCAGGGTGAATGGGTTCAGCCAGAATTAAAGATTTATCTATGGTCGATTGTTGCAGAAGCGGCGCAGCGTAGTGATGACCGTTTGTCGGCGATTAAAGCAATGGAATTTGTTTTAGCAGATAGCCGCAGTATAAAATTACCTCAAGGATTATTTAAATTAAGTATTGATGATCTTTGGGATGCGTATCTTGATAATGCCATTAAGATAGGTAATAAAGCGCAATATCTAATGGGGGATGATGTTGTATGGCTGAATGCAGCACAAGCGATTGATGCTGTTCGGCCAATTAATGCACGTTCACTTTATGCTTTGCTTATTTTACGTGGTCAGGACAAAAGTGTAAAAAAACAGGCGGCAAAACTTTTTTTGAAATCATTGGCTGGTAATAGTCAGGAAAATAGTGACAGTTCGGAACTGATAAAAAAACTTTTTTTACAGTCGGTAAATTTCAACTCAAAGGATGTGATACCTGTTGATATTCGTCATTTTCTTGTTGATGACTTGCTGCGAAAGGGGAATATTCGCCTGGCTTCCGAGCTGATGGCAAGCATTAAAACATCTCCGCAAGGTGCAGATAAATTTATGTGGTCGTTAAGACGTGCACGTGTTCTGGTGATGGGGGGCAATGCTGAAGGAAGTGCTCAGGCACTTACACAATTATTAACTCAGCAACAACAACTAAGCGGAGAAGATATTGACAAGCTGATGCAGGTTGTTTTTGATCTGCAAACAGTGAATGCACACCAGTATGCATACGATATATTTTCTATGATCATTAAACAGGTAGAGGATATAAAATTCAGGCGTGAAATATATTACTGGATGGCAGACTCGAAAAAAGCACAAAAGCAATATGCGGAAGCGGCCAGTTTATATCTGAAGTCTGCCTTGTTACCGGAGGGTGAAGGCCTCGACCCCTGGGGGCAAACCGCACGTTATCAGGCCGCAAATAATTTAGCGAAAGCGGGGCTACTGGAAGATGCACGTACACTTTATAGCCAACTGCTGGATACGACTAAAGAAGAGAGTCGCCGGAAAGTATTAAAGCATGAACTTCAGCAGCTCAGGTTACTGGAAAATAAAGCCGTTATTGAATAACAAAAGCAGTGAAGTAAACGGCATTAATAAGGGGTTTTCCGGTACTTTCCTGTAATATTTTTTTAAGTACTTCTGTGGCTTCAGTTCGTAGTTTTTCCTTTCCCTGAGTGGAGCGTACATTTTTTGCTTCTCGGCCACTTAATAGCATAACAAGTTCGTGCTGAATGGCTGGCTTATGTTCTTGCAGTAAAGGTGCATCGGAAACGTTATCCAGGCGTAATTGTATAGAAACCTGAAGATGTCTTACGCGTCCGGCATCCGTTACGTTAACCACCATGGGTGGCGACAACGAAAAATATTTTGATGCAGGTGCACTACTACTGCCAGCTGCATGTGCAAGTTGCTGTGCACTGAAAACGAAGATAAAAATAAATAGTTTTCCCATTAGTATTGTTTTCATGTTCAATCCTCGATATAAGTACAAGTCTAATTCTTGATATAATATCGGTTGCTGCCAGAAAAACTTTAATCGCGTCTTTGTACTGTGGGTGCAACCTGTATAGTGCAGTTTGTTTTATAAAACAAACAGTTATAGGTTGTTCTGAAAAATATGGACAAATAAAGGATATAGCTTGTGCAAACTGAATCTTTTTACCTGCAAACACCAATTGGCCGATTGCTGATATCCTGCAAAGGCAATAAAGTGCTCGAGCTTAA
>CAZEZI010000095.1:3180-9001 GCA_964516315.1 uncultured Thioalkalispiraceae bacterium
CTTGATTTATCGATGCAGGGAACAGATTACCAAAAATCAGTATGGCAATGTATAAGTGAAATAAAATGGGGTGAAACGCTAACGTATGGCGACATTGCCGAGCAACTTGATAGTTCAGCACGTGCTGTTGGTAATGCCTGTCGTGCAAACCCTGTTCCGATTATTGTTCCATGCCACCGTGTTGTCTCAAAGTCAGGGCTGGGTGGTTTTGCTGGTCAGCGTGAAGGCAATAATATTAATGTGAAAACATGGCTACTTGAACATGAACGTAGTTTAAGTTTGTGATGTCTGGAAATATTGGTTCCGAAAAAACAATTGTGACATTTCTCGATGCCTTGTGGCTAGAGAAGGGCTTAAGTGATAATACCCTGCAGGCGTATCGCTCAGATTTAACGGCCTTTGCAAAATGGCTTGCACAGGATAATCGGGATCTTGTCAGTGTTTTACCTGAGCACATTAACAGCTATCTGGTTTTTCTGGCCGGTAAAAATAGAAGCGCACGTAGTCAGGCTAGATTACTTTCCAGTTTACGGCAATTATATGCCTATCTGATCCGTGAAGCACAGGTGCAGGTTGATCCAACTGCTTTAATCCCCTTGCCAAAGGTAGGGAGAAAGTTACCAGCGCATTTAACAGAGAAAGAGGTGGATGCATTAATCAATGCACCAGATACAACAAAGGTACTGGGCTTGCGTGATCGTGCAATGCTGGAAGTAATATACGCCAGTGGTCTGCGGGTTTCCGAGCTGGTTGGTTTACAACTGAACCAGTTAAATCTACGTCAGGGGGTGGTACGGGTTCAGGGTAAAGGAAACAAGCAGCGACTTGTGCCATTGGGCGAGCAAGCCGTTGACTGGTTGGAAAAATACCTTGCAGAGAGTCGCTCCGAATTATTAAAGCAGGCGCAAACCGATAGTCTGTTTGTTACCAACAGAAAAAAAGCAATGTCACGGCAGGCCTTCTGGTATCTGATAAAGCGCTATGCTCTGCATGCGGGAATTAAAGCAACCTTGTCGCCACACACTTTACGCCATGCTTTTGCAACACATTTACTAAACCATGGAGCAGACTTAAGAGTTGTTCAGATGCTGCTTGGTCACAGTGATATTTCAACAACACAAATATATACTCATATTGCGCAGGCACGACTGGAAAGCATTCATGCTAAACATCATCCTCGTGGTTGAATTAAACACTAAAGTAATTGTCTAGTTATCATAATTGCAAGATTAAAGGCATGCTGTGCCATAATGCTGGTAATATCGTGTAGAATACGGTATTCATTTAATAAATTTTTAACGAAGTCAGGTTTTTTTATGAAGTCCCCAAAAACAATTTTAAATTTTATTCTCTACTCAGTTTTTATGTTGGGGATATTTTCCCATGCCAGTGTTTCAGCCAAACAGGAAATCAGGAATTTAGACAAAATCAAGGAAGTAATCTCACAACGTATCGGTGATGTTGGTGAATATAAAATACAACCATCGCCCGTTAAAGGTTTGTATTTAGTCATAGCGCCTCCCCATGTTTTATATATTTCTGAAGATGCGAATTATATTATTGAGGGTAACGTAACAAATATTAATACTGGTGAAGATCTTACCAGTGGTTATCGTAATTCTGCCCGCTATGCAGCGGTCGATGCATTGAAAGACTCCATGATTATCTTTTCTCCACCAAAGGATAAGATTAAGCATGTTATAACCGTTTTTACTGATATCGATTGTTATTATTGCCAGAAGCTTCACAATGAAGTTGCAGAGTTTAATCGGCTCGGTATACAGGTTCGTTATTTGGCATATCCCCGGCAAGGTATTGGTTCTGCTTCGTATGATAAAGCGGTAACAGTCTGGTGCTCTAAAGATAAAAAAGCAGCATTAACCCAGGCTAAAAATGGTGAGAAACTGGAAAATATAAAGTGTGACGACAGCCCGGTTGACAAACACTATGCACTTGGAAATTTACTGAATGTACGTGGTACTCCCGCTATTGTTCTGGAAAATGGCCAGCTGTATCCGGGTTACATACCTGCGGCACGTTTAAGCCAGGCCTTAGAGCAGGCGAAGAAGACCAGCGCTTTTAAGTAGGTGTTTGCAGGCTGGGTGAATGCTCGCACAGCCCATCCTGTAACATCAATAAAATTGCTTTGCTATTTGAAACAATGATTAGTTAAGCGCAAGTGCCAGCTTTCGGCGGTAGTCACTGACAACTTTGGCGCCTTGTTCACCCTGTGTACTGACAATATCAAAAAGTTTAAGTAGTTCTTTTCTGCCGAGGTCGTCTTCAAACTTCCTGTCACGTTTTATAATTTCCAGAAGTTGCTCCATTGCAGATGCAACATCGCCCTGTAAAACAAGTTGCTGACTAAACTGGTGACGTGCTTTTAAATCATTTGGGTCTTTTTCTATTGCCTTCATTATGCTGATAGCATCAGGCAAGTCTTTCGCTGATTCTGCAATTTCAATTTGAGCAGTGATACTTTTTATTTCATCTTTATTCTGTAATATTTCCGGCAGAGCGTTGATAAATAATTTTGCCTGTTCAAACTGCTGGGTTTGGGCAAGAATGCTGGCAAAATGTATTGTGATTTTTTGATTGTCGGTATCGTTTAAACAAATTTCCTGCATTTTGGCTATTGCGCTATTGTCACCTTGCTGTAATGCTTCCATTGCCTGTTGGTAAAGCTCATCGGATTCGCGTTTAATGTGATTACTGAGTTTACCTTTGATTTCTGACTCAGATAACATACCGGAAAATTCATCAACGATTTGTCCATTACGAATAAATTTTACTGTGGGTACACTACGAACCTGAAAATGCTCCGCAAGCTCCTTGTTTTGGTCAATGTCTACTTTTGCAAGTAAAAATTCACCATTGGATTCATTTGCCAGTTTCATTAAAACCGGGATTAGTTGCTTGCAAGGCTGGCACCAGGTTGCCCAAAAATCCAGTAGAACCAGTTTTTGCATGGAGCTTTCCATGACTTGTGTCTGGAATGTTTCGGCAGTAACGTCAACAACGGCGTCGGTCATATTTTTATTTCCTGGATTGAGTCAAATAAACACAGCCTGATATTTTACCCTAGAGAATGGTTTTAAGCTATACAGTCATTTTATATTGATGCAATAGTTTAGCGTGAGTAAAAAGTAGATAGCTTTGTATGCTGTGTTCTGGCCAGATAAGTTGGGCTGCCTGCTGGTAATGCGCCAGTTGCGGCTGATAATAATCAGCATGTTGCTGAATATTATTTTTATTGACTGTTTGGTGCGTTTTATAATCAATAATATAGATATTATTTCCTGACACAACAACACGATCAATGATTCCAAATACAGTCGTATTATCTTTTAAATAACTTATCGGTACTTCGTTATATGTTTTGGTATCGTTGTTATCAGGGAAAACAAAAGAAAATTCATCAATGTTAATTATAGCAGATGCTTCATTCCAGCATTCATCCCATAGTGTTTCCGATAGTTCATGCCCCAGTTTATTCTGGCAATCAGTTTTAGACAGTTTTGAATGACTACTGATGTTTTCAAGAATGGCATGAATAACAATACCTCGGGTTGTTGCATCTGAATCGGCTTGTTTTTCTAAAAGTGGTTGGCTTATATCACTACCGATGTTACTGGGAGATATACTTTTTTGTATCTCCTGATAGCTTGTATTAAGCGTAATTGGTTTTTTCAGATTCTCATCAATACGGGTTGCTACTGGTTGCGAAACCATACTGGTCTGGCTGGCTTGTACGAATAAATTGTTGTTATGCTGTTCGAGAATATATTCCTCTTGTTCCGTTGCCGGAACGTCATAGCAATTTTTAATCAGTGTATACCAGTCAGCTTCAGACTTTGTGGGTTTGGCAGCAGAAATATAAAGGTACTGACGTGCACGGCTAACCGCAACATAAAATACATTGGCGGCTTCACGTTGTTCTGCAAGCGTGTCCTTATTGATAAGTGATTCTGTTACTGTATCGCGACATTTACTTTTATTTGCCAGCATCATTATGCTGGGTGTTTCTTTTTCTGCCGGCCAGTCGACAATGCTTTTATAAGTGAATTTTGATTGGCCTTCGGCATCGGCGTTGGCTAAAAATATTATGGGAGCTTCCAGCCCTTTTGATGCATGGATGGTCATCACCTGTACGCGATTTAAATCACTGCTTGCGGCGGGTGCATCAGGCGCTTCACTGGGTCTGTTTTTTAGCTGTTCGATATGTGCAATAAATTGTTGCAGGCTGGGGTAGCGGCCACTGTCCACTTCCAGCGCTAATTCGATAAGTCGGGTTAAGTTGCTACGCGTTCTTGCCTTTAAATGTGGCGGGTAGGCGTGGCTATATTGTGCGAGCACATCAGCTTCGCTGTAAACCACATCGAGCAAGTCATGCACCGGAATGCGTGTTGCGATACTTTGCCAGTGTTTTAATAATTGTAGTGCTTTATCCAGTTGGGTATTTTCTTCTATAGTGGGCAGCAGCGTTTCTATTTTATAAAACCAGTTGCTATTGTTTGCATCCTTTGAACCAGTTTGTGCAAGCTGCATGAGTGTGTGATCTGAAACCGAAAACAGGGGGCTGCGTAAGATACTGGCAAGTGCAATGTTATTAAAGGGTGTGATTAACCAGTTTAACAGCATCACAATATCATTTACTTCAAGACAGTCGAGCAAGGTGCCACGTTCTGAGCCAACAAAGGGAATACCTTGCTGGTGCAATTCTTTTTCATAATGGGCAGCATTGGTTCTATTGCGTAATAATATAATGATGTCTTTATATTGTATGTTGCGGGGTATTCCCCTGTCTGTAATTGTTGTGTTGTTGTGAATCAATGTTGTGATTTTATTTGCAATTATCCTGGCTTCCAGTTGGTTAACACTGTTTTTGTCTACTCTTGCTTGTTGCAACGGGTTACGAAAGGGAAGGGATTTATTTTTATCAGTGGTGTCTTCTTCGATTACCGGGTAATTAAGTAGCGTCACACTACCGGGAAGGTCTTCAAGCATTGTTGTGTGAAGCGGGAAATCTGTAATGGCGGTGTTTAATGAAGTTTCGGTAAAGAGTTTGTTAATAAAATTGATGATAGCAGGAGACGAACGCCATGATGTGTTGAGAGGTAAATGGCTACTGTTAAAATTTTTCTCGATATAGGCACTTGCGATTGGAAATAATTTAGGTTCGGCGCGCCGGAAACGGTAAATGGATTGTTTAATATCCCCGACTAATAGCACACTACAGCTATCACTGGATTGTGGATCCTGTTGCTGACTGAATTCTTCAATGAGTGGTTGCAATAGTCGCCATTGAATCGGGTTGGTATCCTGGAACTCATCAATTAATAAATGGTTAATTCTTGCGTCCAGTTTGTATTGTACCCACAGGGCATGCTGGCTTTTGGTTAACAGGCAATAGGTTTGCCATTCCAGATCAGTGAAATCCAGTAGACGTAAGGCTGTTTTTATTTTCTGATAGTGTTCCAGATAAGCAGAACCTGCGATATACCATTGTTTATTAATTTGGTAACTCTTTTGTAAGTTTAATGCCTTGCCCAGTTGTTCGAGTTGCTGGCAAATGTTCAGATGTGTCTGGATAAAACTTTCTGCACCGCTTGCACCTAAATTTTTATCCATTTCTTTTGTTATTTTACGCGCTAAGGGTTCTCCGTCTTTTTTGAGAAAAGCAATTTTGAGATGTGTAAGTCGCTCATCTAAATCAAGTTCAGGGTTTCTTGCATGGCTGATAGCACTCAGTGCCGTTTTATATGTTTTTGCTTTTAATTTGTCGAGTGACAAACAGAACTGGCTAAGTGATGCGTCAAGA
>CAZEZI010000096.1:0-8849 GCA_964516315.1 uncultured Thioalkalispiraceae bacterium
GCATAGGGGTTTTTGAAGTGCGACATATAATTTCGATTTTAATTGAAAATGAAGCAGGTGCCCTGTCTCGTGTGGCCGGTTTGTTTTCAGCGCGTGGTTATAATATTGAATCACTCACTGTGGCGGTAACTGAAGACGCATCGTTATCGCGTATGACGATTGTTACTTCGGGTTCAGAAAATATTATTGAACAAATCAACAAGCAATTAAACAAGCTAGTTGATGTAGTCAAAGTAGCCGATATTACTGAAGGTGCACATATTGAACGTGAATTGATGATGGTAAAAGTGGGTGCGAAAGAAACTGCAAGTCGTGACGAGTTACAGCGTTTAGCTGAAATATTTAAAGGGCGGATCATCGATGTATCCGATAATATCTTTACTGTTGAGTTAACCGGTGAAGGTGAAAAACTGGATTCATTTTTAAAGGCACTTAATGGTGTATCGATTATTGAAACAGTTCGTTCCGGTGCAACAGGTATTGCGCGCGGCAAAAAAGCATTACAGGTTTAAAAAATTTAAAATTAGTTTAAGTACGTCCGCAAGGATAAAACATTAAGGGTAAAACAATGAATATTTATTATGACAAAGATTGTAATTTATCAATCATCAAAGGTTTAAACGTAACAATTATTGGCTATGGTTCACAAGGCCATGCACATGCCAATAACTTAAAAGATTCGGGTGTGAATGTCACCGTTGCCTTGCGTGAAGGTTCTGCCTCTGCTGCAAAAGCAGTCGAGGCCGGGCTTGCTGTAAAAAATACAGCAGATGCAGTTAAGGATGCCGATGTTGTTATGGTATTAACACCTGATGAATTTCAGTCTGCATTATATAAAGATGAAATTGCACCTAACCTTAAAAAAGGTGCAACGTTAGCTTTTGCCCATGGTTTTGCTATTCACTATAATCAGATTGTGCCGCGTGACGATTTAGACGTTATTATGATTGCACCTAAAGCACCAGGCCATACCGTGCGTAATGAGTTTACTAAAGGTGGAGGTATTCCTGATTTAATCGCAGTCTTCCATGATGCATCCGGTAAAGCAAAAGATACGGCTTTATCATATGCGTCTGCGATTGGTGGTGGCCGTACCGGTATTATCGAAACAACTTTTAAAGATGAAACAGAAACGGACTTGTTCGGCGAACAAGCTGTTTTATGTGGCGGAGCGGTTGAACTGGTTAAAGCCGGTTTTGAAACATTAACCGAAGCTGGTTATGCACCAGAGATGGCTTATTTCGAATGCTTGCATGAATTAAAGTTAATTGTTGATTTAATGTATGAAGGTGGTATCGCAAACATGAACTACTCTATCTCTAATAATGCAGAGTACGGTGAGTATGTAACAGGCGATAAAGTGATTAATGATGAAAGCCGAAGAGCTATGAAAGAAGCGCTGGCGAATATTCAAAATGGTGAATATGCGAAGCGCTTTATTTTAGAAGGTGCTTCTAATTATCCTGAAATGACAGCACGCCGTCGTAATAATGCTGTACATCCTATTGAAGTTGTGGGTGGTAAATTACGTAGCATGATGCCATGGATTACGGCTAATGCGTTAGTTGATAAAGATAAAAACTAATTCACGAATAGCGAGAGGTCAGTGAAACTCGTATATATTTTTTGCAAACTGAAAGGCCGGACTTATAGTCCGGCTTTTTTAGTGACAGTTTCTTTATCTTTTTACTGACACCTATGATGTTTTGTTTAATTTAATTATTGTTGGTTATTATGGTCGCTCGCGAATCTTTCCGATATATTCTTCCTGTTGTGATTGTTGCTGTACTACTGCAATACAACTTTCCATTGTATGCCTTGTTGTTCTGGGCGCTTGCTATTTTACTACTGTATTTATTTCGTGATTCAAATCACTCACTTTCATCCGATCCACTGGCAATATTAAGCCCGGTGGATTCTGTGGTGAAATCGGTAACTAAAGCTACCGACCCTTATCTTGAGCGTGAGGCTGTTTGTATTGAGTTTGAGATGGCGTTGACCGATCCGTATACTTTATATAGTGTCACCGAAGGTAAAATTGCCAATTTCTGGATGCAGCCAAAAGGTGAGCACAAAGGCAAGGCAAGAGCCGTCTGGATTAAAACAGATGAAGGCGATGATGTGGTAATGGAGGTGTATGCCAGTCGTAGTGGGCAAATTATGTGTTATTACGCAGCCGGAGAGCGTGTCGGCCAGGGTAAAAAATGTGGTTTTCTGCCATTTGGTTCAAAACTTATCCTTTATCTTCCTGAAACCAGTCTCATTGATGTTGAACCGGGGGAGCATGTGGCTGCCGGTAAGGATATTGTTGCGCATTGGCCACGATCTTGAGGTAAACTTAAAGCATGACGACTGAAAATAAAACAGCTGAAAACAAAACTGTAAAGTCAAAAAGGCGCCGCGGCATTTATTTGCTGCCTAATCTTTTTACCACTGCCGCTTTATTCGCTGGTTACTATGCCATTGTTGCGGCAATGCAGGATCGTTTTGAAGCGGCGGCCATTGCTATTTTTATTGCAATGATTCTTGATGGTCTGGATGGCCGGGTTGCCCGAATGACCAATACCCAGAGTGACTTTGGTGCCCAGTACGACAGTCTTGCAGATTTGGCTTCATTTGGTATTGCGCCATCTTTAGTGATGTATCAATGGGCGCTCAGCGATCTTGGCAAGCTGGGCTGGTTAGCGGCCTTTATTTATACGGCGAGTGCTGCACTGCGTTTGGCACGTTTCAATACTCAGGTGGGTACCGCCGATAAAAATTACTTCCAGGGTTTAGCGAGTCCAGCAGCAGCAGCGATTATTGCTGGCCTGGTTTGGGTTGGCAATGATTATATTGAACCAGGGCGAGCAATGAATATTGCATCTCTTGTTCTTACGGCAGCCGTTGGGTTATTAATGGTGAGCAACTTTCGTTACCACAGCTTTAAAGGTATCGACCTGCGCGGCAAGGTGCCTTTTATTACGATGCTGCTCTTTGTATTAGTGATTGTACTGATAACCTATGATCCCCCCATTGTTTTATTTACGGTTTTCTTTGGTTATGCCTTATCGGGCCCAATTATGACCCTGGTTCAGTTAAGGCAACGCCGTGCGCAACGTGAAAAAGCACGTCAGTTTGTCGAGCAAGCGGAGTCAACGGAAGCGGATCAGGAAGTATCTGAATCAGACGAACCAAAATAACAATCAGCCCGATTTAATTTCCTGAAAAACTTGGCAAATTAAACAATACAGATTATAGTTAATCGTATGTATACTCGGAAAACAACAGCACAACCTTTATCTGCTAAGGCATCAACATACAGCCAGGTGGCTGCTGTGCCTGCACGAATGATAATTGCTGCATCTGTTTCTCTTGCTTTACTACTCTTAAGCCTCAGCCTCCTTGCCCTGTAGGGCAAAATTTCAAGCTGACAGCGTCAAATGGCGACGCAAAACCCCCTAAAATGAGTTAAATTATCCTTAATAATACATTTAAGGATGGGCATTGAGCCATGTATAATGGCTTTTAAGAGGAAGCAAACCCATGTCAAATTCACCCAATTCAGATTCAATTATTATTTTTGATACCACCTTGCGCGATGGTGAGCAAAGCCCCGGCGCCTCCATGACCCTGGATGAAAAGGTGCGTATCGCCAAAGCCTTAGAAAAAATGCATGTCGATGTCATTGAAGCCGGTTTTCCAATCGCATCACAAGGCGATTTCGAGTCGGTTCAGGCCGTTGCCAATACCATTAAAGACAGCAGGGTGTGTGGTTTAGCCCGTGCGCTGGACAAAGATATTCAACGTGCCGGCGAAGCCTTAAAAAATGCCAATGCCGGGCGTATTCATACTTTTATTGCAACATCACCCATCCATATGCAACAAAAATTGCGTATGGAGCCTGATCAGGTCATCGAGCAAGCTGTAAAAGCGGTAAAGCTGGCACGTCAGTTCACCGATGATGTGGAATTTTCACCGGAAGATGCTGGTCGTTCCGATCTGGATTTTTTATGCAGGGTGTTAGATGCAGTGATTGATGCCGGTGCAACCACCGTAAACATTCCAGATACCGTGGGCTACAACTTGCCCGAACAATTTGGCAAGTTAATTTATAACTTACGTGAAAAAGTCACCAATTCCGATAAAGCAATCTTCTCGGTACATTGCCATAACGATTTAGGTTTAGCCGTGGCCAACTCCCTGTCGGCAGTAATGAATGGTGCGCGGCAGGTGGAATGTACCATTAATGGTTTGGGTGAACGTGCGGGTAATGCTTCGTTGGAAGAAGTGGTAATGGCAGTGCGAACCCGTAAAGATTTATTCACCGCTAATGTTAACCATATTGATAGTACACAAATCATGAACTGCTCGCGTCTGGTGTCGGGTATTACCGGTTTTGCGGTGCAGCCGAACAAAGCCATTGTTGGCGCCAATGCATTTGCCCACGAGTCCGGTATTCACCAGGATGGTGTATTAAAAAATCGCGAGACTTACGAAATCATGCGAGCAGAAGATGTGGGCTTAACCACCAATCGAATGGTATTAGGCAAACACTCCGGTCGTAACGCATTTAAAACCCGTTTGGCTGAATTAGGTGTGGAATTTAAAACCGAAGATGAATTAAACACTGCCTTCTCCAGTTTTAAAGATCTGGCCGATAAGAAACATGAAATTTATGATGATGACTTGCAGGCATTGGTAACCGAAGCGAATCTGGAAACTGAAAACGAACGCTTGCGTCTGGTTTCAATGAAGGTCTGTTCAGAAACCGGCGAAAAACCCAATGCAGAATTGACGTTGATGTTTGATGGTAAGGAAGTCGTGGCGCATTCAACGGGTGGTGGCCCGGTGGATGCAGTATTCAAGGCGCTTGAATCGGTGGTCAATAGTGGTACTGAATTATTGTTGTATTCAGTTAACAATATTACCAGCGGGACGGATGCACAAGGTGAAGTAACCGTGCGTCTGGAGCGGGGCGGCCGTATTGTAAACGGGCAGGGAGCCGATACCGATATAGTGATTGCCTCGGCAAAGGCTTATATTAATGCCTTGAATAAAATTATGGAACCAGGTGAACGGGCACATCCGCAAGCAGCGGATGTATAGTTTTTATATTTGGTATTTATTAAACAATGAAATCACTTAATCCCACACAACATGCCTGTCTGGAAGCAATGGGTATTGATGTGTGGGTACCACGTGAAGAAACGGAGCTGACAGCCGAAACGCTTGTTGCAGGAAGCCTTGCTGTCGATAAAATGAGTTCGCCAGAAATGAGTTCGCCAGAACCCGAGCTTCAAACCCCAGCTGTCGATTTACAGCCCGTTACAGAAATTGAAAAAAAAGAGATTGTAGCGGCACAGCTCGAACCCATAACGCCAGCAATACCAGCCGACTGGAATAGTTTACGACAGATGGTTTTAACCTGCCAAAAATGCGCACTGCATACAACACGCACACAAACGGTTTTTGGTTCAGGCAACCAGAATGCAGACTGGCTTATCATTGGGGATATGCCCAGTGTGGCTGATGACCAGCACGGGGGAATATTTACTGACCAGCGTGGAGAGCTGTTAATGGCCATGTTAAAAGCTATCGGCTTAACGCACCAGCAAGTTTATATCACCAATACACTAAAGTGTATTACGCCGAATAATCGTGAGCCAGAAGTAGAGGAATCAGAAACCTGTCTACAGTATTTGCATCAGCAAATCACATTGGTTAAACCAAAATTAATTCTGGTTGTTGGCCACAGTGCTGCGCAGCGTTTACTTAAAACACATTCCACCATGGCAAGGTTGCGCCAGAAAGTACACACATTGGAAGGTATGGATTTGCCGGTGGTGGTAACTTATCATCCGGCTTATTTATTGAATATGCCTGCTGATAAAGAAAAAGCATGGCAAGACTTGCTGCTGGCGAAGAAAACAATTTCAGCAACCACGGTTTTATAACAGAGGCAGTCAAGGACATGAGTGCAGTTTTAGATAGTAACAGAAACAGATTTTCTCCAATGCGGATGAGCGACATTGATGAAATCATGGAAATCGAACTGAGCCTGTATGACTATCCGTGGACAAAATCAATTTTTGCAGATTGTATTCAGGTAGGTTATTCGTGCTGGGCATATATTCAGAATTATCAAATACAGGCGTATTGTGTGTTATCTGCGGGTGCTGGTGAAGCTCATATACTCACCCTTTGTGTGCGAAAAGATTTCCAGGGGCAGGGGGTTGGTAAATTATTATTAGAACACCTGATTGATATTGCTAAAGACCATCGGGCAGAGGTATTGTTGCTCGAAGTTCGCCCATCGAATGTGGCAGCAGTGCATCTGTATCACAAATATGGCTTTAATGAGGTTGGTACGCGCAAAGCCTATTATCCTGCTAAAGATGGCCGTGAAGATGCATTGATTATGGCGCTGGATCTTACCTTTGACCAGGCTTAACTTCTTATAACAGGCCAGTGCCGAGTGAACAAAGTGAGCGTGGCAATCTGGCACACTATTGGTGACTTGCCTGTTACCAAAGCAGGATGCGAATTATTCGGCAAAATAATCGGCTATGCTGTAAAATACCGTTTTTATATCAACATAGAATAGAATATTTAATTCAGCATGTCAGACTTTATTCAAGAAACACTTCGCCGTCGTACCTTTGCGATTATTTCACACCCCGATGCGGGCAAAACAACCTTAACTGAAAAACTGCTTTTATACGGTGGTGCGATTCAGTCTGCTGGTACAGTTAAAGGTCGCAAGGCCGATAAACATGCCACATCCGACTGGATGGACATGGAAAAAGAACGCGGTATATCTGTTTCATCCGCAGTGATGCAATTCCCCTACCGTGACAAAATTATTAACCTGTTAGACACACCGGGCCACGAAGACTTCTCCGAAGATACTTATCGGGTATTAACCGCAGTGGATTCCGCCTTGATGGTCATTGACGTTGCCAAAGGTGTTGAAGAACGCACGGTTAAATTAATGGAAGTTTGTCGCTTGCGTGATACGCCTATCTTGACGTTTATCAATAAGCTTGACCGCGAAGGCCGCGACCCCATCGACTTGCTCGATGAAGTCGAAAGTGTACTAAAAATTGAATGTGCTCCGATTACCTGGCCGATAGGCATGGGCAAACGTTTTAAAGGGGTTTATCATTTATATAAAGACCGTGTGCATTTATTCAGCGCCACCCATGGTGGTAAAATTAATGTCGGTGAAGTAATTGAAGGTCTCGATAACCCGCGGCTCGATGAAGTGCTTGGTGACATGGCAGCAGAATTGCGCGAAGAAATTGAACTGGTACAAGGTGCCAGCCATACGTTTGACAAAGAAGCATTACTATCGGGAAAACAAACGCCAGTCTTTTTCGGCTCGGCGATTAACAACTTTGGTATTGATGAGTTACTGGAATATTTTTCAGATGAAGCTCCCGCCCCATTAGCTCGCGAAACTAAAGAACGTGTTGTGCAGCCGGCAGAAACCACCTTTTCCGGTTTTATTTTCAAGATACAGGCAAATATGGATCCTTCACATCGTGACAGGATTGCTTTTTTACGCATTTGTTCCGGTAGCTATGAAAAAGGCATGAAGATGCGCCATGTGCGAATCAATAAAGATGTCAAAGTTGGCAACGCGATTACTTTTATGGCCAGTGAACGTGAGCATGTTGAACAAGCGTATCCGGGGGATATTATCGGTTTACATAATCATGGCTCGATTCAGATTGGCGATACCTTTACCCAGGGTGAAAATTTAAAGTTTACCGGTATTCCTAATTTTGCACCGGAATTATTCCGCCGGGTGCGTTTAAAAGATCCGCTTAAATTAAAACAGCTACAAAAAGGTCTGGATCAACTAAGTGAAGAAGGTGCAACACAGGTATTCAGGCCATTAAATAATAACGATGTTATCGTTGGTGCGGTTGGTGTTTTACAATTTGAAGTGGTTGCGGCACGTTTAAAAAGTGAATACCGGGTAGACTGCACATTTGAGGCCGTCAATGTATCGGTTGCCCGCTGGGTTGAATGTAATGACGCCAAAATGCTTGAAGACTTTAAAAAGAAAGCAGCCGATAATCTAGCCTTTGATGCTTCCCAAAGCCTCACTTATTTAGCACCAACCCGGATTAATCTTGATTTAACCATTGAACGCTGGCCAGATGTGCGTTTCTTTGCAACCCGAGAGCATTAACTCTGGTTATAAAAAGGAGCTTTTGGCTCCTTTTTAATGTTTAATCAACAACTTACAAATAATTGTTTCAGGCTGTCAACCAAACCCCTTGTACCGCGTTGTAATTAGTAACGCAAACAAAACAACAAGGAAAAGCTAATGAAAACATTAATAATTATTTCAAGTTCACTGTTCTTACTCTCTAATGTGGTACAGGCTGGCGAATTAGGTCAGCGAGTTGAAAATCGTTTCGACAATCGTGGTGACCGCATTGAACAACGTCTGGATAATCGCGGTGACAGAATCGACGCACGTTTAGACCGTCGTGGTGAACGCATTAATGACCGACTGGATCGCCGAGCCGATCGTGCGGCTGAACGCGGCAATGACCGTTTAGCCCATCGCCTGGATAAGCGCGGAGACCGGATTGAACGTCGTTTAGATAAACGTGGCGACAGAATTAATGCCCGTCTGGATCGCCGTGGAGATCGTATTAATCACCGACTTGACAGAAAAGGACATCGTGCACACGTTCGAATTGATCGTCGTCGGTAGTTAAAATACATGCTCAGCCTTAACACCTGGTTAAGGCTGGGTAACGATATAAATGGTTGTTGTTCTAATAAAGTACTATCAGCTATTTAAAGTAATCGCTATGATAGTCAACCATGCTCAATAGTAAAACGCA
>CAZEZI010000097.1:0-8845 GCA_964516315.1 uncultured Thioalkalispiraceae bacterium
AAATTCCCCGTCCGCTTGCGGCGGGCACAAAACCGTTGGGGTTTCCAAAGGGGAGGAAGCGAAGCTCTCCCCTTTGGTCGTCAGCGAGGTGCATACCCCGTTGACGATATATAATTGATTTCTGTCAGGCGTATTCGCTGGTGTTTTTTATTAAAATAATAATTCCTTGGCACCTCCCCATACCAGTTACTATCCACTGAATTTATTATTTCCTGACTCAACCCACTTTTAAAAACCCAGTGCACCTGTTGTTCCAGATTCATCTGCTTTACCACGGCAGTAACATCAGCGAGCATCTCATCACCATCCGTTGAAACAAACACAAATTTCCGCTTAGCGTGCATTCCGGCTTCACTGATTAACTTTAATTTTTCAAGGCAAGGTGGACAGTCAACAGACCAGAACAATAAAGTAAACTCGCTCCCTTTATTATTTTCAAGTACCTTTGTATAACTTCCCGGATAGAATGTTTTAATAAAAGACTGTTGCGCAACTGCATTATATGATGTTTGTAACAATAAAATAAAAAGTACAACGGTCAATTTTTTCATCTGTTATTGCCTTAACAAAATTAAACGATAAGGTTGCCCCGGAACATGCCATGAAGAAAAAATGGCCTGGCCATCTGTTAATAAAAAAGGGTAATCCGGTGTTCCTGATGTTTCAGCTATCAGTACAGGCTTACTCCAGCTATTCCCCTTATCCACTGATTTCAGCATAAACATTTGATAACGGGACTGTACGTATTCCTGCCAGACAATATAGACCCGTTCATTAACTGCAAGAATGTCCGCATGGCTTGCTTTATTTGCATAATTCCCTATCTGCAAGGTTGAATTGAATGTTTTACCTTTGTCATGGCTATTGGCATAAAAAATACCATGACGTTTTTCTGCATTATTAAACCATACAGCATGATAAACATTGTGCTTATCAATGCTGATAGACGGCCCATGATGTGGGCAACCCTTTATTTTCCAGTTATCGTAACTAAGCCGATAAGGTTTACCCACTTCCATTTTGTTTTTAAAATTAACAATACTGTGGTCGCGTATATTGTCACCATAAATATGCCGCCAGCTAATAACAGGGAGATCCTGTTGATCAAAATCCATTGCCATACGACAACATTCACAACTATTGTCGGCAATTTTTTTATTTTCGGTAAAGCTTTTACCACCATTAAAGGAAGCACTAAAGTAAACAGCGGCCCCGTTGTATTCCCGGTTTTCTCTGTCCGCTTTTTGTTTATCACGTTTGTCTAGCCAGCTAATATAAATATCACCTTTTTTATTAATTCCTAAAGCATCAAAGCGGTGGCTTATTATTTCCCGGTTATCGTTAACCGTAACCGGCACAGTAAAATTTTTACCTCCATTAACTGAACGGCTAAAGCGAATATCGCCTGTAAAACGTTTATCCAGTTTTTTAGTCCAGCTTAAGAAAATAAGACCTGCATCTGAAATCTTAATCTTTGGCCGATGTTCACGGCCTGCTGCAATTTTCTCTGCAACAGTATTGACCTTGACAGCACGGCTAAAAGTTAAGCCTTTGTCATCCGAATAATTCACATACAAATATTGCCCGTTCACCCATGCAGACCATAGCCTTCCATGGGTATCAAATACACTGCTCATGGTTTTTGCGCAGTGTTGAGAAACGCGTAACTGGCTACAGTCTTTTATAAAACTGGGTGGCCGGGCATAACCATCTTCAGCCTCTGCATAAGCTGCAAAAAAGGCAGGAAGAATTATTGTCAGCAGGTAAATAAAACTTCGCATTAGAATTTTTGTGTATAACCTACAAACACTGACAACGGCATACCCGGAGCATATTCAAATTTTTCCGGATTGCCGAATGCCGAAGGCTTGTAACTCGCTGCTGTCGCATATTTTTCATCCAGTACATTCATAATTCGGGTATAAACAGAGGATTTTTTATTGATTGCATAGCGCGCACGAATATTCGCCAGGTCATGTCCTTTGTATTTTTGGGTATTTGCCTGATCCATCCAGTAACTGCCTAAATGCACCCACTCCACTTCAATTTTTAATTCAGGCAGTGCTGCAGGGCGATAAGACAGTTTGGTATTTATGATTGTTCGCGGCGCAGACTCCATTTCATTACCACTGTAATCTGTGGAGCTGTTTGGCTTCCAGTCTTCGTAAGTATGCACAGCATAGCTTGCTGCAACATTAAGCTGAACAGCTGATGTCAGGGCCTTATCAAGACCAACCTCTATCCCTTTATGTGATGTTTCCCCGGCATTAACTGTTTCACGTGTATTGTCCGGATTTTTATAGGTTAAAATATCATCTGACTTACTCATATAGTAAAGACTGATCGTATAACCCAGTTTATTCTGTGTTCTACCACGCACACCAATTTCAAAACTATTCACTTTAATCGGTTTAAGACCAACTGTATTTTCAGCTTTCCCCTGCCGGAATAACTGTGTATTGGAAGGCGCTCGAAAAGCATGGCGATAATTAATAAAAGCACTGGTACTTTTATTAAGTTGATAAGTTAAGCCTAACTTCGGACTAAAGTGACTAAAATCAACAACGGTATCTGCAGGTCGACGCTGTGAACCCGTTGTTACCGTTGTTAAATTATTATCATAATCATATTGCATAAAATCATAACGCGCGCCCACAGTAAAACGGGTTACAGACGATAGTGACTGTTCATAATGTATATAAGGTGAAATAGCGGAAAAGATCACGTCATAGTCATATTGAACCTGACCCACTGTATAGTCAGTATAAACATTCCCGACCTTTGTTGTGGATATTTCATGTTGTATATAACTACCCGGGCTATAATCAATATCAACACCTGATATAAGTACAGCACTGCTCTCACTCAGGTTCTGCCTGTTTTTAATTAGTACACCTATTGAATTATTCTTTGTTTCATAAACAGCCGGATCATAGCTTAATGACCAGTTAGGTAATAAAGCCATCGTATTGTGGCGTAAATAAGGGGTAATGCTCAATGAATTATCTTTACCTCCTTTTTCATACTCAGTTGACAACCTGTACGCCTGAACCTGTCGATAGGAAATAGGCGTATAGTTAAGCTCCGGATTATTCAGGTAATCATCTCGCAACAAACGTGATGAACCTGCCGTTTGCTGGTCAACATCGGTTGCAGAAAAAATTGTTTTTAAACTTGCACCATTATCCAGAAAATTATCAACCCGCAGGTTAGCGCTAATACGGTCATACTCTGTATTATTTCGCCAGCCATCACTACTGGTTAAATTCAGGCTAATAATATAGCCACTATCATCATCACTGTCTCCTGTGTCAGCCAATAAGCGATACCAGGCATTATCACCTGCTTCAATATTTATCGATGTTTGTTTTTCCAGTGGAGGTGCTGCCGTTAACACATTAACCACACCACCAATCGCATCACTGCCATAAAGTGAGGTGCCCGGCCCTTTAATAATTTCAATGGATTCTGATTGAGGGATATTCACTTCATACAATGCATTGTGATTAAAAAAACCGGTGGAACGTGTTGGAATACCATCTTCAAGATAAAGATACACAGCCTTTGTTGTTGTAGGTTGACGAATAGCCGTCATGTGCCCTTCACCACCGGTAACATTAATATGCACACCCGGGATCTGATTCATAATTTCAGATGGATGCGCCGGTTTTGTTTCTTTTATATTTTGTTTGTTAATAATACCTACACTCGCCGGAACTTCGGATAAGGGTTTATCTTCGCGGGTAGATGTAACACTAATCACAACGTCATTCTTTGCGTTCACATCATTAGATGCATATGCCAGAGACCACCCCGGCAAAAGTAGTAAAATATACAAACTGCATGATTGACTTCTTATTTTATTACTCATATTAATACCTTCTTTACTCCAGTTTAAATGCCATTGAATATTTAATATTGAAAGGGAAATTGACACTGGCAGGGAAAATTGCAAAAGGACTTGCATTTAACACTGCTGCACGAGCTGCATGCCTTAAAATTTTATAGCGCCCCGTTATTACCAGATTTTTAACGTCGCCGCTTTCCAGCAAATCAAACGACACTCCAATAACTTCCTGCATATTTCGCCTGCGAGCCGACCCAGGATAAAACTTATTGTTTTCAATTGCCGTTAAAACCTGTTCAACAAATACGTCTCGATCATTGCTGGATGTACTGGGCAGGCTGTATTCCTGTTGCAATTGATTCTGCATATGGTTTTCAACAGTTTTCATTATTGACTCCTTAGTCCGCTTTTTTTCAAGACCAACAACCTTATTTGCCTGTTCTAAGAGTGAGTCTGACTTTGATGCATAGTCCTGGCTACTTTCCTCCGCTACAGGCACCACGCTCTCTTTAGCCACATCTTCTTTAACAACATACTCCGATAAAAAACTCAACCTGATCACCTTGTTTGTCAGGGACATGTCTAAAGTATTATTATTGCTTTCAAAAGCAGATATATTTTGCTGTTGGTATTGGGTAAAAAACAGAACATGCAACAACAATGAAGTGATAACAAATACAGATATATTCGACTGCTTATACATTCAACTCACTACACGATAACCTGAAAAATAGTGAAGGTAATAAAAACAATATCCATTACTACTCCACTCAAGAAGGGTACGTCATACGTAAGGCAGAATAGTCATTTAACAATGTGGGGGGAATGTGGCATAGTGCCGCGCGACAAATTGTCGCGGTTAGTACGGCCACAATATGCTAAAATTCCAGCCTATGATGCTAAAGCCGAGCCTTCACAAAAATACCAGTCAGACTATGCTCAACTCTGCTAATTACATTCACTTAAGGCGATTGTTTCACCTGCGCAATCTTGCACTTATCGGCCAGATAGTTGCTGTTATTTTCACACTAAATGTATTACAGATTGATTTACCCATAAAAAAAATCAGCCTGATTTTTTTACTCTTCACTTTTTTTAATTTCTTTGTCTGGCTGCGATTAAAAAAAACCAGACCTGTTACTGAAAATGAGATCTTCATTCATCTGACAATTGACGTTTTAGCACTGGCGTTATTATTGTATTTTACAGGTGGTGCAACTAACCCATTTGTAATGATTTTTCTTTTCCCCCTGACAATCACGGTTACCATTTTACCTGTTCGTTATGCATGGTTATTAGCAACAATTACTGTTATCTGTTATAGCCTGCTGATGTTTTACTATCAGCCGTTACCGATAGGACATAGTTCGCATGGAAATAGCGGTGCATCAGAATACAATTTACACCTCATTGGCATGTGGATGGCTTTTATACTCAATGCCTGTTTAATAACCTATTATGTTTACGGGATGGGTAATACCTTGCGCCATCAACAAAAACAACTCACAAGTGCACGTGAGCAATCAATACGCGATGAGCAACTCGTTATTCTTGGTACGCTTGCCGCCAGTACAGCGCATGAGCTGGGGACACCATTGGGCACAATGGCACTACTTGTTAATGAGATTGAGCAGGAACTTGAAAATGCAGACGCTGCTGTTTTATCTGACCTTGATAATCTTAAAAAACAAATTAACCGTTGCAAGTTATCACTAACAGACTTATCAGCATCCGTCGGTGCATCATCCAGTTTATTTGACAGCCAACAGCAACCTGTTTGCCAGTATCTTCAGGGAATCATTACTGAAATACATGCGGTTCACTCAAATATCAACTTAAGTTTTCATTGTAACCCTGATATTTCAAATAGTTTATACACAGACAGAACGCTCAGCCTGTCACTCATTAATATTATTGATAATGCGATTGAAGCTTCACCTGAATTTATTGATATATCTGTGTGCAGCCCGGTAGAGAACAGTACTGATTTTATTCAAATTGAAATATCGGATCATGGCCCGGGGTTATCGGATGAAGCTTTAGACAAAATTGGCCAACAACCTTATAGTGAAAAAGAACTAGGGCTTGGCTTAGGTTTATATTTAGCCTACGCCGCAATACGTCGGCGAAATGGCAGCATTTCACAACAGAATTGTGAGCCGGAAGGCAGTAAAACGACTATTATTTTACCCCTGGTAACAATCTAAAGACCGCATTAAATATGGAAAATCAGGATTTTAAAAATTTACTTCTACTCGATGACGATGAAAGTTTTTGTGATGTTTTAACTCGTGCTTTAGTCCGGCATGGTTTTAATGTTACCACTGCCCATAACATTACGAGCGCCTGCACTCTTTTAGATAATGCTGACGTTAAATTTAACTATGCCATCGTTGATTTGCGTATTGGTCAGGAATCCGGTCTTGAAGCTGTGAATAAAATTATAAGCCAGGAACCGGATATAAAAATCGTTGTTCTGACTGGCTATGCGAGTATTGCAACAGCAGTAGAAGCCATAAAACTGGGCGCCAAACAATACCTGACTAAGCCCGCCGATATTGGTGATATTATTGATGGATTTGGAAAAGATGAAGGTGATATTGAAACCCAACTTGCGGGTAACCCTATGTCGATAAAAAGACTTGAATGGGAACATTTACAAAAAGTCTTGCGTGAGCATGATGGTAATATTTCAGCGGCAGCCAGAGCACTCGATATGCACCGCCGCACCCTGCAACGTAAGTTACAAAAGAAGCCTGTTAAACATTAGAGTCTGTTGATCTTTCAGATTTTCTCCTTCAACTAAAAATCCCACTAAATATTTCCTCAAATAGCAATACAAACTGTTCTATTACTCTCCCTCACTCATATCCAATGTTACTTTTTAATAACATTAGAGAATTAGAATATAATGATGCCGGTATTGTTTATGCCACAAAAAAATGTATTAATACGTGAACGGAATACCAACATAAAGCACATGGATAAGTTGGCAGATAACCCAGTGTGCGAAAATTTAGAATTATAACAATACATTCCTAAACTAGGAGGATACAACAATGGTGTACACCAAAAAATCGCCCGCCCTGTTCATTATAGGCGTCATTATGCTTGCTATCTGGTATACAGCCGATAGCGGTATGCTTGCCGGGTATATTGAGCATCTCGCGCATGGCAAGAAATACAAATACGGTTCAGAACTGACAACCATACCTTTATACTTTGGTCTCGTGGCCGCTGTTGTCGGTTTATGGCAGTGGTTCGGCACACACTCAAAAGGCCATCTAGACTACTACTCATCAAGTATTGCTGGCGGCATGTTTATCTTGCTAATCGCGATGCTGGTACGCTGGTTTCTTGCACCTGAAATTGCAGGCGTCAGTATAAGCATGGGTAAAGTGGGTGACACCGGAAAGTACATACATAAATTACTCGGACTGAACTATATTGTAATTGGTATTGTGACCGGTTTAATCATCGTTAACGTATTCAAGATCCCCCATTGGGCAGAAAACGGTGTGCGTTTATCGCGGCTGGGTTTAAAAACCGGTGTAATCTTACTGGGTACTTTATATAGTGCAGCAGAACTTAAAAACCTCGGTGGCTTGTCTATTGTTATGATTGGCTTCTTTGTACTGGGTTCGGTTGGCATGGTGCTCTGGATTGGCGCACGACGCAATATTCCTAATTCAATGGGCGGCGTACTCTCTGCCGGTATGGGTGTGTGCGGTGTTTCTGCAACGGTTGCTGCCGCACCTGTTGTACAAGCCAAATCGGTTGAAATTGCTTACACCATCGGTACTATCCTGTTATGGGGTGTGGGTTGTATGTTCGTGTTCCCGATCGTTGGCCAGGTACTGGATATGAGCTATGTACAGTTTGGCGCATGGGCCGGTACAGGTATCCTGAACTCTGCACAAGTAGCCGGTGCCGCATTGGCCTTCCAGCCTGATGGCATTGAAACATTAAAGGTTGCTGAAATCTTTAATATTACACGCGTACTGATATTACCTATTATCGTACTGTGGCTGGCTGTCTGGTATGTGCAACGCGAAGGTGAAGGCGCTCAGAAAATAAATGTAGCCGAGGTGGTTTTCCAAAAATTCCCCGTGTTTGTATTAGGCTTTATTTTACTGTTCGCTTTATCTTCAACGGGTGTATTTGCCCCTGCACAACACTACAAAGGCAAATACTTCGATAACTCGGCAGCAAAAGTTAAACCATCTAAACTGCTTACTGCAGAAAAAATTGCAGTGCTTCAGGCTGAGTTTGACAAAATCCAGCGAGCTGATCGCAAGGCAGCAGTACAACGCTTAATGGATAACACCAAAATCATGTCGATTGATGATGATACTCAAATTCGTGGTTTGATTAACGCGAAAGTGATGTCGAAGAAAGCAAATAAAATCCTCAAAGGTGCACACAAAGCGGTACGACATACGGCGGCGAAAATAAAGGCATTCCGTGACTGGATTACCTGGTTATTCGCCTTTGGTTTAGTTGGCTTAGGTATGCAAATTACCCTTAAATCGATGAAGCAGGCAGGTGGTCAGCCAGCCGTTATCGGTGGCATAGTTGGTCTTACTAAAGCCGTCTTATCGCTAGTCGTTGTTATGATGTTTATCCAAACAACCATTTAGCATAATTAATAATATCAGGAGTAAATTAAAATGACTGAAGAAGAACAAAAGTACGATCGAGGTTCTGCATTATCTATCTTTGGTAGTGACCGTAAAGAAGACTTTATGGCGCTGGCATTTGCATTGATAATCGCCTTTGCAGTCTACGTAGTCTACTAAAGCTACGTTAAAACCAACCGCCGGCGCCTACCAGTAACATGGGCGGCGCCGGCTCTTTTTTTAAGACCCTTTATTTAAGGTAGTTAAGAACATGAATGCACTAAATTCCGTTTTATTAGCGAGCCACGGCACCGAAGGCGCAATGGCCGCAGAACAAATGGCTATTAAAATGTGCAATGCACAAGATACCGGCTTACAT
>CAZEZI010000098.1:0-8730 GCA_964516315.1 uncultured Thioalkalispiraceae bacterium
TCTTTAAGTGCAAGTATCCATAACAACTTCATAATGGATCACCGTTCATAAAGTGGCTGTAGATTTCGTCCAGCCGTGGAGACATAATTTGCATGTCGTTTACCACCTCACCAAAACTACTAATGTGGCGAATAAGTGGCATTTTTTCTTCTTTCAAACATGACAGCTTGATACTTTGGTTATTTACCTTGTCGATATTGACGTCTGTTCCCAATCGCTCTGCAACACCTGATGCTTCTCCCGGTGTTACAGAGAGCTGTAAACGGACGGGCAATGCAGCCTGCTGGTAGAGTTCATCAAGCGTGCCACAGGCAACAATGGCACCGGTTTTCATAATGACAAAACGACTGGCTCTTGCTTCTACTTCATTGAGTGCATGTGATGAAATAATCGAGGTGGCGCCTTCTTGCTGTAAACCATCAATCAGTTCGTAAAAATGCTGGCGCAAAACGGGATCCAGGCCAGTTGTTGGTTCATCAAGGAAAAGGAGTTGTGGACTACCTAGCATTGCCTGAGCCAGCCCCAGTCGTTGTCGCATACCTTTTGAATAAGTCCCTACTTTTTTCCTTGCCGCATTACCCAGGCCCACTAACGTCAGTAGCTTTTTACATTCAACTTCAGACGAACCTTTAAGCTGGGCATAAAATGTTAATATCTCATGGCCTGTCATCGCTTCATAAAACATAACACTTTCAGGTAGATAACCCAAAGCCATACGTTGTGCAACGGCTGCACTAAAGGCTGGATTTTTACCAAGAATTTCAATGGCTCCTGATGTTGGTCGTGTCAGTCCTAGCATCAATTTCATTAGACTGGTTTTGCCAGCACCATTATGGCCAACCAGCACAACGCATTCACCTGCCTGTACTTTTAAATTTATATCACGTAATACTGTTTCTTTGCCGTATTGTTTACTTACGGCTTGTAATGAAATGACATTGCTTGCTGTATCCAGCTCAACCATCTTGTAAATCTCTTTGTATAATAGCCTCTGCTTTAACGGAGCCAATTTTGGGTGGAAGCATCAATGGTGAGCTGTCGGTGACGCCACCGGGATGAATGCCGGGAAATTCGGACTGAGCCCATTTTAATAACTTTACGGATGGGCTGTTCAGTAATAATTTTGCCATTGGGTGTCGCCAGATTATCTGGTCAACCAGATCATTTGGTTTATAGGGTTGATCGGCAATACCATTGCCATCGATATCAAAAGCAGGGTTGTCACTCCAGTAATTGCCATGCCCATTTTTAGACCATTCAATATAACGTGTTCCCACATATTTTACCTGGGTACGGTTATTGATAAAGGCATTGGAAAAAATCTCATTACTCTCCGAGCCAGCAGTAAAATGAATGCCAATCTGGCAGTCGGTAAAAGAATTATTATTAATTTGGTTAAAGTTGGCGTTATAAATAAAAACACATTTTTCAACACCGCCATTAACACGGTTACCTTCAATAACTGAATAATTAGCATAGTTAAAAAATAAGCCACGTTCATGATCGCCAGTGGATATGTTATTTTTTACTAGCAGTCGATCAGAAAACATCAGGGCATAACCCACATTGTTATTGCTCGATATATTATTGCTTATTTCACTATCATGGGTGTACATGTAATGTATTGCAAAACGTAAATCACTTATCCGGTTGCCGCGAAATATATTATTGCGGCTGGTGTTAACAAAGATACCGTCTCGGCCATAACGAATATTATTGTTTTCAATAATTGAGCCGGGTGTGTTCCATAAGTAAATAGCATTGCCACGGTCGTTTACTCGATGAAATTGGCTGCCAATAATAGTGTTATTACTAACAATAGCTGCCTCTGGCCCTTTCAGGTAAATACCGATTAAATTATTTTCAAGATAATTGCCTTTTATCTGTGCCCGGTCACCTTTGTCGGTAATAAAAATTGCACTGTCTTCACTGTCCAGATCATTACCGGAATGCTGGATGCTCAAACCTTTAACTTCTACATCCGGTGCAGATATATTGATAACATGCCCTGAACCTTCACCATCAATAATGCTGGTTTTATCACCTGAAATCACAAGACTGCGATAAACGTTTATCGAGCCTGTATAGGTTCCGGCTGTTAATTGTAGCGTATCACCATTGCGAGCTAAATCAATGGCCTTTTGCAACTTGCCATAACCCGGCGTCACCTTTATTTCTTCAGCCTGAGCATAAGAAGAAATAAAAAGTACGAATAATAAAAATAATCCACCAGCGAGCAGATGGCCAACTGGTGGATTACTTATTTTCTGCTTAAGTTCCAAAAAAGCAACTAGGCAGGTTCAACCAGCATACGTCCCCGCATTTCCATGTGCAGCGCATGACAGAACCACTGGCAGTAGAACCAGTGAACGCCGGCTCGATCAGCGGTAAAGGTGACCGATGATGTTGCCTGTGGCGCAATTTCCATTGCAATACCGTAGTTAGAAATAGTCAGGCCATGTGCCAGATCGTCGATAGCATCATTGTTGCTAACAATAATCGTGACTTCGTCACCCTGTTTTACGGTAAATTTCTCCATACTGAAATGGGGCGCAATTGACCACATGTAGACACGTACTTTTTTACCGTCACGTACCACTTTGGAGCCTACACCCAGTTTAACGCCATCTTTCTTGGCCTGCGCGCTGGCATCTGCCCACATACGATCACCTTTGGTCCATAGCGACTTGGGGTTAACGATGTCGGCACGAACGATAATAATGTCATGTGGTTCAGCGTAGGTCGGGCCATCATGTACCACTTTCATCTTCTTGCCGGAAATGTCGATAAGCTGTTCATTCTCCGGTTTTATAGGGCCTACATTGATAAAGCGATCCTTGGAGAACTTATTGAGCGACACCAACCACTTACCATCTGCTTCCTTGGTTTCACCCATCGAGGTATGGTTATGCCCCGGCTGATAATGGACATCCACCTTATTAATAATTGGATCCACTTTTTTCCCGTTGTAGGCATCAATCGCTTTTTTAATGTTCCAGCTAACGACCTGGCTGTCGAGGAACAGCGTGGTATAGGCATTACCTTTGCCATCAAAAGCAGTATGCAGTGGCCCCAGACCTAACTGTGGTTCTGCAACAACGGTATCGCGTGGCTTGATCTTGTCTTTGAACAGATCGGGCAAACGTCTAACATCGATTACTGTTACGGTTGGAGATAATTTACCGTTAAAGACTACATGGCGACCATCCGGTGCGGTATTACAGCCGTGAGGACTGTTTGGCACAGGAATATAGCGTGTGTATTTCGAACCTTTGCGGCCATCAAGTACAGGTACACCTTTGATTCGTTTAAAGTCGCCTTTTTTAACACCCGCTTCAATCGCTTTAAGATCAAAAACAACTGCCCAGTCACGTTCATTTTTCATCATTCCATTTAGGTTGACCGCTTCTTCACTGTTATAACAGGTTGAGAAAGCATACAGCCCCTGATAATCCGTGTCACAGTTATCAAGGTTGCCATCAACCATAACTTGCCATGCCACTTCCATTTTGTCGCCGTCAATGGCGGTAAAAATAGCGTGATATTTTTCAGGCTCATCAAGAATGCTGCCATCATTTGGAATTGGAACACGATGCTCGCCATTAGCAAAAACATAACCGGTACGTGGATATTTTTGTGGGCGCAACCCGTGTATGTCCGCTGCATTTGGAATTTCGATGATTTTGTCACATTTCATGACATCACAACGTACACGCGCAACCCGTGTATTGGCTTTGTCATTTACAAATATATAGCGACCATCGTAGGTACCATCTGTAAATGACATGTGCGGGTGATGTAGATCGCCATTAAGCCACACGCCACCCCGGTCACCCGAATCGAGAAACTTCTTGGTTTCAGGTAACAGGCCATCTCGAAGAATTTTTCGGCTCTCATTCGTCTGCCCCCAACCGGATGCACTGCAGCGGTTGAATACGGGAACGCGCATCAGTTCACGCATTGAGGGCATGCCCAGAATACGTAATTCACCGGCCTGGCCACTACTCCAGAAAGCATAATATTCATCCAGATCACCCGGTGCCACCTCGGATATACTTTTGGATGCAGCCACTGCCGTTTTGGGTGTCATTACACTTAAACCTGTAATGCTGCCAACACTGGCTAATGCAGCCAACTTGGCAGAGCCACCGAGTAACTGGCGCCGAGTAATACTCACTTTTTCAGTTTTATCATCATCATTGTTATTCATTAGTACTCTCCTCTTGTAAGCCCATTGGGATACAGGCTAAGTTAATTAAACCTTGGTACTATCACCGAGGCATTTATTAATTCAAATGTTCTCTTGCAGTTGCTTTTTATGCTTTAAAGCCACTTTAATAGCCGACTCTTCTTCATTATCAGGCGATGTTGCGCGTGCACTGTGGCGTTCTCTTTTTAGCCGTTTCTGGATAACAACAGGGCAGGCATGGTCGTCTGAATAAACAACCTGACAATGCAAACAGTAAAGACATTCGTTTACATTGATCTCACCCTCACGATGTATTGCCTGAACCATGCATTCATTAGCGCAGCGTTGACAAGGTGCGCCGCATTCCTTGTAACGTTTAAGCCACGCAAACATGCGCATTCTGCCGGGAATAGCCAGTGCAGCACCCAGGGGGCACAGGTAGCGGCAATAAAAACGTTCGATAAAAATACCTGGTAGCAGTACCGCCAGTGCAAAAATGACGTAAGGCCACTCACGGACAAATTTCAGGATAATAGCTGTTTTGAAAGGCTCCACTTCGGCCAGGCGTTCTGCCCATTCCAGTGAGTACAGTGAAAAGCCGAACAACAAAAGAAAAATGAGATACTTGAAAGTCCAGATGCGCTCATGAATTGCCCACGGCACGGAGAGCTGTTTAATTTTAAATACTTTGGCAAGCCGATTTATTAATTCCTGCAAGGCACCAAACGGGCATAACCAGCCACAATAAGGTCCACGTCCCCAGAATAATAATGCGGCTGCTACCGAACCCCAGAGAATAAAAATAAGTGGCTCCATCAGGAAGTAGCTCCAGTCAAAGCCGGTCGCCAATGCGTTAAACATAGCAAGAATATTAACCACAGATAATTGCGCATTAAAATACCAGCCGATAACGAACAGGGTAAAAATGAGGTAACCGACCCGAATCTGGTCAGTAAGTTTGGGGCGTTTGACCAGCCAGTCCTGGAAAAAAAAGATAAGGGTGAGTACACCCAGTGCAAATACAAGCACAGCCGCCTCAACAGATTTGAGCTCCCACATTTTTACCCAGATTGGCTTAGCCTGTTGAGATGAAGCTGCCTCTTTTTCCTCCACTTCTGTAAATAGCAGATAGGTTTTTGGTGCACTGTAATTCAGGTCAAAGGTGAGGAAAACTTTTTTTGTTGGGGCAATTTCACGGCTTACCAGTAATTGCAACTTCCAGGGAGAGACAGCATTAAATTTTAAATTGGCAGGTGTTCTGAATAAGTCTACATCCTTTAACCTCGGCGCCCCTTTGGCGGCCAGTCGGTGCAGGCGCTTATGCTCCCGGTCATGAAAGCGGATAGATGTGTCTCCCTGAATAATCTGGAAGCGATCAAAAATCCCTCCCCGAACATAACCGGAACCCTTAAATGAGAAACGCCCCGCTCCTGCTAGCAAGATGGCCTGCTCACCGGGTTGTAGTTTTTTTTGAAGATTAAGGTACTCTCTTTCTCCTAGCAGGCTTCGGCCAATACTGGGAATAGAAACAACCGCGGCGTAAAGTTCGATAAAAATCTCATCCGGGTTACCTTCTTCAGCAAAATCCAGCACCTGTGGGTTACCCGTGTTCTTAAAGGCCTGGTTGATTTGCTCGACAGTAATTTTCAGGCTATGCACCGAGCCCTCATCGACCAGAGTCTGCCAATCCTTGATAACATTGATTTGCGGGTTAACCGAAGCAATCGGGCCGGTTTGTTTGCGTTCAGGCGCCAGTCCAGACAAACCATAATGACGTGCAACCTTGATGGCCGATCGCAGAATGCTGTCATCCATAACCATTACCGTCACAGTGGCACCGGTGACAACATCAACCTGGTGATCCTGTGTTGTCCGAACCAGCTTGCCAACGTCCAGACCTTCATAATCCTTAAGAACAGCCGTAATACGTTTTTCGGGAATACCTATCAGCACAATAGGTTCATGATGTTCAACTAGTGAAACTTTCCTGATTATTCCTTGCATATCAATGGCAACAAGCTGGTGTATGGGTTTGCCTGAATAGCCGGTTGTGTTGACGTAATCTGATGTCAGGAAGACAAAACCGAGTTGCTTACCATTTTTGTAAGCGGGTGCCACTAATGGTTTACCGGTGGGTGCACCCAGTTTGTCCGAAGTGGGAAATATTTCCTGGGCATTGAGGCTATTAATAAAACGCGGTAATTCTGAATTGGCAAGAGTAACGCCAGTGGTTAGCCACAGCAGCATAAGTAATAACAGGAATTGAATGGCTTTGCGGCAATTCATGCCTCGTATTACACCGTTATCTAATATATGCAACAAGTGGTATCCACTCCTGAAATCATGTAAGGCTTAATTTATAAATCCAGCCAGCGACATTTCGAGGCACATTTATGTTATATACTTTCAATGTGCGGTATTTTGACGCACCTTTAACGTATCTTAAATTGATATAGGTCAAGGAGAGTATGTGCGTTAGTTCGTCGCACCTTTAAATGCACCTTAATAATGATATAGATCAAGGAAGATATGTGTCATTTTGTCGCATCTTTAATGGTATAGATTAGAGAAGAATTAAAATCAAGGCGTAGAGCAAATATCCATAGGTGGTAGAAAATATGTTATCGACCAATGTGAAAAATACCAGTGATTTAATGTCAATTGCGTTGCAGGCAGAACGTGAAGCTATACGCCGTTATACACAATTAGCTATTTGTATGCGCGAAGGGAATAATGATTCTTCCGCTGCCTTGTTTGAGCGCATGGTACTTGAAGAGCAGGAACACGAACGCCTGTTGCTGGAATGGATGGCACAGGAAGACATTAACGAGAACCCCGATATTGGGGCTGTTCACTGGAGTGATCCGCAAGTTTCCACCAGCTACAATGATGAAGCTTGCGATCCATATCACAGTAGCCCCTACAGGGCATTGGCCTTTGCCGTGCACAATGAAGAAATCGCCTTTCGTTTTTACACACACGTTGCGGCAGATTCAGAAAACAAGGTTGTACGCCAGTATGCTGAAATACTGGCTCGTGAAGAACTGGGCCATGCAGCCTTACTCAGAGCCGAGCGGCGACATGCTTACCACCAGGAACGTGAAAGCCAGACGGATGAACCTCGGCTTGATCCTAAAGCTATTCATAGCGAAGCCGATCTATTGGCAGCAGCGATCCATATTGATCGTTATTTAGCAGAACAAATGAATGTGATCACTGTAGATACGCCCGAAATAAAATCGCTTGCCAAAGAAACACAACAACAGATCAATAATAATGAAGATGCACTAAGTCATACCATCTCTCCGGGTGAAGATATCACCAAAAATCTTGAGCAACTTAAATCATACAATGCCTATATGAAACAAAAGTTTAATAGTGGTGGTCAGGAATTACAGCGATTATGGGCCTGTTGTGACCGAAGCTTTGCCTTCTACGATACGATTGTTGAAACAGCGGCCGATGAAACAACGATGCTTGCTGCACAAAAACTGACATCCTCTGCACTTGATCGTATCGGTGTTTTAAAACAGTTGTTTGGAGATTTAGACAGGTAAACAAGCGAGTGATTTGTATATACAAAGCAAAAAGTACTATGGTTCGTCTATATAATAAGGTATAAAATATTCCGTTTTCATCTGTTCGAGTCATGCTTAATTATCCTGGAGAATAAAATTGGTGAAATCCTCTTATAGCGGTCAGCTCTATATTTTTTCGGCTCCGTCAGGTGCAGGTAAAACCAGCCTGGTTGAGGCCTTGCTTAAATCAACCAGCGGTATAGCTGTTTCTGTTTCGCACACCACGCGGGCGATGCGCCCGGGCGAGGAGGATGGTGTGCATTATCATTTTATTGGTACTGACGAGTTTGAAAAAATGGTCGAAGCGGGGGCTTTTCTGGAAGACGCTAAAGTATTCGATAATTATTATGGTACCTCGCAGCAGGCAGTGGAAGAGCAACTTCGTGAAGGGGAAGATGTTATTCTGGAAATAGACTGGCAGGGTGCACAGCAAGTGCGCAAATTAATGCCCTATGCCATTTCTGTTTTTATTTTACCACCATCGCGTGACGCGCTTGAGCAACGCCTGAATGCCCGCGGTCAGGATTCGGCTGAAGTCATTGCCCGCCGAATGCAGGACGCAACCAACGATATGTCGCATTATGTCGAATTTGACTACCTTATTATTAATGATGATTTTGACGAGGCCGTACAGCAATTGCGCTGCATCGTTGTTGCGCAGCGGCAGCGAATCGGGGTGTTATCGCAACGTGAACAGGCAACGTTGGCGGGACTGCTAGAGTCTTAAGCAGCAAATATCCTAATAATAAATGGCATGGCTAGCGATCCTGGCGTGATGGCGCTATAATATCAGGTTCAAATTTTAGAAAGCTGGCTGTTGAAGACATTTATTGCTATTTAATTCTAAAATACCCAAACATTACTTATTAAGTTATTGATTTTCGGAGTAAAACTGCATGGCACGCGTCACCGTTGAAGATTGTTTAGAAAATGTAAAAAACCGTTTTGAATTAGTCCTTATTT
>CAZEZI010000099.1:0-8650 GCA_964516315.1 uncultured Thioalkalispiraceae bacterium
ATAAGGTGAATTAAATGTTTAATATTAGTGTAAAAACAAATAAGGACGTTGAAGTCGCCGAGCTACGTTGTGTGCTTAACCACTGCAGTATCGGTAAGAATAGAGATAATCTTGTTCACCTCCGTGGCTGGAGTATTGCACCCGTGCATGCGGAAATTCAACAACAGAAAGATGGTCTCTTTATAGAAGATAAAAGTGACGGAGCAGGTACTTACGTTAATGATCAGAAAATAACAGAACGCTATGGACCGTTAGCCGAAAGTGATGTTGTCTGTATTGCAAATTACCGAATTCACTTTGATTCTTCGGAGTATGATGAGCAGGATAAAAAACGTCGTAAGCTAGAGCAAAGTGACGTTAACAGTACCCAGGAACTTCGTGACGTTAAACAAATATTGCGTAATGAGTTACTGATGTGGCGTAGCCATGTTCATCAGGAATTACTCAGCATCATGGACTTGCAGCGTACTGACATTAGCAACTGGAGCGATTCAGAATTACGTGACAGAGTCAGTAAAATGATTAATGAAATCATTGATGATATTGACGAAGGTTTACCAGTGCATGTTAAACGTGATGTGCTGGCAAAAGATGTGTTGAACGAAACCATTGGTCTTGGTGCATTGGAAGAATTACTGGCTGATGAATCGATAACAGAAGTCATGGTTAATGCGTTTGATGATATTTATATCGAGCGTAATGGTAAGTTGCAACACACCGACGTTATCTACAGTGACCATGATGCGGTAATGTCGACTATTGAACGTATTATTTCACCGTTAGGTCGACGTATTGATGAAAGCTCGCCAATGGTAGATGCACGTTTAAAGGATGGCTCACGGGTAAATGCAATTATTCCACCTTTAGCTTTGCGTGGCCCCTGTATTACTATTCGTAAATTTTCAACTAAAAAATTATCTGATCAGGATATTGTTAATTTTGGTGCGATCAGCTCGGAGATGATGGCCTTTCTTAAAACCGTGGTGGTTAACAAGCAGAATGTTATTATTTCTGGTGGTACCGGTTCGGGTAAAACAACATTATTAAATGTTTTATCCAACTACATTCCAAAAGGTGAGCGGGTAATTACCGTAGAAGATGCGGCTGAATTGCAATTGCAACAACCACACCTGGTTACTCTGGAAGCTCGGCCACCTAATATTGAAGGCACGGGGCAGGTAACGATTCGTGATTTGGTAAAAAACTGCTTGCGAATGCGTCCAGACAGAATTGTGGTCGGTGAGTGTCGTGGTGCAGAAGCACTGGACATGTTGCAAGCAATGAATACCGGTCATGAAGGTTCATTGACAACCGCGCATGCCAATACGCCGCGTGATATGTTGTCACGGATGGAAGTCATGGTATTAATGGCGGGCATGGAATTACCGATTCAGGCGATCCGTGAACAAATTGCTTCAGCAATTAATATTATTGTGCAGCAGAATCGTTTCCCTGATGGCAGTCGAAAAATTACCTACATCACTGAAATCACTGGTATGGAAACGGGGATTATTCAAATGCAGGATATTTTCCGTTATGAGCAGGAAGGTTATGACGAAGACGGTAAACTAAAAGGACGCTTTGTTGCAACCGGACAGGTGCCGGAATTTTACGAGCAAATGCGCAAGCGTGGTTTAGATGTCGATATGAGTATATTTAATAATATAGGTTAATAAAAATGGAAAACATTCTATTTTACAGTGCAATTATTTTATTAGCAGTCGCGGCAGGTATTTTTGCATGGCTGGGTTTAAAAGCTTTTGGTAAATTTTGGCAGGAGTACCAGGCAACGTTCAGTGAAAGCACGACGAATAGCCTGGGAGACATGTTTATGTATGTTGACCCGCAACGCCTGTTTTTATTAAATATCTTTAGTGTTGTTATTTTTTCTGTACTTGCATGGTTGCTATCGCATAACTGGATCATTGTTATTGCTGTTGCTGTTGGTATGTTAGCGTTGCCCTGGTGGATATACAAGGCGATACGAAAAAGGCGATTTAAGAAATTTGAACAGCAACTTCCCGAAGCATTGTTAGCGGTGGCCAGTAGTTTACAGTCTGGTGCCAGTTTACCAATGGCTTTCGAAAGTCTGGTGACTGAACAGTCGCAGCCATTAAATCAGGAGTTTGAATTATTAATGCGTCAAACCCGGATTGGTGTAGACATGGAGACCGGCCTGTCTAATATGGAAAAACGGCTACCCATTCCAGACTTTATTGTTATTGTTTCAGCAATAAAAATATCAAGAGAAGTCGGGGGGAATTTGATCGAAGTGATGGAAACGCTGGCGCAAACCTTGCGACGTAAAGCCACAATGGAAGGCAAAATTGAAAGTTTAACTTCGCAGGGGCGTTTGCAGGGCAAAGTTATGACGGGCCTGCCTATTTTATTAGGCGTGGTTTTAATGCAAATTGAACCGGAAGCGATGTCAAAATTATTTACCACACCGATAGGCTGGGGCACGCTTGCTATTATTGTCGTCATGGAGTTCCTTGGCTATATGACAATTCAGAAAATAACTTCGATAGATGTATAGGTAACAAATATGTCAATTATGGAAACACTCATTTTATACTCGACGGGTTTTGCCGTTGCTGGAAGTCTGCTTGCGTTGATGATTGCAGGTTATATTTTTAATAGTGTGATCCCCGAAGATCAACGTGAATTTATGGATCCGCTCCCCACCTGGTTAAAACTGTGTTGGCCACTAGTTCGAATTTTTGCCTACTATATTGGCAGTAATTATTCGGTTGAAAGCTTAAGCAAACTGGATAAACGTTTGCAAAAAACAGGTGTGGGCTATTTAGTGAATGCAGAAGAATTTATCGGGGTACGTATTGTTAGTGCCTTGTTCCAGATGTTTGCTGCTATTCTGGTTATGGATTTGTTGCAGGAACACAATATTATCTGGCCACTGCTTGGTTTGGCTTTTGGTTATTACTTCCCTGAAATCTGGTTGAATGACACCCGCAAGAAAAGGGAAAAAGAAGTTATTCGTGCTTTGCCGGTATTTCTGGATTTTATTAGCATGTCCGTAGAAGCTGGTTTAAACTTTACTGGTGCGTTAACACAAGCGATGGATAAAGTACCACGCGGTGCGTTATACAATGAGTTTTCAATCGTGATGCGTGATATTCGTGCAGGCTTCAGTCGTGCCGATGCGTTACAACGGATGTCTGACCGTTTAGGGATTAAAGATGTAACAACTTTTATCCGCGCGATTATTACCGCCGAGCGTTTAGGCTCGAGCATGAAGAAGACTTTAAAAGTGCAATCGGAACAACGACGCAATGAACGCTTTCAACGTGCTGAAAAAATGGCAATGGAAGCACCGGTTAAACTGATTGCACCGTTGATTATGTTTATTTTCCCCGTTACCTTTATTGTTCTTGGCTTCCCGATTTTTATGAAGTTTATGGGCGAAGGCTTGTTGTAGCAACCGTATGCTTACTGGTCAGGTTATTGATGCTGATACGCAGCGTTGTATTATCAGTAAGGTTTTTAAAGCCAATAATGCCTGGGAACGGGCGCGGGGTTTGCTGGCGCGGAAAGCTCTGGATTCCAGCGAAGGTTTCTGGTTAGAGCCTTGTCCGTCAGTGCATACCATTGGTATGTGTTACGCACTGGATATTGTGTTTCTGGACTGTAACGGCTGCGTGAAAAAAATAGTCGAGAATTTGCGGCCAATGCGGTTTGCCATTTGTCCGAATGCAACGGTTAGTCTGGAGTTGCTTGCCGGACAAGCTGCAAACTTGAATATAACGCCGGGGATGCGGCTGCTGTGGAAAGAAGAATGAAACAACACCTGGAATAATTTAAAGAAGAAAATATGAATAAGTATAAAATACTCAAAAACAGTCGACTTCTTTTGTTTGGAACGGTTGTTTTAACATTAACAGCCTGTGCTACTCCACCAGCACAGCCTGATATTTTTAAAATCGAGAAACAGGCTGCTAAAGCCTATCAGGAAAAGAACTGGGCTCTGGCTGAAGAAAAGTACAGTTACCTTATTTCGCAGTCACCGAACGTTGCAGAAATCTGGTTTCGGCTTGGAAACATCTATGCGCATACCAAAAAACCTGAAAAAGCCATTACTGCATATCGTGAAGCAGTTATAAGACAACCCGAATACAGCAAAGCCTGGCATAATCTCGGCATTATCTCTTTAAGACAAACAACCGCGTTATATCTGGAAATGTTAAAAAACATCAAGGACAGCTCACCTCTCTACGCGCATGCAAAGAAAACCGCAGATGCATTAATTAAAATATTGGAACAGCGTAGAGAAAAAAGTAAAACGGCAACAGAAGTAAAACCGGATATGCAAAGTCTGCCGGAGAGTAAAAAAGAATGAGGCATCAGTCCGGCCAGAGCATGACAGAGTTTCTGGTTATAATGCCAGTGATGCTGTTATTAATTATGGGCGCCATTCAGTTTGTTTTTATCTATCAAACGAAAACCACGTTAAACTATGCAACCTTTGAGGCGGTACGGGCAGGGTCGTTGGAAAATGCAAGTATCGCGGCCGTCAGGAATGGCTTTACACGGGGGATCACCCCGCTGTTTGCCCGTTTTGCTACGACCGATAACCCGGATAATGAGTTGGCAAACAAAGTACTGCTTGCACGGGAAACTGCACGTAGCGAGGTTGCTAATGGTTTTGTAAAGTTTGAATTATTAAATCCAACTGATGCAGTGTTTCAATACTACCGGAGCAGAGGTGGCGAGATACCCAATGACAATTTATCGTTTAGAACTGAAAGAGTTGCCGGGTTAACGATACAAGATGCCAATTTATTGAAAATCAGAATTACTTACTGTATGAAATTGATTGTACCAGTGGTTGATAGCCTGATTGTTAAAACAATTGAGAGCTTTACCAGCGACGGCTTTGTAAAGCAAAACTGCCTTAACGATAAACGTTTTCCGATAGTATCGCAGGCTATTATTCGTATGCAAAGTCCGGCGCGTAAGTGCAATGGTGGTGACTGTTTTGACTAGTCAGGGAATAAGGTTCCTAGTTTAAAGCATTAAGCTCATCGTAAGCCTGAGTGAATTCTTTGCCTAGTTGTTCAATTAATGTGGCTGTATTTGAAATGTCACCGCTTTTCCCCTGAGCCTCCAGATTGGCTGCAATTTCAGAAAGCTGCAGTGCACCAACATTTGCACTACTTGATTTTATTGAATGTACATTGCGGGTAAAAACTTCTAAATTATTTTGTTGCTGCAATTCTGCCAGAGAGTGAATTAATTTACCTGTGTCTTTAATAAAGGTACTTATGAGCATGCTAAAGGCATCTCCCATAATTTCCTGGAGTGATGCTATGATGTTTTTGTCGATTACACTACTTTCAGACATTGTTTGTACCTCTTGAATTCTGGTCTTAATTCAGTTGCTGTTTATTTTTTGTTTGTTGCTTTAAATATTGTGCGAGAAGATTATAAAGGTCATCTTTAACAATAGGTTTTGGTAAGTAATCATCCATGCCAACAGCCAGACAACGCTCCCGGTCTTTGTTGTGTGCGTTGGCAGTTAATGCAACAATGGGAGTGTATAGGTTAGCTTTATTTTCAAGCTCATTTTTTCTTATTTGTCGGGTTGCTTCGAATCCATCGAGTACGGGCATTTGGCAATCCATTAATATTAAGTCATAAGAATTAGCTGAGGATTTCTGTACAGCCTGCAGCCCATCGTTAGCGATATCTGGGATTAAACCAAATTTTTCCAGTATGGCTTTTGCGACGAGTTGGTTAACGAGATTGTCTTCCACCAGAAGAATTGAACCAGTTAGAAGTATCAGTTGGTTTGGAAGTTCGGGGTTATCGTGGGGTACGGGTGTTTGAACATCAGTATTTAAATTCAGGTTTAGTGTAAACCAGAATGTCGCACCCTGACCGGGTTGACTGTTTACCCCTATTTCGCCCTGCATCAGTGTTATTAGTTGTTTACATATTGCCAGCCCAAGCCCGGTGCCACCAAATTTACGGGTTGTGGATGAATCAACCTGAGTAAAGTCTGAAAATAATTTTGCCTGAGCATCAGAATCAATACCGATCCCTGTATCGCTGATCTTAACCATTAAGCTTGCGGAGTCGTTCTTGATAACCGAGCCTGAAATATTAATTGTAATCGAGCCTTGTTCGGTAAACTTAATGGCATTGCTTATCAGATTTTGTAAGACCTGTTTTATTCTTAAACTGTCACCTAATAAATTAGTTGGGCAGTTTTTTTCAATGTTATAAATGAGCCGAATATTTTTTTCACTGGCCTTACTCTTAAATAAACTAACAATATCTGTGGTTATTTTATTCAGGTTAAAGGGACTGTTTTCAAGTTCCATCTTTCCGGCTTCAATTTTAGAAAAATCAAGAATGTCATTAATTACAACCAGCAGAGAATTTCCTGAATCCAGAATAGTATTAACATAAAGTTGTTGTTCTTCTGTTAATTCTGTTGTGGCCATTACTTGCGCCATGCCCAGTACACCATTCATTGGTGTGCGTATTTCATGGCTCATTGTGGCCAGAAAGTTACTCTTGGCAATGGATGCCGCTTCTGCTCGTGTTTTTTCGATGGCAAGCTGGCGGGTGCGTTCTTCAATCTTGGTTTCCAGTGCTTCGTTTTGTTCCCTTACCTTCATGTTAAGTGCAGATGCTTCGATTGTATTGGCACAGTTTAAAAGAATAATAGAAAGCAGACCGAGTGTTGTTTCGTTGATGCTGTCAGTATCGAAATCAAAGGTTGCGACAAACATGCCGATAACTTTGCCGCGGATAGCAACAACATGAAACAGACGTGACAGATGGTTTTTGTCCCCGTGTAAAACAACCGCACGATTCTGGTTTAAGGCCCAGGAAAAAGTGCCTTCATTTATAGCGGTATTGGAAATCTGGTTAATATGATTAAAAGAATCCACGGGTTGGCAATAAGTTAAATTGAAATCCAGACCATCGTCATCCAGCAATAAAAACCCCATATCGTTAAGCGACATAATTTTACGTATGCGTAACCAAACGGCATCAAGAATGGTGATTGTGTCAGGTTCGCCATCAAATTGTAGTAGCACATCATCCGGTGTTGCAATTGTGTGCAGTGCATCAATAAGCTGGCTGTACATTTTTGCCATGTATTGATTATTGTCGCTGGTATCAGAAGAGCTCATGCTGCCCCCGAACTTATTATGGCTTCATCTGATTCACTAGCGCCGAGGACAAAATCAACAGCGATAGTATATTGTTTGTGTAGCTCATCAATAACGGTGTTAATAATTGCATCGGGTAAACCAATGCAGTCCCACGCCTGATTGTCCAGCGTTGGTATGAGGTGCTCGCCACTGCTGCCTAATTGCAAGCTGTTAGCAATAATATCGGCAACATGAATAATGGCCACTTCATCTTTGAAGTCGGCACTGCGTCCGGGATTGTGATGAAATGCGGTGGAGTCAATCAGTTGTGTCGGGAGTTTCCATTCTTTTAATAACATGCCACCAAGCTTTGCATGGTCAAAACCAAGAATTTCTTTCTCTATTTTAAACAGCAGTTGTTGAGTTTGTTTTGCCTGCTGCATTGCTGTGCTGATTTCAGCGGGTACTTCTTTGAACATAATAAGGCGGCCAATATCATGCAAAAGTCCGGCAAGGAAAAAATACTCAACATTGGCAGCACGTCTTAATGAGGCAATGATTCGGGCACTTACAGCGCAGGCAATGCTATGGCGCCAGAACATTTCCATATTAATGAGATCTTCCGGTATATCTTTAAAAAGTTTCATCACCGAGCTGGCTAAAACCAGTGCTCGTAATTGCTGTGTTCCAATAATGGTTATGGCCTGTGAAACAGAGTCAATTTTACTGGGGAAATTAAACATCGCACTGTTTGCAAGGCGTAACAAGCGAGCAGAAAGTGCGGTGTCTTCACTTAATATGTCAACGAGGTATTGGTTACTGCAATTGGCGCTGTTGAGTGCTTCATCTATTTTGACGTAGATTGTGGGTAAACTTGCAACCTGTAACGTACCCTGGACAATGTGTTCTGCACTGCGGGCCATGGGTTAGCTCACCTTGTTATCCATGTAATAATTTTGCCAGTAATCAAAAAGATTTTTAATGACCGGGTGGTTCAGGTCGTTGTGTTGAAAGTGAATTTTTGCAAGCTGACTGGCTTCTTCAATGAGTTCTGGTGGATAGTGTTTTTTTGCTTCTTCGACTTCGACATCACCTTTAATATCGACATCAAGGATTCCCCATGTATTAAAAACACGTACATGTTTTTCATTCAGGGTGACGCCTGATTTTAATAACACGCGTCCCTGTCGATCCACTACATCGGCATTCAGTTCCATGCCAATTTCTACATTGTTCAGTAATATTTTTGCCATCAGGTCGGTTTCTTTATTTTGTTCATTTTGCACCGCAGCCCACTGCGCTGAAGATTTACTATTCGCACAAGCCTTTTCTGCTTTAAGGTATGCTTTTATATCGGCTAAAGAGGATGAAACCTTAAATTTAACTGGCTGAATAAATATGAAAAATCCGCTATTGGCAAAATTCAGGCCAGATTTGGCTTCGAAAGGTAAAAATTTAACATTTTTAGCTTAATAATGAAGAATATTTCAACATTTATATTGACACAGACCAGCCTGCTAAACGAG
>CAZEZI010000100.1:0-5645 GCA_964516315.1 uncultured Thioalkalispiraceae bacterium
AATGCTTACACTCCATATTTTCGCTAAACATGACGGTATTTGCATCGAACGTGTGCAATTTGGCTGTTTCAAGCATTGCCCAGCAATGCGCGTCCGCCTGTTCGAGTAAATCAGGGTAATCTGCTAATAAATCATGTAATTTATCGCTTGGTGTGATATGAAGGTTCGCCACAGGCGTTGCAAGTGTTGACATCAGAGCTGCCTCTTCCATAAATTTGTATATTATTTAACCATATCTGCAAAACAACGCCAAGCGCCATTTCCCAGTAAAGCGAATAGTATTAAACTAGATATAGCTATTTTCCTCGCTCCGCGACCCAAACTCTGTAACTTTGAGCACACTTTACGAAGTATCGACTAAAACAGGGGGCATTTCAAGATGCTAGCTTTACACCAGACAAGCATAAAAAAAAGGGTAACTTGGCAAAGTTACCCTTAAACGCAGACTACCGTTTGTTTAACCTTTTTATATATACAAGCAAATATCAGAATCACCGGCAAATTCAAAGAATTTAGCTGCACCAGCATATTCCACACAATCAATTAATTCAGAGGGCTCAAAGTCAAATAAATCAACTGTCATCTGGCAGGCCGTAATCTTCACGTCCGCCTCAATGCATAATTCGCGAAGCTCTTCCAGGCTAGCCACACCTTTACTCTTCATTTTAGATTTCATCATCATGGTCATAATACTTTGCATGCCTGGGATAGCAGTACCAATTACCGGGAACCATTTATCCATTCCCATTGGCATAGGCATCCCCGGGTTCCCTAATGGGCTCACCTGCACCTTCATTTTTTTCTTTAAAAGCTGCAAACCGTAAAATGTAAAAAAGATCTCGACATCATAACCAAGTGCTGCGGCTGTTGATGCTAATATAAAGGGAGGATAGCCCCAGTCTAATGTGCCTTTTGTTGCGATAATGGCTAATTTCTTATTGCTCATGATTAAATCCCAAGTTGTGTAGTTCTTTAATGTCAGGTTCGAAGTGTAGCGAGCAACATCTGACTTTTCTGTACGTATTCGCACTTAAGCAACAATTAATTTAAACCACTTACAAAATCATTTTTAGCTGAAATGTATCCATTGGCACAGACCCCGGCCGTACTCTTTGACTAGGATAATTACATTACAAAACTAATTAACCAGAGAGTCATAATGAAAAAGATAAATACCCGATTTTCCTTCTCTGCGCTATTTATTATCTTTAGCGCATTTTTTTATTCCAGTGTTGTTAGCGCCGAAACCTATTACAAACCATTTGTACTGGCGCAGACAATAGCATCATCCGATATCCAGAAAGTAACATCTGATGTAAAAGCCAGCCTCAATAAAGCCGGTTTTGAAATTGTAGGTGAATATACGCCTTACGCTAACACCCACATTGTTATTATCACTAATCCTGCTTTACGCAACTATGCCACACAATCTGAAAACGGTGTATACGGTGCCATTCAGCGAGTAAGCATTACCGTGGCAGGTAACGAAACACAGGTTGCATTTACTAACCCCACTTATATGGCACACGTATATCGCTTTAAAACAGACCTTGCCGATATTACTCAAAGCCTGAAAGACAACCTCGGTTTTGTAAAAGAGTATGGTTCAGAAAAAGGCTTAACCAAAGATGAACTACGTGACTACCAGTACAAGTGGCTAATGCCTTATTTTACAGATCGACTGGAATTAGCTGAATACTCTGACCAGCAAGAAGCACTGGCAGCAGTAAATAAAGCACTGACAAATAACAATGGCGGCGTGAGCAAGATTTACCAGGTCGATTTAAAAGGTAAAGATGAAACCATTATCGGCGTCAGCATGAAAGGAAATTCACGTAGCGAATGCAGTGGTGATGCTTATATTATGGAACAAATTGACTTTAAGAAAGTTAAATCCTCAGGGCACCTTCCATATGAACTTATCGTTAAAAACGGCAATGTTTATGCTTTATATGCTGAGTTCCGTATTGCAATAAACTTCCCGGACTTGTCAATGATGGGAGCAAACAGCTTTATGTCTATTATGTGTGCACCAGATTCAATTAAAGAAGCATTAACACTCGGTGCAGGTGGAAAGCTGGACGACTAAAAACCAGCTTATTAAAACTCGCAAAAAGGGAGAATGATTTTTAAAATTATTCTCCCTTTATTCATTTAAACAACTGTATTTACTAAAAATAAAAAATCTGAATACAAAACGGGGTCTACTATGATTATTAAAATATCAAAATTACCATTGATAGCCTTTCTGGTTTGTCTTGGTTCCATTGCTTACTCAAGCGCCGTGTTGAGTAACGAGACTTTTTATAAACCCTTTATTCTTGCCCAGTCGGTCAATTCAACAGACACCGCAGGTATTACCCTGAAAGTTGAACGTGCCCTTAAAAAAGGCCGTTTTGATATTGTTGGCCAATATTCACCTTACCCAAATACAAATATTATTATTGTTTCTAGCCCCAAATTACGCCGATATGCCAGCCAGACAGAAAATGGTATTTATGCCGCTATTCAGCGCGTCACGATAACGACGGTTGGTAATTCAACCCAGCTCTCTTTTACCAATCCAACTTATATGGCACATGCTTACCGCCTAAAAACAGATCTGGCAGACATCACGCAAAGCCTTAAGAAAATTTTAGGTTTTAAAGAAGAATATGGCTCAAAAACCGGCGCAACAAAAGAAAATTTACTTCACTATCAGTACCGCTGGATGATGATGCCTAACTTTACAGATAGACTCGAACTGGCAGAATATGGCAACCAGCAAACAGCCATTAAAAAAGTACTTGAGGCATTAAATACTAATACTGCGGGGGTATCCAAAGTTTACCAGGTCGATTTAAAAGGTAAAAATGAAACCATTATTGGAGTTCAGATGAAGGGCGCTGCGGCAACCAAATGCAGTGGTGATGAGTTTGTAATGCAAAAAATTGATTTTAAAAAGCTAAAATCAACCGGCCACCTGCCCTATGAAATGGTTATTCAAGATGGCAATGTGTATGCCCTGTTTGCCGAGTTTCGTATTGCAATGAACTTCCCGGACTTATCAATGATGGGGGATAACAGTTTTATGTCCATCATGTGCACGCCAGATGCCATTATAGAAGCCTTGACACTTGCCGCAGGCGGCGAGGTCGACAACTGGTAAAGTTCTTCAGATAAAGAGGCAGGCCATCTCCATTCACGGCTGCCTCTTTTTCTCGCCGATAAAAATACAAAACCATACCAAACTAAATTCCATTTTCTCTGTCTTAATCCTGTGTAGTTTCATGTGTCAGGAAGTACCCAGTCCTTTATTTCAAAAAGCCGTTAATACCACTTGGATTGTTGCTGGTAAAGTCTTATATAATTTGATATGCACAACGATGCCAATAACAATCAGAACGGATGAGGATAAACAGTGCCACAACAAGCCATTCAACAACTCAAAAATTACATCAATACACATATTATTGGTCAGCAACGACTGGTCGATCGCCTGCTTATCGCACTGCTTGCTGATGGTCATTTGCTGGTCGAAGGCGCCCCTGGTCTGGCCAAGACCCGCGCGATAAAGGTGCTAAGTGAAGGGATTGAAGGCAACTTCCAGCGTGTTCAATTTACACCTGACTTGCTTCCGGCCGATCTCACGGGCACCGAGATTTATCGCCCACAGGACGGCTCATTCCATTTTCAGCAGGGCCCCCTGTTTCATAATATGGTACTTGCCGATGAAATTAACCGTGCACCGGCAAAAGTACAATCAGCACTGTTAGAAGCAATGGCCGAACGACAGATTACCGTCGGCTCCACCACTTACACTTTACCTGAGCTATTTTTAGTGATGGCCACCCAAAACCCGATTGAACAGGAAGGCACTTATCCACTTCCAGAAGCACAACTGGATCGTTTTCTGCTGCATGTATTTGTCGATTACCCCGATGCCGCTTCCGAAAAAGCTATTTTGGAGCTGAATCGTAATGAGGCCATCCGGCAAAAAGAAATAACCACCAATAACAACACTGTTGTAAGCCAGGAAAACCTGTTTCAGGCTCGCCAGCAAGTACTGCAAATCCATATGGCTGAAAGTTTGCAGGACTATTTATTACAAATCGTGATAACAAGCCGGAACCCCAAAGCCTACGGAGACGACCTTGCCAGTTGGGTACAATATGGCGCCAGCCCGCGTGCTAGTATTGCGCTGGATCGTTGCGCCCGAGCCCATGCATGGCTGGCTGGCCGCGACTTTGTCAGCCCTGAAGATATTCAGGAAATGGCACATGATGTATTACGGCATCGCATTATCCTGAGTTTTGAAGCCGAGGCCGAAGGTATCAGCAAAGATCAGTTTATCCATACATTGATTTCACGCATTGCGGTTCCTTAAAGGGTGGAACAGATGGAACCCTTAGCAGCAGATGATATTGTGCGTGTACGACTGGACACACTAATTAAACTGCATCACTCGGCCAGCCAATTACCCCTTAAATCAAAGCGAATCCATTCACGTTTAAGCGGTAACTATATTTCGACCTTTAAAGGCCGCGGTATGGAATTCGATGAAGCCCGTCCCTACCAGCTCGGAGATGATATTCGCAGCATCGACTGGCGGGTAACCGCACGCACCGGCAAAACCCACACCAAACTTTACCGTGAAGAACGCGAGCGTCCGGTTTTACTTTGGGTTGATTTACGCCCCGCCATGTTTTTTGCAAGTCAGGGTATGTTTAAATCTGTATTGGCAGCAAAGGCCGCCGCCTTACTGGCATGGAGCAGCACCCGACACAGCGACCGAACCGGTGGCCTTATTTTTTCAGAACAGCAGCACCTTGAATTGAGACCGCAACGAGGCAAAGCGGCTACCTTACATTTTTTAAAGCAACTAGCCGGACACACCGCGTGGGACAAAAAACAACCGGTCCACAACAAGAACCAGTCGGCCAACCATGCCCTTAACCGTTTACGCAATGTCACCCGTCCCGGCAGCCTGATATTTCTAATTTCTGACTTCAGAGATTTTGATAAAAAAACAGAATCCAGCCTGACACAGTTGTCGAGAAATAATGATCTGGTCATGCTGTTTATCAGTGACCCGTTAGAGCAGCATTTGCCCCCTGCCGGTTATTATAAAATAACCGATGGCGAAAAAGAGTTAACCATTAATACTTACAACAAAGACTTGCGCAGCCAGTACCAGCAACGTTTTATGCAGCACCAGCAACATTTAAAAGATCTGTGCAATAAACTGGGGATATTTTATATTCAATTGTCGACCGATAAACCACTGCTTGAGTCTCTGCAACGTGGACTGAATTTACGGAGCCAAAATTGAATCCCGCTTTACAGAATAGCCTGCCGTTACGCGACATCCATTTACCCGAAGCAGTATCGTGGTGGCCACCGGCAACAGGCTGGTGGTTGCTTGCTGGCCTGATCATTATTGCAATACTACTGCTACCTAAACTTTATCATTATATAAAATACAAACCTTTAAATAAAGTAGCCACGACGGCTTACAGGGAAATTATCAACGACTATCAACAGCAACCTGATAATCAACAGTTATTGCAGTCACTCTCTAAACTATTACGCCAAATCAGTATGAGTTATCTGGGCAGAGAAGCCAGTGCACATTTAACCGGTAACCAGTGGATTAAACAGTTAAA
>CAZEZI010000100.1:5745-8619 GCA_964516315.1 uncultured Thioalkalispiraceae bacterium
TGGGCAGAGAAGCCAGTGCACATTTAACCGGTAACCAGTGGATTAAACAGTTAAATACATTAACCAGAGAAAACCACTTTGATTCCAATATTCAACAACTGTTAATACAGGCACCCTACCAAAAAACCAGCATCAGCAACGCTGATATTCAACCACTAATAACCGCAACCGAAAACTGGGTAGCTGCATTACCAAAGAACAAGCCGGAGACAGATAAATGATACAGTTTATCTGGCCATGGGCAGCAGCCTTTTTACCACTACCTTTACTGGTACGCTTTTTATTGCCTGAGAAAAATTCCCTACAGGATGCAGCACTGTATGTTCCCTTTCTGAGTGACTTTAATACGGCTAGTAGTACTCAACAAAATGTAACTAAAAATATTTTTACTATTATTCTGACTGCCCTTGCCTGGTGCTTACTGGTACTTGCTGCAATGCGACCACAATGGCTGGGCGATCCGGTAGCGTTACCTGTGAGCGGCCGGGATTTAATGCTGGCTGTTGACTTATCCGGTTCAATGCAAGCTGAAGATTTCAAAATTAATGGCCGAACAGTCAACCGCCTGCAGGCAACAAAACACGTTGCCAGTGAATTTATAGAACAACGCAAAGGTGATCGCCTCGGGCTTATCCTGTTTGGTGAACAGGCCTACTTACAAACCCCACTGACATTTGACCGAAAAACGGTAAATGTATTATTACAGGAAGCGCAGATTGGCATGGCAGGAAAGGCCACCGCCATTGGTGATGCCATTGGCCTGGCTATTAAACGCCTCACTGCTGCAAACAGTAAAAACACATCGCAACAAAATAGCAAACCAAAAAGCCGGGTATTAATTTTATTAACAGACGGTGCCAATACAGCCGGAGAAATAACCCCGCTAAAAGCTGCCGAGTTAGCTGCACAACATGGTTTAAAAATTTACACCATCGGTATTGGTGCAGATGAAATGATTCGCTACTCTTTCTTTGGCGCACAACGCGTCAACCCGTCTGCCGATCTTGATGAAAAAACCTTAACCGCCATTGCAGAACAAACTGGCGGGAAATATTTCAGGGCACGCGATACAAAACAACTGGCTAAAATATATAACATTCTGAATCAGCTTGAACCCACAAAAAAAGAGTCGCAACAGTTCAGGCCTGTAAGTGCACTCTATGTCTGGCCACTTGGTGCTGCTTTTATTATTGCATTATTGATAAGCATGACAAAACTCATGGTGGGGCTATCATTCACCTCGCTATTTAAAAACAGACCCTATAGTACAACTAACAACAATAAGAATGAGTGGAAGAAAGAATGATGGATGTTTTTATTTCTCAAGCTCACTTTCTGCGGCCAATGTGGTTTTTTGCTTTTATCCCGTTGTTACTGCTTTGCTTTTTTATTTTAAAAAATCGTTTGTTCAGTCATAGCTGGCAGTCCATTATTGCACCTGAATTATTACCACACCTGCTTGTTGGCAAACAAACAACAAAAACAGCATTACCCGCCATTGTATTTTTTGTTGTGGGCAGCCTGGTTATTGTATCGCTTGCTGGCCCGGTCTGGGAAAAACGCCCTCAACCTGTCTTTAAAGAAAAGTCGGCTTTGGTCATTGCGCTGGATTTGTCGCGCTCTATGGATGCAAATGATATTAAACCCTCTCGGCTCAGCCGTGCTCGTTATAAAATTTCCGATATATTAAAACACCGCGTCGAAGGCCAAACTGCACTTATTGCTTACGCAGCCGATGCTTTTGTTGTTACTCCGTTAACCGACGATACTTTAACCATTGACTCACTGTTATCAAGCCTCACAACCGACCTTATGCCTGCACAAGGCACACGAACCGACAAGGCCATAGAAAAAGCTGCCAGCTTACTTAAAAATGCGGGTATAAAAAAAGGCGATATTCTGCTAGTAACCGATGGCATCGAATCATCAGCTACAGACAAATTTAAACAAGTTGCAAAGCAACACCGTATTTCCATTCTAGCCATTGCAACAACGGAAGGTGCACCCATCCCGATGCCCAATGGTGGCTTTGTTAAAGATAATAGTGGCGCCATTGTTTTGCCCAAACTTAATATCGGCGCATTGAATAAATTTAGTCAACTGGGTCATGGACGCTTAAGCATTATCTCCTCTGATGACAGTGATATTCTGAATATCACATCGCAGCTTAAAGTTAACCGCTTTCAGGCAAAAACGGGGCAACAACAAAATCAACCCACCGACTCATTAACTGCAGATAGCTGGTATGAACAGGGGCCCTGGTTGTTGTTGCTTGTTATCCCATTCGCTGCACTAGTTTTCCGGCGTGGGCTACTCTTTGTTATTCCCATTATATTTCTTTTACAACACCCCCAAACAGCAGAAGCAAGCACTGATACAGGATTATGGGATACCCTCTGGAATAATTCAGATCAACGAGCAATGAAACTTTATAAACAGGATCCTGCTACAGCTGCCGAGTTGTTTAACGATAAACAATGGAAAGCTGCGGCGTTGTATAAATCCAGACAGTATCAAAAGAGTATCGACACCTTAAAAGAAGTTAATACTGCTGATGCGTATTACAACAAAGGTAATGCCTATGCCAAACTGGAGCAGACTGAACAGGCTATTAAAGAGTATGAGAAGGCTCTAAAATTAAATCCTGAGCATAAAGATGCACGTTACAATAAAAAATTACTGGAAAGAAAAAAGTCCAGTGACAAAAAAAATAAGTCCAATCAGAATAAAAAGGGAACACCATCCAAACAAGGAAATAAAAATCAGCCGAGTAAAGATGGTAATAATTCAGACCGTAAAAAGTCAGACAATAAACAGAATTCTGAAAAACCAGACAATACTTCCAAAGATAACAATGCTACCAATAAAGAACAA
>CAZEZI010000101.1:0-8456 GCA_964516315.1 uncultured Thioalkalispiraceae bacterium
TTATAGGGTATTTTTTGATCACCCATAATTGTTACCGGGCGTCTTTTCTTTTTGCTACTACCCTTTTTCTTCGCTTCCTCTCGTTTTATATATTTTGCAAGCATGACAGATAAAGGGCGAATAGTCGTGGTTCGACTGCGTAGTGCCTGCTTTACACTGATAACAAACTCACCGTTAACGCGAATATCTTTATTATTGACCATTATTACAATGGTTTGCCTGGGCATTTTTTCCGCAGTGGATTCGGGTAGCTTGATAGCTTTTGGTGTTGGTAAGGCTTCAGATTCAGATGATGTCACCAGTAAAAAGAAAACCAGAATAGTAAAAATATCCATCAGCGAAACCATATTCAACGAAGCGATGGTTTTTTTTCGCTTATGGTGGCGAGCCATTCTTTTTGTACGACGGGATTCAGACATAATTATAATCTTTGTTAAGGAGCATCCCCGATGGAAATATCAGGAAAAAGTTCAGCATTAATTATTTCACCATCATCAACTGCACGATAGCTGCGTACAGCATCCATTACATTGACCAGAGTTTCATAGCTGATATTAGGTGCAGATAAGATAGAAGCATTGGTTTTATTTGGGAAACGTGATTTAATTTGTTTTAGTGTTTTAGCAAGGTAAGCATAGTTATAACCTTTTTTGTTATTTTTTATGCGTTTGATTAAACCACCACGGCTGTCAGCCAATACAATTAAATTGTTTCTAATGATAACCTGCAACTCAAAGTCAGGTTTTTTATTTTTACTCGCGGCACCGGAGCTGGGCAAATTTAGCTCGAGAATAGTCAGGTGACTAAAAACAGCGGTAATTAACAGGAACGGCACAAGGATGACCATTAAGTTCATAAAGGCCGTAATGTTAAGTTCCGGTGTTTCTTTGTGCCGAAGCTGTCTGCGACGTATTCTACTCATGGTAAATACTATGCCTTGTTTTTGCGTTGCATAATAAGGTTTACAAATTTAACCGTTGCCATTTCAAGGCTATCAACAATCTCTGTCGTTTTGGTTTGAATAACGGTGTAAACGAGTAATAACGGAATGGCAACCATTAAACCGAATGCGGTAGTGTTCATTGCAACCGAAATACTGGTCGAAAGAATTTCGCCTTTTAATGCTGGGTCAACCTGGGCCACTGCGGTAAAGGCTTTAATTAAACCAATAATGGTTCCGAGCAATCCAAGCAAAGTTGCAATGTTGGCATACATAGCCAGATAGTGTGTGCGCTTTTCCAGACGAGGAATAATTTCCAGCATACTTTCTTCCATCGCAGCTTCAATGTCATCCCGATCCTGAGCAGATTTATACTTTGACAAACCAGAGTTTAAAATCTTTGCGATAGGTTGCCTGGATTTATTCGAAGCGCTATAAGCCTGTTTAAAATCACCACTTTGCATTAGTGGCATAATTTTTTTAAGCAACATTCGGTTGCGTGCTCTTGACTGGGTAAGATAAATATAGCGTTCAAGGGCGATAGCAGTGCCAATGGCTAACACAATAGCAATGGGTATCATAAATGAACCGCCTTCCTGAAAGAATGCAACAATACTGGTATACATGACTTTTCTCCTAATAAAACCTAAATTTATTTTTTACTTGATTCTGATTTATCATGCAATGCATGATAATAATTTACCTGGCGACGAAACACTTCACGGTCAATGGGTTGGAGTGCTTCATCGATTAAACTTTCTAATGGTGGCTGATTCATATCAGGCACTTCAGATTTTTTCCATGGCACAATATAAAGCACCTTTGGTAATTCCTGATTACCGATAATTGCAGTACCATCCAGATTCAACCTGTCTTCAGCATGGGTGAGTTTAGCGGTAAGCGAAAGTATAATAAATAAATAGCGATATGGTATTTTCATCCGTGGTTCCCCCTTTGCGTCTGCTGGTTTGTTGTTTGTGTGGTTTTTGCACGCCGCTTCAGATCCAGTATCCATTTCGCCACTTTGGTATCGGCACGCACTGAAAATTTTTGATATTGTTCATAGTGATGCAGCGCACGTTTCAGGTCATTCATGTACAAATCATACAAAACGCCCAGATTAAGGTGTGCATTTGCATATTTTGCATTTTTTGAAAGTGCTTTCTCGTAGGCTTCTTTAGCTTCAATAAATTTTCCACTACGCCGGTAAACTACACCCAGCAAGTTATGGCCAACGGCATTATCACGGTTGATGTGGATGGCACGTTTAAAAGCTGTTTCTGCTTTTTTTAAACGGTTCTTGCGCAGGTGCATCAGGCCAATATTAAGTTGTGGCCCGGCAAATCCGGGATATTTTTTGCTAATAGAGTTAAATAAGCGAAAGGCACGTTTAGTTTGTCCTGCTTTCATTGCAACAACTGCACGTTGGTAAGCTGCTTGCGCCTGTGGTGCAACAGGTGCATCGCTCTGTTTTTCTGGCGTAGTTGCCAGACAAGCAGTGAGTAACACAGAGCTTGCCATTGCAAATAGAATGTTACGTAGAGGTATTGGTGTGTTTTTAATGGATAGCATTAACATACCGTTCTACCTTTTCAGTTTTAGCGTAGCGTACTGGTTGTAATCTTGAAAGTTGTTTGAGACTTTTCTTTATCCAGTTATTATAAATACCGGTATTAACATTTTTTACATTAGCAACATGGATATCAATAGCTTTCTCTTCAAATGGAAAGGCCTGCTCTTCCAGTAAAATATCATACTGTTCTTTTTCGTCTGCCGACAGGCCTTTGGGACGCTGTGATTTTATTAGTGCGCGTGCAAAATCATTATATATTTCCGCAATCTGATAAGTTGCAGACGTTGATACATCAGCAATTTTATAATTGAGAGCTTGCTGGTAAGCTTTAATGGTTTTTTGCATTAAACGTTTTTTCTTTTTCAGGCTTTTCTTTAACGGAATTCTTAATCTGACTCTATTATATTGAGTGCGAAGCGGTTTCGCCAAGACCAGTGTCGCATTCCCAGCAAGAAATTTAGTGCGGTCTGTGCGCTGGCGGCCACCCTTTGCATCGGCTTTAATGATTTCTTTTAACCAGTAACCCCATTTTTTTAATTGGCGTGTTTTTTTGTAATGTTCAGCCATGGTGTTTCTGGCTTCCATTGCTTCTGCCAGTGGCAGTGGGTATTTTTTTATGTATTTTTTATAGAGCCGTATTCCATTGTTTTTGTTACCACCCTTAAGATAGAGGTTTGCTGCCTGTAATGTCATGTCACGCTTAAAGTTGGCATTACCTTTGGTTGCAAGAAGTTTTTCAATCTCACGTGCAGCTTTTGTATATTGTTTTGTTTCTGTGTAGATAAACGCAAGTTTTTCTGTAACACCCTGTTGTAATTTTTTCCTGTTTGGATAAGTTCTTCTGAATTTTTCCAGAATACGTGAAGCCCGTTTTAGTTTATTTTCTTTTATAAGCAGAGTGGCAGCGTCATATTCTGCTGTTGCTAATAGCGGTGAGTCAGGTGTAACTTTCTTTAACCGCAAAAAATGAGATACAGCCAGTTGGTTATTATTGGCTGCTTTAGCTAATTCACCTTGCTTGTAAATGCTGGCAGCTAAACGTGTTTGCATGGGTTTATAGAGTTTGCTTTTTTTGGCAGTACGGCGGAGTACCTGTTTATATGCTTTTTCAGATTTAGCATAGTTTGCCAGTGCAAATTCAGAGTGCCCAATAATGATCCATGCAGTACGTTTATCGCGTGGAGTAGAGTATTTTGATTTTTTAGCAAGCAGCGAACGTGCTGTCTGGTTGGCGCGTTGATAATGTTTATGTGCATAAAGGGTTTCACTGGTTTTTGCCAGTACAGATGAGACACGTTTATCTTGCGGAAATTTCTCACTAAACAGTAGTGCGCTGGCAATGGCTTTTTGTTGCCAAATGGTGACAAGCTTTTTAGTGTCTTTATTTTTCTTTGTTTGTACTACTTTTTGTAGTTTAGGATAGATTAAAATAGCTGCATAAGCTGCTTCTGCGCTTTTTTTATGGCTGGCATAACCATAGGCTGTTTTTTCAAATTCCAGAATGGCTTTTTGGTACTGACCTGACTCGTTCAGTGATTCGGCCAGTAAGAAATTCATATTGGCACTGGTTTTATCGTTAGGGAACATGTTAATAAATTCGCCATACCATTTAGCCGCCTGGCGATAGTTACTGCGCTTGCGTGATTTTCTTCCTGTTGCATGAAAGTGTGTTGCCAGATCTTTAATATGTATTGCGAGTAATGGTTTAATAAAATTGCGTTTTTCATTACTTTGTGTTCGCCAGTAATAGCTTTTTGTATTATAGCGCTCGATAAACTCGGCTTTTGATTTAATAACTAACGTTGCCAGCCCGCCTTTTTTATACGCTGTAATAGCATCTTGATGGAATACGGGGGCATCCGGGTCATTAGGTGCACGTTTAACATAAGCCATATAAGTATCGGCAGCATCTATAATGCGGTCTTTGTTTTGATACTGCTTGCCCAATGCCCGGTAAAGAAGCGGCTCATACGGTTTTTTCCCTGATGCTTTCAGGTAACGAGTAAGGGTACGTGCACCTTGTTGATATGATAAGGTCAGGCTGGTAACACGTAAGGTATCAGTGAGTAATTCTTTTTCGCTACGACTAATGCCGGGTGATAATGTTACCCGAGCTAATTTACCCTGTGAGTTCTTTATATCCAGTAAATTAACGAATTGTTCCAGTGCTTGTGGGTATTTATTTCTTTTAAAGAGTGTCCAGCCATATTTGTACATTGCTTTTTCGAAGAACAATGAATTTTTATGGTTAGCAACAATATTGCTATACGCTTTTCCTGCCAGCCGGTATTTATTTAGTACAAAATAGGTCTCGCCGACTCTGAAATTAACTTCATCATTGTATTTTGATTGTGGGAATTCCCGTTTTAGCCTGTTGAGGGTATTTTGCTCTTTTTCAGGTTCAGCAAGCAGCGAATAGGCTTTTGCAAGTTGATACAGGACCAGTTTATTTTCTTTGGCATTCTTGTGCGTTCGTAAATAACGGGTATATTGTTTAATAGCAGAGCGAAGTTGTTGTCTACCTGCGGGTGACATCGGATCGTCATCGGATGTGCTTTTGTCCTCTCCTGCCATTAATTCCAGATCGGCAAGACGGCGTTGTGCATCGCTGTAGATATCCTCGACGGGAACGCTGCGGAGAAACTCTTTATATTTTGCGACAACACTTTTTCTTTCGATGGGTTGCACTTTAATGTTTTCAATCACCAGTTCTTTATCTTCAATGCTGGCAATCGTGGGGGCGTTTCTTCCGGTTGCACAGCCTGCCAGAATTGCAGATACAGAAAATCCGATTAAAATATTCCTGATCATGGGTTATCACCTTGCTGCTTTGAAGATGATAAGGCAATTTTGTCGTATAAACGTGCCACGGAAAAACGTGCTCGCGCATGGTATTTTTTCAGTGCACGCTGTTTATTATTTAATTCACGCATTGCCATTAGAACCAGAAATCGTTGCTGTTGCCCCATTAAATATTTAAGTTTTGTTTTTAAACGAATAATACGTGTTTTTTTCTCAATGATTTTTTCATTAAAACCTGCAAAACGTGTGGGTGCGGAGTTCCATACCTGTTTTATGGACTTAGTTGCATTTTTTGTTTCATCCAGTGCCGTTTTAACTAGCTTAAGTTGTTTTTCTGCTTTCCATAACCGTGGTATGTACTCACGGGATAATTTCCAGACCATCATGCCTTTTAATATATGGAATTTGTGCTTTTGTTTTTCGAGCTCTTTACTGCTATTTAATTTTTTTAGAGCATCTTCAATACGATTAAGTTTTTTTAGTGCCTTTCTTTCTTTTGCTGTGGCGAGTGCGAATATGTCTTTTTGAGTCTTGATACGCGTTAGTTTTTTGCTGAAAGTATCTTTTTCAGATGTTAAAGCAACGATTTTATTGATTCGGGCATCATTTTTTATTTCAGGCAATTTATTTTGGTAACGCAACTGGCGTTCTTCGAGCATAAGTTCGTAGGCAGGAAACTGGTTTGTCCAGCGTTCGAGTACTTTTTGCAGGAAAAGTAAATCACGTAAATTCAGGTAAGCCTGCTGGAATTCATGTTTTGCAATCAGTTTTTCGATATAGGGTGTTGCTACTGAAACCGGTGGGGTGGTCAGCCGAAAGTCGTTATCTTCTTTTTCTGCTTTGAGCACTTTACTTAAAGATGCTATCAGTTCGCCACCTTCCACAATGTTAATTACTGAATTAATAGATTTAAGTTCCTGGTCATAAAGAGCAACGGCATTCCTGTAATGCCCTAATGCATTGGTATTGGCTTTTATTTGTTCCAGTGTATATGGAATGGCCAGCATCGATTCCTGCACAGCTGTATCGACTGAGTCTCTTGTTTGTAATGCCATCCACGGGCGAAGTGCTTTTTTATGTTGTTCGCGTGAACTATATGCCCAGCCGATCCCGAGCAGGGCTTTATTTGAAAGCGGGCCTTCGAGCCGCACCTGACGCAAGAATAGCGGTGCTTGATCAGGCTGGTTGTTGCGGATGTAGGCAAAGCCAATGGCCAGATTGGCTTTATCAACCAGTGCATTGATTTCGGATGTATTGGCGTTGATACTGCTTATTTGACGCAAATGCTCTATCCCTTCTTCATACTTTCCTTCACGTATGAATGCAACACCTATATTATAGAGTGCGTAATAAGCCCATTCACTATTATTGGAAAACTTGCCAAGTAATTGTGTTGCTTTGTCGAATTGCTTGCTGCGTAAGTAAATATTGGACAGCAGATGCAGTTTTTCGTCATTAAAGTAGGAGGGCAAGGTTGTTGTTATACTGGTAAGTGCTGAAACAGCACGATCATAGTATGACTTTTTATAAAACAGTTTCCCCAGATAATAAAAAGCCCGATCACGGATATGAATGGGTAAATTTGCGGCAATTAATTTGCTGAATACATCATGTGCCTGATTGTGTAAACCGTAGGCTAGAAACAACCCTCCTTTTAATAGTTCGGGATCATTACCTTGTTTGGTGATAGGTTGTTGTTTGTCTGCAACCATCAGATTAGTCAGAGACGAAAAATATTTGCTCTGGTAAAAGTTATATAATGCTTCGCCGTAACGTAAATCCTGGACGGTTTGTTCAGGGAATTTTTCATTATACTCATCTGCATTCACTGGCAGGAAAGCACAGCTGACTATCAGCGCAGAGGCTGAGAGCAGTTGTTGAATGTAATGGCGAGACAGAAACATGATGGATATTATTCCCAGACTTTAACTTCAAATTGGGGTTGTTGTTTTACAGTGTTGTCGCTTATTTTCAGTTCTACAAACTGGGCAGCACTGGTCTTTTCTATAATGGTTGTTGAACCTTGTTTATACGGGCGGTTATTCGGGCCAATCCCGGTGTAATAGGCAACAATCTCATGTTTACCTGATGGCAGGTTGCCGGTGTAGATGCGCTGTACACCACCACGCTTTAATGCTTCAACTTCACGTTTAGTATATAAATGATTGGCTACAATTTTATCATTGAGCCTGATTTGTACAGAATCCAGTTGAAACAGGTTGCCGATATCTATTGATAAAAATACAGAGATTTGAGTATTAGAAGGAAACAGCAGCTCTTCCTCTAACATAAACAGATCACGGTTCAGATCCAGTACTTCTTTTTTAAGGTTTTGTATTCTGCTGTCTAATGAGCGTAATTCATCGGATGGAGCACCGGCATTAGTTGTTTCTTCAGCCAGTATTGCTGCACTGTTTAGCAACAAAAAACTGAAAATAATAAGGGAGGAGATTTTTTTAATCATAAGAAGTTACCTGTTTTAATACCATAATGATAATAATATTTGTGCCACCCAGGCGGTATAAGAATAGGGTTGCCCAGTTTTATAATCAGTAAAGTCATCATATTCAAATTCAATATAGCCAAGTGATGTTGTGAAGGTACCTTTGTTGAAGAAGCCATTATCATTTTCAAACATATGATAAGTATATTTGGCTTTTAATGTTGTATCTGAAAAAGTGCTTAATTCTTTGTCTCGGGCCATATAAACCATTTCAGCACCAAAGTTATCACTGTAGAAGCTGGCTTTGTTCTGAGAATACAGCCGATATGAGACTTCAAAAACATTTTTATTTCCAAGGTATTTGCTAAAGCCAATTTCAATCGTGTCGCTCTCGATGCCCCATGTGTCGGTATAAAACCGATAATCAAAGCGAACTGAGCCGCGCCAGTCAAAATAAGTTAAAGACCGAAAGGAGAAAGCTTCACTGGTTCGTGTGGATGGATAAACTTCAGGTACATAGGCACCTAAAACGCGTGCAGAACGATAAGGGTTATTAAGAAAACCTTTTTCTGCAATGGCTTCGTAGTTAAAGCTGGTTATCCAGTTTTTTGTCAGAATTTGTGAGAGCCCTAAACGATAACGGTAGCGATTGAGTTCTTCGCTAAAGTCATTGTCAACACGTTTTACGGTATCATCTG